>CAYSIP010000266.1:0-3743 GCA_964431055.1 uncultured Corynebacterium sp. | reverse complement strand
CCGGTTCTCCTCACCGGCGCCGTTGGCGTTGCCGAGGATGACCTCGTCGACGACCGCCGGATCGATGCCGGACTCCTCGACGACCGACCTGATCGTCAGTGCGGCGAGGTCATCGGGGCGTACGGAGGACAGGGCGCCGCCGTAGCGGCCGACCGGGGTGCGGCGGCCGGAGACGAGGTAGGCGTTCGGGGTGTTCATGTGGTTTCTTCTGCTCCTTGCGTGGGGGCGGTGATCTGCTGGCCTGCTCGGCCGGGTCAGCGGCCCGCGAAGACGGGTGCGCGCTTCTCGTTGAAGGCGGCGAAGCCCTCGGCGTAGTCCTCGGAGGAGCACAGCTGTCCCTGGGCGGTGTTCTCCGCGTCGACGGAGGCCCACAGGCCGGTGCCGTTGTCGCGGATGTCCTGGACGAGTCGGCGGCTGGTCAGGAACGCCCGGGTGGCGCCGTTGGCGGCTCTCCGAGCGCGCTCGCGGGTGAATTCCAGGAGCTCGGCGACCGGGACGGCGCGGGAGAACAGACCCGCCGAGACGGCCTCCGAACCGGAGATCAGCTCACCGGTGACGATCAGATCCATCGCCCGGTGGGCGCCGAACCGCTCGACGAACAGTGCGTGGCCGCCCGAGTCGAGGGTCGCGCCCAGATTGGCGAAGGGGGAGCCGAACTTCGCGTCCTCGGCCACGTAGACGATGTCGGTGGCTATCGTCAGCCCCAGGCCGACCCCCAGGCACACGCCGTGGACGGCGGCGAAGGTCGGCGCGGGAAACTCACTCATCTGCCTGAGCACCGGTGTGACCTTGTTGGCCAGATAGTCGGTGGCGTCGTCGTCGGCCGGATCGAGGCCCTTGATGTTGCGGCCCGCACAGAAACCCTTGCCCTCGCCACGGAGAATGAGGGCGCGCACGTCACGTGACTCGGCCTCGGCATAAGCGTCGGAGAGTTCACGGAGGTCGTCTTCCGACAGGGAATTGAGGGCCTTCGGGTTGTTGAGCACCACTTCGGCGGTGTTGTCTTCGATGAGGAGGTCGATCATGTCAGCGGCGTCCTTTCTGTCTGCGCTGTCTACGTTTTCGGTCAGGCGTCGTAGTCGACGACGAGCGTGTCGCCCGTGGGGCGGGTCTGGCAGGTCAGGACGTAGCCGTTGGACACCTCGTCCGCCTCCAGGGCGTAGTTCTCGTCCATCTCGTAATCGCCCTCGATGACTTTTGCTCGGCAGGTGCCGCACACGCCGCCGGCGCAGGCGAACGGGACGTCGGGACGCGCGCGCAGGGCGGCGTTGAGGACGGTCTCCTGGGCGCTGACCGGTGAGTCGATCGAACCGGACAGACCGTCCAGGGTGAAGGAGATGGTGATGTTCCTGCCCTTGGGGTCCGCGACGACCGGGCGACCGGTGTTGCCCTGCTCCGGCCCGTCGGAGGGCTTGCCGGTGGAGAACAGCTCGAAGCGGATGTCACCGCTGTCCACCCCCTTCCCGGCCAGCTCATCGCGGCACAGCTGCACGAGCTCGAAGGGGCCGCACAGGAACCACTCGCGCACCTGGTCGGTCCGGATGACCCGGTCGAGCAGGAGCCCCAGCTTCTCGTCGTCGATGCGGCCGGAGAACAACGGGTTGACGCGCTGCTCGCGGGACAGGACGTGATGGACGGCGAAGCGGGTGGGGTACTTGTCCTTCAGGTCACCGATCTCCTCGGCGAACATCACGTCGCCGCCGCCCTTGTTGGCGTAGACCAGCTCGAAGGTGGCCTGTGGGTTGCCGGTCAGCACCGCCTGGGCGATCGACATGATCGGGGTGATGCCCGAACCGGCGGCGATGGCCACCAGGTGCGGCGCCTCGGCGCCTGCCAGGTCACCCTCGACGATCTCCTCCGGATCATTCAGAGACGTCATGTGGGTCTTCGGGGTGAACGCCCCCTGCGGGTTCATCACCTCGATGGTGGTGCCCACGGTCAGGCCCTCGTTGGCCCAGGTGGAGAACAGGCCACCGAGATTCTTCTTGACGGCCACCCGGATCGTCCCCGGGCGGGGGATGTCACAGATGGAGTAGGAGCGGCGGATCTCCTGGCCGTCGACGGTGGCGCGCAGGGCCACGTACTGGCCGGGGACGTAGTCGTAGTCGTCGCGCAGCTCCTCCGGGACCTCGAAGCTGACCTCGACGGCCTCGTCGGTGAGGCGACGGATCTCGGAGACCGTCAGCGCGTTGAACTTTGCCTTGTGCTTGGTGGGAGTGGTCATCAGTGCACCTTGAAGTAGTCGAAGGGCTCAAGGCAGTCCACGCAGTTGTACAGGGACTTGCAGGACGTTGAGCCGAAGTGGCTGAGCTTTCGGGTGTTGGTGGAGGAGCAGTGGGGGCAGGCCACCGTCTCCGGGCGGAGCAGCGTCAGGCGCACCGGTCCCTGCCTGCGGGCGGAGGTGGAGTGGGCCGGAGGGGCGATGCCGTACTCGCGCAGCTCATCGCACCCCTTCTCCGTGATCCAGTCCGTGCTCCAGGCGGGGTGGAGCACCAGCTCGACGCGGGCTTCCGCGTATCCGGCGGCGTCGAGCGCCTCCGAGACGTCGCTGGTGATCCGGTCCATGGCGGGGCAACCGGAGTAGGTCGGAGTGATCGTGACGACGGCCCGGCCGTCCTCGACACGCGCGGCGCGCAGGATGCCGAGGTCGGCGATGGAGATCACCGGGATCTCCGGGTCGGGGACGGTGGCCGCCAGATCCCAGATCTGTGCCGCCTCAGCGTCGGTGGGGCGCAGGGGGTGGGGGGAGGTGTCGGTGACGGACACGGTTTCCTCCTTCAGGTGGAGTGCTGTGCGCGGGTACGGGTGAACGGGTGAACTACCAGGTCGCGCCGGGATGGCGGCGGGCCAGGGACTGCATTTCCGCGAGGAGGTACCCGCGGTACTCGCTGAACCGGCCGGTGCGCTGGCTGCTGCGGGCCTGCGGAACGGACGGAACCTCCAGGCTGGATTCCTGCAGCACGTAGGCGATGCGCTCATCGAAATCGGCGCGCAGGCTGGACGGCAGGACGCCTGCGCCGGTGGCGGCGAGAGTCTCGTGGACCGGGAGGTCCTCGAAGAGTTCGTCCACGTAAGGCCACATGTTCTCCAGGCCGGCGGTCATGCGACGGTGGGACTCCTCGGTGCCGAGGCCCAGGCGCAGCACCCACTGGTTAGCGTGGTCGACGTGGTACTCGATCTCCTTGACCGCTTTGGCGGCGATGGAGGCGAGCATCCGGTCGGTCGAACCGCACAGGGCGGTGTAGAGCCCCAGCTGGTAGTGCGAGAACAACAACTGACGTGCGATGGTCTGGCCGAAGTCGCCGTTCTCCTGCTCAACGAGCCGGGCGGAGAGGAACTCCCCCTCATCGCGGAAGTAGGCGAGGTCGTCCTCGGTCCTGCCCCAGGCGGTGCCGGCGTAGCTGTAGAGGAAGCGGGCGTGCCCGACGAGGTCGAGGGCGATGTTCGACAGGGCGATGTCCTCCTCCATCTCGGGGGCCCGGGAGACCCACCAGCCCAGGCGCTGGGCGAGCATGAGGGCGTCGTCGCCGAGCATCATGGCGTAGGTGGCGGCGTCCTCGGTGGCGACGGTGCCGGAGGTCTGGATGTCTTCTGCGGTGATGGCGTCACCCTGCGTCTGGCGGGTGGCGGAATCCGCGGTGGCGAAGTTGCTCACAGGTGAGGCACCCCTTCGGTCTTCGTGTAGTAGATGGCGTGGCGGTAGCTCTTGCCGTTGGAGGACTCGAAGAACCCGCCCTTGGAGT
>CAYSIP010000265.1:0-3772 GCA_964431055.1 uncultured Corynebacterium sp. | reverse complement strand
AGCGCACGTAGGTCTTCACCGTGTTGGGCGAGAGGTAGCACTGCTCGGCGATCTGATCATTGGACAGCCCCTGCACGATCAGGCTGACCACCTCGGCCTCACGGTGCGAGAGGCCGGCCTCCTTGGCAGGCCACTTGTCGGGACCCATGATCGGCAGGCCCGTTCCCGTCAGGGTGACGCGGTCCCCGGCGGCGATCTGCTCGATGCCGCTCACCAGCTCGGGAGCGGTCAGGGACTTGGACAGGAACCCGTGGGCGCCCGCGTCGAGGCTGTCGCGCACCGCGGCCGGGTCCGAGGTGAACGAGTAGACAGCGACCGCCCCGATGGTCGGATCCTTCAGGAGGTTCTCGAGGCGGTCGTCCTTGCCCAGGGATGAGGCGAAGGAGTCGTACAGGGCCACGTCCACCTCGGCAGACCCGCTGGAGACCAACTCCTTCTCCACCATCTCGATCCGGTCAGAGTAGGGCGCGAGGAAGGCGTTCACCCCGGCGACGACGACGAGGTAGTCATTGACCACTGTGACCCTGATCGGCATGGGCAAAGCCTAGCAACGGATCACAACCGGCCGCGCCAGCGATTACACCCCTAAGGGTGAGGCGGGCCCGGGTGGTCCCGGGAGACACTTCGTCGTTGATCTTCCGCCTTCCGCGACAGGAGTACGAGTGCCACGGTTCAGAAATCTGAAACCCACATCGGATTTCTGGGCGTGGAGGGACGACGGAGCGTGCGTCGGGGACCCCGACCTCTTCTACAGTGCGGAGGACGAACCCAAGGGAGTGCGTCGTCGTAAGGAGGACGCAGCCAAGGTGATCTGCGCCGGCTGCCAGGTGCTCGAGGTCTGCAGGCAGTTCGCAATCGAGGCGGGGGAGCTCTACGGCGTCTGGGGCGGGATGAGTGAACTCGACCGGCACAAGTTGGTCGGGCGGCAGCGGACGGGCTGAGGCGAGGGGGCCGGGGAGGGCAGCCGAGGCACCGGTTGCGGGGGCACCGTCAGAACCACGGGCCGCCATAGCCCTCCGGGCTGTACACCAGCGTCGCGCCCTGTTGGCACTTGAAATTGTCACCCAGACTGTACATCCCCCCGGTCCTGTTCGGCAGGGCCCGTTCATGGAAGCACTCCATCAGCCAGCTTCCCTCCTCGAAGGGAGCGACCACCATCCAGTCGGAGGAGACGGGCTCGGTCGGACGCAGTCTCCACCCGGACGACACCTGCTCTCCGGTGGTGAGATCGATTACGGGGGAGTCCTCGTCGTTCTGGACGTACAGGTAGTCACCCGAGAGTCGTAGTCCGGTGATCCCGAGACCTCGAGTCTGTTCCTCGGTCCGCTCGAGTACCGTCTCCCCGGTCTCAAGATCGATGACCGAGAGGTTCGGAGACGCAGTCGCGGCATAGGGGGCCCACAGCAGCGGGTCCCAGAGCTCGCCTACGTCATAGGCCTGCCGAGCCGCCGTGTCGACCACGGTTGTGCGGGTTATCGCGGGAGTTCCTGACGTGTCGGCAAAGGTGAAGCCGCCGAACCAGGTTCCGACGAAGTCGCCTTCCCCGCTCGCGAAGTCGACAGGTTCGCCGGTGACCCCGTCAAAGCCCTGCTGGACCGTGAAAGACGAGAAGTCGCGTTTCTCCGTTCCCGATATGACGAATACGTGCTCATCGACGTACTCGACCCCGTAGAAGCTCGCCGCAATATTCTTGACCAGAGTGCCGTCCGGCGTGATGAGTCTGAGCCCCTCGTCACCCGGCGCATACAGGAGGTTTCCGCCGGTCCCGGCCATGAAACCCTGCATGACTTCGGTGTCGGTCGGGAAGTCGAGCGTAGCGACGACCGGGTCTTCCGGGGAGGCGACTGAGTAGGTGTACACCAACGACTCGAACGACTCGGGGTCCAGGCCCTTGGAAGGGGTGCGCAGGTACATCCTGATGCTCACCCCGGGGGCTTCCGCCGTGCCACTCGGCAGACATCCCGCCTCGAGGAGTTCGGCTCCTCCGGGAATGAGCGGCGGTTCGATGTCCACCAGCTCCCCGGTGACTGGATCGAAGATGGATGGTTCGGGAAGCTCGACCGGTCCTTGCCCGTAGTCGTCGCCGATACGCGACGGGCAGTTGCGCACCAGCGACCCGGCGCTGTGGCGCCACGACGTGTCGAGGGAGATATCGTCCGGGTCCCGCGATTCCCTACTCTCGGCGGTCCCGGAAGGCGCCACCGTTGATACTGCTGAGTCGGCGCCGTCCGATCGCGTGGCTACCTCCGATTGTGCGACGTCGGCGGAGCATGCCGTAGCGCTCAGCGAGAGAGCAACAAGTGAGGCGATGAGATGGCGCAAGAGGGAACCTCGGATCGGTGGTTCAAGAGAACGAATGTGCGTTGAGCGGGCTTTGGTCAGGACGTCCCCCGCTATCGAGAGGCAAAACCCACAGACTGGTCGCTCGAAGGAGGAACACCATCGCCTTTCAGTCCGGGGCGCAGCCCTCCGGGGCGAGGCCGGTGCTGCGGTTGACGGTACCAAAGAGCATAAGTATGAGTTCATAAAGATGATGCTGGATTGACTATTCCCAGAGATACTCCGTCGAGCCCGAACTGCCCTAGCTCCTCCACCCAGATTTTATTATCGTTCCCTCACCGTGGCTTACAGTGCGTTAGCGTGGTGCCGAGCCTGTGGAGTCGAGACCGTCCGAGCGGACGCGGGGGAATGGCCATGACGTGCCCATCGATCCGAGGCGGCGTCGCACTCGCCGTCGGAGCAACCGTGCTGGCGGTTGCCGCATGCGGTCAGCACTCGACCGAACCCCCTGCTGAGGAGCGGGAGACGTTACGCGCCCTGGACATCGCCGAAGGCAAACAGGACGAGCCCATCGAACTGGCCGTGGACGGCGGCGCCGACGGGGTGAAGGTGACGCACCGCAGGATCACCCTCGAGCCCGGGGCCGGCACCGGCCTGCACTGCCACTACGGGCAGCTGCTCGTGGTGGTGGAACAGGGCGAGCTCACCCACTACGCCGACGCCTACCACGGCGGCATTCACGTCTACCGCGCCGGCGATTCGGTCGTCGAGAACGCTCGCTACGTCCACGAGACCATCAATGAAGGGTCGGAGGACCTGGTGGTGATGATCACCCACTTCACTCCGGACGGGAAACCGACGGAGGAGACGGATCTGACGCAGTGTGAGCAGTAGGTGGCCGGTGCGTAGCGCTGAGTCAGCAGGCCTCGTCGTCGTCTACTCTCGCATCAGCCCCCGGCCGCGTCCGACCGGCCGGCCGCGCTGACCTCCCCACTCAGCCGCACCACGTGCGCCGGCGAGACCGGCAACCGGCCGGGCAACCGCACCCGCACCCCGGCGCCGCGCGGGTCGACCTCCAGCGTCTGCCCGCTCGAGACCAGCAGCGCCCGAACATCCGGCCCCGCGACCAGGCCGGGCAGGACCAGCTCCGCGGCAGTGGGCGTGCCCAGGGTGATGACGTTGACGTCGTCCCCGGTGTGGGTGAACCGCACCTCGGTACCGTCCCCCGCGACGCCCGCCGGCACGACCCACGGCCGACTCCCGCGGATCGCGCTGCCGTTCTCGTGGAGCCAGCGCCCCAACGCCCGTAGTGGCTCCTGCTGCTCGTCGGGGACGGACCCGTCGGGCAGGGGGCCCACCCCGATGAGCAGGTTGCCGTTCTTGCTCACCACGTCGATCAGCATGTGCACGAGCTCGGCGGCGGTGACGATGTCGGCTGGGTCCTCGTTGCGGTTGGCGGCAAAGGAGTGCCCGACGCCGCGGACCGTCTCCC
>CAYSIP010000264.1:0-3790 GCA_964431055.1 uncultured Corynebacterium sp. | reverse complement strand
TGCGCGAGGTCATGGTGCTGCTCGACTTTAGCCATAACAACGGCTCCAAGACGACAATCGCGCCCTACTCACTCCGCGGCCGGCAGCACCCCACCGTGGCTGTCCCCCGCACCTGGGACGAGATCGACGAGGATCTGCGCCACCTCGAATTCACCGAAGTGCTGGCGCGGCTTCCGGAGCTGGCCGACCCGCTGGCGGTGCTGCTGCCGGACCGGCAGGATCCGAGGCTTCGAGACGCGCTTCCCGTTCCGGTCCGTGATGAGGCCGAGGGCCGTCTCGAAGGGCAGCCATCGGCGGACAGACTCGCCCGGTACCGCTCGATGCGTGACGCCGCGAAGACGCCGGAGCCCGTGCCGACCGGCGCCCCGACTCCCCGTGAGAGCGGGCGGCTCTTCGTGATCCAGGAGCACCACGCCCGGCGGCTGCACTGGGACCTCCGGCTGGAACGGGACGGCGTCCTGGCCTCCTGGGCCATTCCCAAAGGACCCCCCACGGATCCTCGGCGCAATCATCTGGCGGTGCAAACCGAGGATCACCCGATGGAGTACGCCACCTTCTCCGGGTCGATCCCCAAGGGGCACTACGGTGCCGGGTCCATGACGATCTGGGACACCGGGACATTCGAGACCGAGAAATGGCGCGAGGGGCGGGAGGTCATCGTCACCCTCACCGGCCGGCCCGACGGCGGGTTGGGCGGCGTGCCCAGGAAGTACGCGCTCATCCACACCGCCCACGGCGAGCACGACAAGAACTGGCTGATCCATCTCATGGGAAGCGACCCGCCCGCTCCCCCACCCGATCTGCCCGAGCTCGACCCGATGCTCGCCACCCCCGGCACCCTCACAGACCTGACCGGCGACGATTGGTGTTTCGAGATCAAGTGGGACGGCTATCGCGCGATCGCGTCGGTCGCCGAAGGCCGGGCGACCTTCCGCAGTCGCGGCGGCAAGAACCTAACAGCGGCGTATCCGGAACTCGCCGAACTCGGCCGCCTCCTCTCCGACCATCGCGTGGTGCTGGATGGCGAGATCGTGGCCTTCGACGACGCCGGCCGGCCGCGGTTCGAGCGTCTGCAGACGCACACGCAACGTCCCGGCAGCGCGCACTTCATGGTGTTCGACGTGCTGCATCTCGACGGCCGGTCGCTGCTGCGCCTGCCGTACGCCGACCGCCGCACCCAGCTGCACGAACTGCTCCCTAACGGTGGCCGGCACATCCACGTGCCGGAGGACCTGGGCACCGACGCCGGGATCGCCCTGGAGGCCACCGCGGCCCAGGATCTGGAAGGCATCATCGGCAAGAAGTCGTCCAGCATCTATCAACCCGGCCACCGCGCGCGGACCTGGATCAAGGTGAAGAACCATCCGACCCAGGAGGTCGTCATCGTCGGTTGGGCACCCGGAGAGAGTCGCCGCGCCCGCAGCATCGGCTCCCTGCTGCTCGGGCTGCCCGACGGGGACGGATTCCGGTACGCCGGCCGCGTCGGCAGCGGCTTCACCGAGCATGGCCTGCAAGACGCCAGGCAGGTCCTGGCGGAGATCGAGACCGACACCCCGCAGGTGGTCGGCGTGCCCGAGCCCGAGGCCCGCGATGTGCACTGGGTGGAGCCGTTGCTGGTCGGTGAGGTGACGTACGGCGAGTGGACGACCGTCGGCCGTCTCCGGCATCCGGTGTGGAAGGGCTGGCGCCCGGATCGCACGCCAGCCGATCTCATCCGGGAGGACCCCGCCTGAAACATCCGGAGTGCAGCGGAGTTCTCCGAGCAGGCCTGACCTCACAGCGTGAGCAGCAGATCCTCCTTGCGCAGGATCGGGCGGGGCAGGCTGCTGCGCTCCAGCTGTTCGAGGGGGTCCCCTGCGATGTAGGCCTGCAGATCCAGCCCGGTCATGTCCGCGACCCGGCGCACCGGGACCTGGAAGGTCCGGTAGGCGCCGAAGGAGAACTCCTCGGGTCCCGTCGCGAACTCGTCCAACAACGCCTCCTGGCTGAGCAGGTACGCCGTGGCCGACAGGGTCCCGGCCTTCGTCACCATGGCCACCACCTTGAAGAACTGCCGGGGCAGCGCGACACCGCGATAGTGCGGATCGCCCTCGACCAGGACGGGGCCGGTGATCACCGACACCGCCAGATCATGGTTGTCGGCGTTGTTGAGGATGTAATCCTCCAGACCGACCCACAAGGTCCGCCCCGCGTTGAAGTCGTGGTGTTGCGGGGTGGAGTTGGTGAAGTGGAACGTGTCGTCGTTGGCAGCCTTGGCCGTGGCCCCCCAGGCGGGGTCGAGACGGCGCACCAGGTGACCACGATCGAGGGCGTTTTGGCGATACACCTCCTCACCGGTCTGCTCCTCGCGTGGCAGCCGGGGATCGAAGATCCAGCGATCCGAGTCCCGGCGGGGCCGGATGGCCTGCCGGCCATCGATGTTCACCGCCGTGAACAGGGCCAACCGTCGCTGACGGTGCATGACCACGCTGAAATGGTGATATTTCAGTTCGTCGGAGGCACAATCGGCCAGCCTTTCCACACCGGGCAGCGGCAGGGACACCCCAAGGAAATCCGGGTCATATCCCGATCGGCCGGAGTAGTCGGGATCGATGGCGATCGCCTCAGCCGCCGACGCGTCGTCTCCAGTCGTGTCAGCTCCAGTCGGGGCCACGGACGGAGTCGTCGCGGGGGAGGGTCTTCCGAGCTGGACGGTGATCCGCAGCGGCACGTCGAGCGTCACGGTCCCGTCCGTTGACGGCGTCGCGGCGTACGCCTCGGAGGAGGTCCGGACCGCCGGAAGACGGCGCGAGTCCTCGGGCGTACGCGCCCGGGCCGTCGGCGCCTGCCGCGCGGCGCCGAGTTGGGCGACCCACTCCCGCTCCTGCGGTGTCAACGGCGCCTCGGCGAGGAAACTCAGGATCCGGCTGATGCGGACGCCCTCGTTCAGATATTTGTAGTCCGGTTCATGCTGTGGGGTTCGGACGCTGGCGTGATGCAGCGCCACCACCTCCCACTGGTCATTGAAAACGGGCGAGCCGGAGGAGCCCGGGTCAGTGTCCGCCGAGTAGTGCATGACCGTCTCGGGCACGTCGATCAACCGATTTTCCCGGAGTGCGATCTGCTTCTTCTCCCCCCGTGGATGTTGGACGATGGTGACGCACTCACCGACGAGCACCGTGCCCTGCGCCCCCGTGAGATGGCAGAAGCCGAAGCCCGCCAGCACCTCCGGCTCGCTGTCGACCGCGACCAGGGCGAAATCGAGTTCCCGGTTGGCCAAGAAGAACCTCTCCGGCGCGAAAGGCAACAGAAGGGGCTTCAGTGGCTGACCGTCAATGCCATCCTGATAATCGAACTCGATGAAACTGTGCCGCGCGGTCCGCGCATCCGCCAACACGTGATGGTTTGTGAGCAACAAATTGGGGGACACCAGGAACCCGGTGCCATAACCGCTCACGTTGCCTCGTTCATCCCGGATGTTCACCCGCCCGACGGCATGCTGGGCCAACACGCCCGCGTCGAGATAACGAATGCTGAGAAAGTCGGCCGTATTGATGACCTTCTCGAGGAGACCCTCGGCCATCATTGCGACCACCGGCTGGCTGTCGGTGGAGGGGGTCACCGAGCGGTTCATCAGCTCCTTCTCCACATCGGCAGCGAGATCGGCAGCTGGCGTGTCCAGCACGTCGCTCACCCGCGCCACGGAATTGCGGACCAAGGTGCCGGCGGTGGCACTGGTGGGAGATTCCATCGGATCGCCCCCGGCCATATAGCGGGTGACCCGGTCCAGCCGCCTGGCCACCCGGAGCGG
>CAYSIP010000263.1:0-3828 GCA_964431055.1 uncultured Corynebacterium sp. | reverse complement strand
TAATTGGATCTGCTTGTCGAACATCGTGAGCATCGGCAGGGGGTCCTTCATCCCGCCGTAGACACCGCTGATCGAGATGGTCCCACCCCGGCGGACGGCGTCGATGGCGGTGTACAGCGCGCCGAGCTTATCCACCCCGGCCGTTTCCATCGCCGCGCGGCCCAGGGGGGAGGGCAGCATGCCCACTGCCTTATGCGCCGTGCCGGCCACGTGCGAACCGTGCGCCTCCATCCCGACCGCGTCGACCACCGAGTCCGGGCCGCGCCCGCCGGTGAGGTCCTTCAGCTGCTCGACCACACCGTCGGAGGAGTCCAGAGTCTCGATGCCGTGGCGCTCTGCCATGGCCCGGCGCTCCGCCACCGGATCCACGGCGATCACGCGGTAACCCAGGTGGCGGCCGATCCGGGCGGACATCTGCCCGATCGGGCCCAGCCCCAGCACCGCGAGGGAACCACCCTCCGGCGGTGCCGCGTAGTCCACAGCCTGCCAGGCGGTGGGCACCACGTCGGAGAGGTAGAGGTATCGCTCATCCTCCCCGGCGTGGGGAACCTTGATGGGGCCGTAATCCGCGTGCGGTACGCGCATGTACTCCGCCTGGCCACCGGACACCGAGCCGTAGAGACGGGAATAACCGAGGAACTGGGCACCATTGTTGTATTCCCGGACCTGGGTGGTCTCGCACTGGGACTGCAGGCCCTGGCGGCACATGAAGCAGTGACCGCAGGAGACGTTGAAGGGGATGACCACGCGATCCCCGGGCTTGATGTGGGTGACGGCGGAGCCGACCTCCTCCACGATTCCCATGGGTTCGTGGCCGATGATGTCACCCTTGTCCATGAACGGGGTCAGCACCTCGTAGAGGTGCAGATCAGAACCGCAGATGGCGGTCGAGGTGATCCGCACGATCGCGTCCGTGGGTTCCTGGATCTGCGGATCCGGGACCTCCTCGATGCTGACCGATCGTTTTGCCTGCCATGTCAGTGCCTTCATTCGTCCTCCTTGTCAGAGCTGTCGCCCCGGGATGACGCGACAGCACTAATCCGTTCGGTGAAACCGACCCTACTGACGCAGGCGCCCGGTCGGCCACCGTCATCCGGAAGGCACTTTCCGACGCAATGCGTGCGGACGGGCGAAATCGCCTGGACATCCGCACAAGACGGGGGCAGCGGACTCCCCAGATATCTGACGCTGAAAATGGGGCGGCCCGTGCTCTTTTCGCACCTCCACCGGTCGCATCCTCGCCAGGTACACGGGACTCATGGATTCTCCTCCACTCACTGTGTGCGTCACCGACCGCCGCCCCCACCACTTCGTCATCCGGGCCACCCGACACCCCGACCGACTCGCACCGCCCCTGCAGACACATCCACTGCCGATCCGGAGGCTCCCGGGCCTGCCGGTCCCCCGCTGATCTGCCGGATCAGGCCGGGACATTCCCCACCGGGAAGCGTCCGTCCAACGCCGCACCGAACCCCCGTAGATAGATGATATGAGAAGTAAGTATTCTTACGGAATGAATAAAAATGAGTCGGGCATTCCCGCCTCGCTGACCACCGAAGAGGAAGAGTTTCTCCATGCCCTCCACCGGGTCATGCGCGTTCTTCCCCCCACCCTCGATCACGACCTGCGCCGCCTCCACGGCGTCACCACCAATGACTATCTCACCCTGCTGACCCTGTCCCAGGCCCCTGACCGGACGATGAGCATGGGCGCGTTGGCGCGGGCAGGTGCGTTCACGCTCAGCGCAGTCAGCCGGATCGTCGAGCGCCTGGAGGAGCGCGGACTGGTCTATCGGGAGTATTCGACCAAGGACAAACGCAGCCGCCACGCGATCCTCACCGTCGTCGGCCACCAGCATCTGAGAGAGGCCCGGTCAACTTACCTGGCCGGCGTGCGTGGCCAGGTCCTCGACCACGTCGACGGGGAGTTCCTGCCGGACGTGGCGCAGGCGCTGAGACAGATCACCGACGGCGTCTACCAGTAGGACGGATCGAGCCCCCACCGGGCGTCGGGGCCCCCTGCGGCACGGGCGGCCGACAGGGTGGGTGGCCGAGAGAAGGCCCGGCCGGGACGCGGTTGCCCACCACGCTCCCGACCGGGCCTTCTCCACAATCGTTGGCGGCTCCGCGCTACAGCTCCATCGTCTCGGAATCACCACCGGTGCGCCCCTCAGTGGCACGCGATTTCACGATGCGCGCCAGCGCGGACACCTTCCCCCCGGGCAGACCCCAGAACTGGGCCGACTCCGAATTCGCCCGGATCAGGCCGAGCGCGGGATCGTCCTTGCCCTCGAACCACCCCTCCACGTCCTTGTTCCACAGCTCGTCGACCTTCGCGCGGTCCTCGACGAACTCGACCTCGGCAGCCACCGACAACCAGGAGCCGGCCTCGGCCACCGACAGGTTCACCTGCGGGCTGGACCTCAACGCCTCGGCGTGCCCACCGGCCAGCGAGACGAAGAACCACACGTCCGCGTCCTCGGTCACCTGCTGCGGGACCATGGGGTGGGACACCAGCTTGCCGTCCGCGCCCGCGGTGGTCATCATGACCCACTTCGCGTCACGGAGCTTGTTCACGATGTCGTCCTTGGTGATGTCATCGGCCATGGCAATCGCCTCCTGTCTGAGAGAATTCGCGGCGTGATACCGCGTCGGATGTGGCCCAGCCTAGGCATCTACACCAAGACCCGCCACGACCCGAACCACCACCCGCCCGTCCTGCCCTGGTCTGAACCGCCGCCAGCCCACCCACGGCAAAAGCCGGCGCCCACCCCTGTCAGAGGGGGTGGGCGCCGGCTTCAGCGTTCCGGTGGTGTGCCGGGTTTACTGCTGCTGCGGCTGGGGACCTGCCTCGCCGCTGTCACCGGGGCCGGCGTTGGAGCCGACGTCGGGAACCTCGACGCTGGAGACCCGCTCGCCGCCGGCCTCGTCGTAGCTCTGCTCGAGCTTGTCGATCTCCTCGGCGTCTTCCGGGGAGAGCTCGTCGGAGAAGGTGCCCTCCGGGAGCGGCTTCGGGCGCGGGGTGAAGGTGAACTTCGCGCCGTCGGTGTCCTTGGACTCGCCGTCCCAGCCCTCGACGTCGACCGTGATGATCTCGCCGGCGCCGATCTCGCCGAAGAGGATCTTCTCGGACAGGGTGTCCTCGATCTCGCGCTGGATGGTGCGGCGCAGCGGACGGGCGCCGAGCACCGGGTCGAAACCGCGCTTGGCCAGCAGCTGCTTGGCGTTCTCGGTCAGCTCGATGCCCATGTCCTTGTCGGCCAGGGCCTTGGCCACGCGGCCGATGAGCAGCTCCACCATCTGGACGATCTGATCGCGGGTGAGCTGGTGGAAGACCACGATCTCGTCGATACGGTTGAGGAACTCGGGTCGGAAGTGCTTCTTCAGCTCATCATTGACCTTGTCCTTCATCCGGTCGTACTGGGCGACGGAGTCCGTCTCGTTGGAGCCGGAGAAGCCCAAGCCGACGGCCTTCGAGATGTCCTGGGTGCCCAGGTTCGAGGTGAAGATGAGCACGGTGTTCTTGAAGTCGACCACGCGGCCCTGGCCGTCGGTGAGACGACCGTCCTCGAGCACCTGCAGGAGGGTGTTGTAGATCTCCTTGTGCGCCTTCTCGATCTCGTCGAAGAGGACGACGGAGAACGGCTTGCGGCGGACCTTCTCGGTGAGCTGGCCGCCCTCCTCGTAACCGACGTAGCCGGGGGGAGCACCGAACAGGCGCGACGCGGTGAAGCGGTCGTGGTACTCGCCCATGTCGATCTGGATGAGGGCGTCGTCGTCACCGAAGAGGAAGCCGGCCAGCGTCTTGGACAGCTCCGTCTTACCGACG
>CAYSIP010000262.1:0-3828 GCA_964431055.1 uncultured Corynebacterium sp. | reverse complement strand
CCCCCGACTGCTTCGTCAGCTCGCGCAGGTCGAGGATGCACTCGTGGGCCACCAGGCCGTTCTCCCCGGTGTAGAGGACCGGGAAATCCTCGTTCAGCCGCGCGGCCAGGTAATTCGCCCCCAGGATGGCGTGCGCGCTGGCCTGTGCCAGCCCCTCGGCGCCCATCATCGCGATATAGGCCCAGGAGATCTGCAGTACCCCGGCGGAACCGAAGCGCGTCGCGGAGATCGGTACGCCCGCCTCCCCGCTGACCGGAACGGAGGCGTCCACCGTCGTGGGGTCGGCCGGCAGGTAGGGCACGAGGTGCTCGGCTACCGCCACCGGGCCGACGCCCGGGCCACCGCCGCCGTGCGGGATGGTGAAGGTCTTGTGCAGGTTCAGGTGGCTGACGTCTCCGCCGAACTCGCCCGGCTTCGCAAGCCCGGTCAGGGCGTTCATGTTCGCCCCGTCGATGTAGACCTGCCCGCCGGCGGCATGCACCTTCTCACACACGGTGCGCACGGTGTCCTCGAAGACGCCGTGGGTGGAGGGGTAGGTGATCATGATCGCCGCGACGTTGCGGCCGTGCTTCTCCAGCTTGGCGTCCAGGTCAGCGAGGTCGATGGAACCGTCGTCGGCGGTGGCCACCACGACCACGCGCAGGTTCGCGAGCGTCGCCGACGCGGCGTTGGTGCCGTGCGCGGAGGCCGGCACCAGGCAGATGTCGCGCTGGTCGTCGCCGTTGGCCAGGTGGTAACGGCGGATGGCCAGCAGGCCGGCGAGCTCACCCTGGGAACCGGCGTTCGGCTGCACCGAGACCTTCGCGTAACCGGTCAGGTCCGCCAGCCAACCCTCGAGCTGTTCGATGAGCTCACGCCAACCGGTGGTCTGCGAATCGGGCGCGTAGGGGTGGACGTCGGCGAACTCCGGCCAGGTGATCGTCTCCATGCCGGCCGCCGGGTTGAGCTTCATCGTGCACGAGCCCAGCGGGATCATGGTGCGGTCGAGCGCCAGATCCTTGTCCGAGAGGGTGCGCAGGTAACGCATCATCTGCGACTCGGAGTGGTGGGTGTTGAACGTCGGATGCGTCAGCGGCGTCTCCGCACGCAGGAGCGACTCCGGCAACGAGCGCTCACCCCCGGTGGTCGACGTCGCACCGAAGGCCTCCGCCAGCTTCCCGACGTCCGCGGCCGTCGCCGACTCACCGAAGGACACGCCCACGACGTCCGCGTTGACCGGACGCACCAGGTAACCGGCCTCGGCGAGCTCGTCGACGACCGCCTGCGCACGGCCGGGAACACGCACGGCCACAGTGTCGAAGAACTGGTCGTGGACGACCTCCCCACCGGCGGCGCGCACGGAGGCGGCGAAGGCGGTGGCCAGCGAGTGGACCCGCTCGGCGATGTTCTTCAACCCGCGCGGGCCGTGGTAGACGGCGTACATGGAGGCGGTGACCGCCAGCAGGGCCTGGGCGGTGCAGATATTCGACGTCGCGCGTTCGCGGCGGATGTGCTGCTCACGGGTCTGCAGCGCCAGTCGGTAGGCGGGCCGGCCATCCGCATCGACGGACACGCCCACCAGACGTCCGGGCAGCTGACGCCTCAGCGCGTCCGTGACGGACATGTAGGCGGCGTGCGGGCCACCGAAGAACAGCGGCACGCCGAAACGCTGCGAGTTGCCCACCGCGATATCCGCCCCCAGTTCACCGGGGGACTCCAGCAGCATCAGCGACAGCGGATCGGTCACCACCGTCGCCAGACCGTCCCGGGAGTGGATCGCCTCGATCACCCCGCGCGGATCCACGACGTCACCCTCCGTGCCCGGATACGCGACGACCACGCCCACCAGATCCTCGCCCACCAACTCCGAGCTGAGATCGGTGATCTCCACCTCCAGGTCGATGGCCCGCGCCCGCTCGGCGGCCACGGCCAGCACCTGCGGGTGCAGACGCGCATCCAGGACGACGCGGCGGCCCTTCTTCTTCGCCCGGGACATCAGGCCCACTGCCTCCGCCACGGCGGACGCCTCATCCAGCAGGGAGGCGTTCGCGATCGGCAGGCCCGTCAACTCCGAGACCATCGTCTGGAAGTTCAACAGCGCCTCCAGGCGGCCCTGGGAGATCTCCGGCTGGTAGGGGGTGTAGGCGGTGTACCAGCCCGGATCCTCCACCACGTTGCGGCGGATGACCGGCGGGGTGATCGTGTCGGAGAACCCCTGGCCGTAGAAGGCCTTGAGAACGACGTTCTTGTCCGCGTAACCACGCAGCACCGCCTGGGCGTCATACTCGCTCAACGCCTCGGCGGGCTGCGGGGCCGAGTCGGCGCGGATGTCGGCGGGCAGGGCGGCGTCGACAAGCGCATCCAGGGAGTCGTAGCCGACGCGCTCGAGCATCACCCCCCGTTCCGCATCATCGGGGCCGAGGTGACGCGCCGGGTAGGACGCTGGGTCGGTGACCGGGGTGAGTGCCATTCGGAACAAGCTCCTTGGGACGGTGGGCTCTGTCTCCGATGATTATATGGTCCACGACACCTGTCTCGTATTTACATTCGCACCCCACACCCCCGGGTGAGACGGGGCCAGGTGGATCCCGTGTCGCGGGCCCGGGCACAATGACCCATGAAAGAGACACGTCATCAAAAGTGCGCAGCTGCGCACCCCCCCACGCGACGAAACCGCCGCCTCTCCGGGGTGGGGAGGAGGCGGCGGTTCTACCGGACGGGGCGCTTAGAGCTGGAGATCAGACCCGAAGTCGGCGGTCTCGAGGCGGTCCTTGATGGTGGTGACGAAGCGGCCTGCGTCAGCACCGTCAACGACCTGGTGGTCGTAGGTGAAGGGCAGGTACGCCATCTGACGGATCGCGATGGAGTCCACGCCGTCATCGGTGACGACGACCGGGCGCTTCTCGATCGCGGCGGTGCCCAGGATGCCGGCCTGCGGCGGGGTGAGCACCGGGGTGTCCAGCAGGGCACCCTCGGAACCGATGTTGGTCACCGTGAAGGTGCCGCCGGACAGGTCGTCGGGGCGCAGCTTCTTGTTGCGGGCACGGTCGGCCAGGTCCACGATCTCCTGGGCGATCTCGACCAGGGACTTGTCCTGGGCCTTCTTGATGACCGGGACCAGCAGGCCCTGCGGGGTGTCCACGGCGATGCCGATGTTGACGTCCGCGTGGTAGGTCATCTCCTTGGTCTCCGCGTTGTAGGACGCGTTGACGTTCGGGTGGGAGACCAGGGCCTCGGCGACGGCCTTGACGATGAAGACCAGGTAGGTCGGGTTGGCGCCGTGCTTGTCGACGAAGGCCTGCTTGTTCGCCTTGCGCAGCTCGGCCACGCGCGTCATGTCGACTTCCTGGACGTGGGTGAGCTGAGCGGTGGTCTGCAGCGACTCGACCATCTTGGAGGCGGTGATCTGGCGGATGCGGTTGACCTTCTGGGTCGTGCCGATCAGCTCAGCCTTAGCCGGGTCAACGGACTTGGTGGACCAGTTGGCGCGCTCACCCTTCGGTGCGGCCTTCTCGTCCTTGCCCGCGGCCTCGGCGCCACCTTCGGCGGCAGCCAGAACGTCCTGCTTGCGGATACGACCACCGACGCCGGTGCCCTCAACGGTGTTCAGGTCGACGCCGTGCTTGTCGGCCAGCTTGCGCACCAGCGGGGTGACGTACGGGACGTTCTCGTTGCCGGACTTCTTCTCGGCCTTCTTCGGCTCGGCCTTGGTCTCCTCGCGGGACTCCGGTTCCTTGGTCACCTCCGGCTCGGACTTGCCCTCGGTGTCCTTGGGCTCCTCCTGCTTCGGGGTCTCCTTCTTCGGCTCAGCCTTCTTCTTCTCGGGCTCAGCCTTCTTCTCGGTCTTCT
>CAYSIP010000261.1:0-3830 GCA_964431055.1 uncultured Corynebacterium sp. | reverse complement strand
CCGTCATCGGACGGTCCCGGACCGGGGCGCTGTCGCCGACGGCCGTGTGACCGGGTCTACGCCAACGCCTGGCTGACCAGGATGTCGAGCAGCTCCCCGTAATCCACCCCGGAGGCCGCGAAGACCTGCGGATACATGGAGATCGGCGTGAAACCGGGCATGGTGTTGATCTCGTTGAGCACGGGGCCGTCCTGGGTGACGAAGAAATCCACCCGGGCCAGGCCCTCGCAGTTCAGGGCCCGGAAGGTGTCCACGGCCATTTCCTGCAGGGCGCGGGTCATCTCCTCTCCGACGGGTGCGGGGATGGCGGCGGTGACGACGTTGTCGAGGTACTTCGTCTCGAAGCCGTAGAAGCCTTCCGCAGAGGTATCGGTGCCCATCAGCTGGGCCGGGACGGAGGCCTTCACCGAACCGTCGGGGTACTGCAACACCCCGACCTCGACCTCGGATCCCCGGATCTCCGCCTCGACGATGACCTTGTCGTCGGACTCGCGCGCCAGGGCGACCGCCGCGGGCAACTGTTCCCACGACGTGACCCGGGAGATGCCGATCGACGAGCCCCCGCGCGCCGGTTTGACGAACACCGGCAGGCCGAGCAGCCCCTGCTCGTACGCCGTCAGCTCGGCGCGGTCGCGCAGAATCACCTCGGGGGTGATGGGCAGCCCCTCGGCGGCCATGAGCTTCTTGGTGAACTCCTTGTCCATGCCACACGCGGAGGACAGCACCCCGGTACCCACGTACGGGACGCCGGCCATCTCGAGCAGTCCCTGGATGGTGCCGTCCTCGCCGAAGGGGCCGTGGAGGACGGGGAAGACGACGTCGGCGGTCGCGTGCACCTCACCACTGACCAGGTTGCGCAGCTCGCCGGGCCGGCGCGGGTTCAGCGACAGCTCGAGCTCGTCGCGCGGCTCCACGGACGGGAGCACTCCGTCACGGATGACCAGCTTCCCGGGATCGGACTCGCCCACCGTCCACATGCCGTCGGGGGTGATCCCGACGGGAATGACCTCATATTTCTGCGGGTCCAGATGCGCCATGACCGCACCGGCTGACACGCAGGAGACGGAGTGCTCGTTGCTGCGGCCGCCGTAGACCACGGCGACGCGGATGCGGGGGGTGTTCGGTGATGTCATAGCGGGATAGCCTACCGGGGTCTCACTCCGCCTTCTTGGATCGGCCCATCAGTGCGACGACCCCGTCGGCGACGCTCATGCCGCGGTGGCAGACGAGATAGACGGCCTGCGTGATCGGCATCTCCACCTCGTGGGCCTCGGCCAGACGGAAAATCGAGTTGGAGGAGATGACGCCCTCCGCGACCTGCCCGTGGGTGGCCTTCTTCGCCTCCTCCAACGTCCCGCCCTCGCCCAGGCGCACACCGAAGGAGCGGTTGCGCGACAGCGGCGAGACACAGGTGGCCACCAGGTCCCCCAGCCCGGCCAGCCCGGCGAAGGTTCGTTGGTCGGCGCCGAGCTTGTCCCCCAGGCGGGCGATCTCCGCGAGACCGCGGGTGATCAGGGTGGCCAGGGTGTTCTCCCCCAGGCCCCGCCCTGCAGCGATGCCGCAGGCCAGCGCGATGACGTTCTTGCAGGCCCCGCCCAGTTCGACGCCGATGACGTCGGTGTTCGTGTAGGGCCGCAGGTAGGGGGTGGCCACGGCCGCCTGAACGAGTTTCGCCCGGTTCTCGTCGGGGCAGGCGATGACCGTGGCCGCCGGTTGCTCCAGGGCGATCTCGCGCGCCAGGTTGGGTCCGGAGAGCACCGCGATCCGGTCGCTCTCGACGCCTGTGATCTCGGCGATGACCTCACTCATGCGCAGGTGGGTGTCGACTTCCACGCCCTTGGAGATGCTCACCAGGGTCGCGTCCGGCGGAAGCAGGGGCGTCCAGGCGGTGAGGTTGTCACGCATGGTCTGGCTGGGAACGGCGAAGACGACGATCGCGGCACCCGTCAACGCCTGCCCGGCGTCCGGGGTCGCGGTGACCGATGCGGGGAGCCGGACGTCCGGCAGGTAGTCGGGGTTGAAACGGGTGGTGGAGATGGCCTCCGCCAGTTCAGTTCGCCGGGCCCAGAGGGTGACCGTGTTTCCGGCATCCGCGAATACCTTCGCCAGGGTCGTGCCCCACGAACCCGCTCCCATGATCGCGACGTTGACCACGTAGCTTCCTTCCTCGTCTGCCGGCCGGTTTCCTTAAGACAGCTTAAAGGATGGCTCAATCATGCGAACCGGGAGGAGGTGGGCGAAAATAGGGGGGACGATCTTTACCCCTTCGAAGGAGAGCCATGACGAAGTCGCCCAAGCTGCACGAGACGGACAAGGACCAGGACTCCGCGCTGCTGGTGACGGGGCGCCACCAGGTGGTGCCAGCCGACCCGGCCAAGGAGTACGGGCGCTCGATGCTCGCCGCGGGGGCGGTTCTGTGGCGGGGTGACGTGAGCGACCTCGACTCGATCGAGGTGGCCGTCATCCACCGCCCCCACTACGACGACTGGTCGTTGGCCAAGGGCAAGGTCGACCCCGGTGAGACGCTGCCGACGACCGCGGCACGGGAGATCCTCGAGGAGACCGGTTACGAGGTGCAGCTGGGCAAACTGCTGGGCAAGGTCACCTATCCGGTGCTCGAACGCACAAAGGTCGTCTACTACTGGACCGGGGAGGTGCTGTCCGGGGAGTTCCGCCCCAACGACGAGGTGGATGAGATCCGTTGGCTGCCCATCGAGGAGGCCAAGGAGCTGCTCAGCTATGAAGTGGACACCCAGGTGCTGATGAAGGCCGAGAAGCGTTTCCGGTTGCCCGCGACGTCGCGGATCATCTACGTCCGCCACGGCCGCGCCCACCAGCGGCGCAACTGGGACGGGGACGACAATCTGCGCCCCCTGGACAAGAAGGGACGCAGGCAGGCGGAAATGCTCGTGCCGATGCTGCTGCCGTACCGGCCGACGGCCGTGTATTCGGCGCTGCCGGACCGGTGCCAGGCGACGGCCGCGCCCCTGGCCGATGAGCTCAACCTCGATATCGAGGTCGAGCCGCTGCTCGGCGACGACGCATGGTTGGAGACCATGACGACCGCGCAGGCACGTTTCCGGGAGATCATCGACGCCGGCGGGGTCTCCGTGGTCGTCTCACAGGGCACGATCATCCCGGACATGATCGCCTGGCTCTCCGCTCAGGGCCGACTGCCGCTGGACGAGATCGAAGCGAAGAAGGGCAGCGTGTGGGTACTGTCCTTCCACCACGGTGAGCTCACCGGAGCGGACTACCTCGCCAGCCCGCTGCCGGTGAAATGACTAGCCCAGCGCGGTGATGACCGGCTTGAAGGGGGGACGTTCCCGCTCGTAGGCGGTGATGTCCTCCTCCTTCCGCAGGGTCAGACCCACGTCGTCGAGGCCCTCCATCAGACGCCAACGGGTGTAGTCGTCGATGTCGATGGTGTAGGTGTTCTCCCCCGCCGTGACGGTGCGTGAGTCGAGGTCGACGGTCAGCTCCAGCCCGGGCTCTGCCTCCAACTGCTTCCACAGCAGCTCAATGTCCGATTCGGACATCTGGGCTGCCAGGAGGCCAGACTTTCCCGCGTTGCCGCGGAAGATGTCCGCGAAGCGCGGGGAGAGCACGACCTTGAAGCCGTAGTCCATCAGGGCCCAGACGGCGTGCTCACGGGAGGAGCCGGTGCCGAAGTCCGGGCCGGCGACGAGCACGGAGCCGTTGCGGTAGTAGTCCTGGTTGAGGATGAAGTCCTCGTCCTGGCGCCAACCGGCGAACAGACCGTCCTCGAAACCGGTGCGGGTGACGCGCTTGAGGTAGACGGCGGGGATGATCTGGTCGGTGTCGACGTT
>CAYSIP010000260.1:0-3844 GCA_964431055.1 uncultured Corynebacterium sp. | reverse complement strand
GTGGCCCGCGTCCTGGGCCCGCGTGGTCTGATGCCGAACCCGAAGACCGGCACCGTGGCCACCGACGTCGCGAAGGCCATCTCCGAGGTCAAGGGCGGCAAGATCTCCTTCCGCGTGGACAAGGCCTCCAACCTCCACGCCGCCATCGGCAAGGCCTCCTTCGACGAGAAGGCCCTGGCAGAAAACTACGGCGCCCTGATCGACGAGCTGAACCGCATCAAGCCGTCCTCCTCCAAGGGTATCTACCTCAAGAAGATCACCCTGTCCTCCACCAGCGGCCCCGGCGTCCCGGTGGACACCCACGTGCAGAAGAACTACACCGGCGAAGAGGCCTAAACCTCCCGCCGCAGCTCAACTGCGCTTGACGACGCCCCGTCCTCCCTTCGCGGAGGACGGGGCGTTCGGCGTCCGTCCCACCGGTTTCTGCAGGATCAGCCAGGAAAGCGGATCATGGGGACACGACCCGAAACCGGACAAGCAAGGAGCCGATCGTCATGCCCCAGTCCCCGTTTACCGGCGACCACCAACCCCGTGCCGTGATCGTGGGCTCCGGGCCCAACGGCCTGACCGCCGCCGCCTACCTGGCTCGTGAGGGGTGGCAGGTCGACGTCTTCGAACGTAACGCCCATCCCGGCGGCGCCGCGGCGTCGGCGGATCTGCTGGGGGAGGGCACGATCGTCGATCTCGGCGCGGCCGCCCATCCTTTCGGCGCCGCCAGCCCGGCCTTCCGTCACCTGGAACTGGAGAAGCACGGCCTGGAGTGGCTGCATTCCCGCTACCCGACGGCGCATCCCCTGGAGGGGCGTCCCGCCGCGGTGATGCACCGTGGATTGGAGGAGACCGTCGAGGAGCTGGGGGAGGACGGGCCCGCCTGGCGTCGGGTGCACGGTTACGTCACCGAGCACATCGACGAGCATCTGGAGAACCTGCTGAGCCCCATGCTGAGCTGGCCCGAGCATCCGGTGCGCATGGCCCGCTTCGGGATGCTGGCGGGCCTGCCCGCCACGCTGGTGGGTAAAACCTTCTTCAAGCAGGAGTCCACCCGCGCGCTGTTCGCCGGTTCCGCGGTGCACGCGATCACCCCGCCGGCGCGCCCCTTCACCGCCGCCTTCTCCCTGCTCTTCGGAGCCCTGGGCATGACCCGCGGTTGGC
The DNA here is from genome assembly GCA_964431055.1 of uncultured Corynebacterium sp. GTDB lineage: Bacteria > Actinomycetota > Actinomycetes > Mycobacteriales > Mycobacteriaceae > Corynebacterium. The sequence goes on along the minus strand of CAYSIP010000260.1, from coordinate 2,692 downwards.
CGGTGGCCCGGGGTGGTTCACAGGGGGTCATCAACGCCCTCGTTTCGGTTCTCGAGTCACACGGCGGCCGCATCCACACCGGGGTGGAGGTCACGGATCTGCGCGACCTGCCGCACGCCGATGCGGTGGTCCTCAACCTCACCCCGGCGCAGGTGCTGCGTCTCAAGCACGTGGACATGCCTTCCCGGGTCCGCCGCCGGATGGCCGGCTGGTCCTACGGGGCGGGCGTGTTCAAGGTCGACTACCTTCTCGATGGCCCGGTGCCCTGGGCCGATGAACGGGTGCAGGAATCGACCACGGTGCACGTCGCCGGCGACGTCGCGGAGGTGCAGCAGGCCGAGGCGGAGGCGGCGCACGGGCGGTTGCCCGACCGGCCCTTCGTCATGGTGTGCCAGCAGCAGGCCGCGGATCCGTCCCGGGCGACCGGGCCAGCCGAGGGGAAGCAGGTGCTGTGGACCTACGCGCACGTGCCCCACGGTTACCGCGAACCGCACGAGGGGTTCATCGCCGGACGCATCGAGGCCCAGATCGAACGTTTCGCTCCCGGTTTCCGGGACCGCATCCTCCACCGCGTGCAGCACAGCCCCGACGATCTGGAGGCCTGGAACCCGAACCTCATCGGCGGCGATGTCGCGGGTGGCGGGATGTCCGGTCTCCAGGCCCTGTTACGGCCCGGTCTGACGACGGATCCCTACCGGCTGCGGGACAGTGGCCTGTACCTGAGTTCCGGTGCGACCCCGCCGGGTGCGGGCGTGCACGGCATGCCCGGCGCCTGGGCGGCACGCGCTGCGATGGAGGACTTCGCAGAACATAATAGTTAGGCTGAATCTGCTGGCCAGGTGATTTCCAGTCGACGATAATGGGAAATGTCGGCCGCACCCGCCCCAGCCCGGTTCCTCTTCCTGCGTCCCCACGACGGGGCTGCTCACCCCGCCGCACGAGTCCAGCCTGGTCGCGGTGATGGGCGGGTTCGTCTAGGTGGACAGCCGGGAGCCTCTGGGGTAGGGGTGGCCTGAGACCGTCACGAGGGAGGGGGCCGGCCGGGGCGCGGAAGGCGTGCTGCCCGCCCGGACCCCGGGGCTTGACCTCAAACTCGAATAGATCGAGCTGAACACCACGGTGACCACCCAATTCAGGGTGGCCACCAGGGGGGTAGAAGGGTCAGTGCTCAGAAGAGATCATCATCGGCGTCGGCGACCAGCGCCAGGGCGGGGGCCGGGGCCGCCACGGGAGGCAACTCGATGTCGGGGAAATCCTGATCGGTGAGAACCCGGTCGGTGCCGATGAAGCGATCACAGACGAGCTTGGTGCGGTAGGAGGTGAGTTGGCCGAACGTCATGGTGGTTCCTCCCTTCAGGAAGAGTCGCGGTTCCGGCGATTCCGGAGTCCTAATGCGAGGATACCCTCATGTATATGTTTTCAATAAGGTGACAGTTAATATTGTTTCCCAAGTGTTACCGCTCCTCCTTGGTTCCTGCGTAACGCATCGGGTAAGGGGGTCGATGTGAGGGCGCCGTCGTCGTGAATCTTTCCGGTGTGGATGAAATCCGTCGGCATCGCCAGTTCCCCCCCCCCGGTTGGTGGTCTCGGCGCGTTGCCGGACTGGTCATCGGCCGCGGCACTCCGAAACGCGGAATGTGCAGTCTGCTGCGGCGTGTGGCCCGGGTGGCCGCTGTGGCGGGAAGCTTCGCGACGGCGATTTGGTTCCGGAGCTCCCGTTGCACTAACATTCAACTCGAAGTTTGAACGGCTGTTTTCAGCCGAGCTCAAGTTTCACCGAAGACCGTCGGTCATCCGAGAGGATCGAAGGATTCCAGGCGACTGGAACGGCCCACGCAGGAGACACTTTCGAGCACCACCTCCTTGTGGAGATGATGCGCCCTGTGCTCTTGCACGGGGCTTTTTTCATGGAAAAGAGCCCCGGCGGATCAACACGACACGTAATTGGAAGGAGGCGTAGTAATGGCAAACCCGAAGAACCAGGCAGAGCTCGCAGAGCTCAAGGACAAGTTCGCTGAGGCAGATTCTGTCTTCCTCACCGAGTACCGCGGTCTGACCGTCGCTCAGATCTCTGAGCTGCGCAAGTCCCTCGGCTTCGATGTCCAGTACCACGTCGCCAAGAACACCCTGATCAAGATCGCTGCCCAGGACAAGGGCATCGAGGGTCTTGACGAGCACCTCACCGGCCCGACCGCCGTCGCCTTCATCAAGGGCGAGGCTGTCGACGCTGCAAAGGTGATGAAGAAGTTCGCCTCCGACAACGAGGCCTTCATCGTCAAGGGTGGCTACATGGACGGCAACGCTCTGTCTGCCGACCAGGTCAAGGCCATCGCCGAGCTGGACAACCGCGAGACCACTCTCGCAAAGCTGGCCGGTGCCATGAAGGGTTCTCTGGCAAAGGCCGCAGGCCTGTTCAACGCTCCCGCTTCCCAGGTCGCACGCCTCGCCGTTGCGCTCCAGGACAAGAAGGACGCTTAAGTCGTACCGCCGATTTCGGCGTACGCACCCATAAAGTTTCACCCCCACAGTTCCGGGGCCGGGACATTGGCCCCATAAAGAAAGGACGCCACCATGGCTAAGCTCACCAAGGACGAGCTCATCGATGCTTTCAAGGAGATGACCCTGATCGAGCTCTCTGAGTTCGTCAAGGAATTCGAAGAGGTCTTCGAGGTCACCGCTGCCGCTCCGGTCG
>CAYSIP010000259.1:0-3854 GCA_964431055.1 uncultured Corynebacterium sp. | reverse complement strand
CCGGGCGCGCACCGTGGAGGCGAAGAGCTTCGGGGCGGTGGGATCGTCGACGAAGGCGGAGCCGGCGACCACGATCGTGGACGGCCGGTGTTCCTCGGTGAGCTGCGCCGCGACGTCGGCAAGCAGCACCGCGCGGTCGTCGAGCAGTTCCCGGACCTGCGGATTTCGCTCGCCCATCGCCACGGCCGCGGGCAGGCTGTCGAGTTCGATACCCCGGTCGCGGATGCGGTGGAGCAGGCCGGCGGTGGTCAGGGCCTCCTCGGTGGGCAGGCCGGCGGTGTCCAGGACGGAACCGGAGGTGACCGGCAGAACGTCGATCTGGCGGACGCCGCCCGAGCCGGAGACGGCCGCGCCGATGGAGTCGTCGGCGAACAGGGCCAGTTCAGTGGGGGTGTCCTCGTCCGGGCTGGGCAGGCCACTGGCCTGGATCTCGGAACCGAGGATGGCGGGCACCGCCGCGGAGACGACCACGGGCACGGAGAACTGGTAACGCAGGCGGGCGGCGACGTCGGTGCCGTTCCACCCGAGGTTGGGGGCGTCGACGACGCCGTCCTCGCTGACCCGCCCGGAGGTGGTCACCCCCACGGAGGTGAGCGGGCGGTCCAGGCCGGCGGTCAGCCGGTGCAGGCCGGCCATCACGTGCTCGATGAAGTCGGCCTCGCTCAATTGGGCGACGGGGGTGGCCACGTCGGCGTCGCGGATGGTGCGGCCCTTGATGTCGTAGAGCCCGATATAGGTCGTCGAGGTGCCGACGGCGATGCCCGCGTGCAGCTGCTGACTCGGCGCCAACTCCAGGGGGATGGTGGGGCGTCCCCGGCCCTGCGAACGGGTGAGGTCGTTGCGCTCCTGCACGAGACCGGCCCGGATCAGGGCGCTGATGGCGCGGGTGATCGTGGGCTGGGAGAGCCCGGTGGCCTCGACGAGTTCGCTGCGGGTCACGATCTGGTGCAGGCGCACCAGGTGCAGACATTTCGCCGCGGGCGTCCGGGGGCGGGAGAACAGGGTGCCTGCGGTGGTCATGCCTGCATATTAATCACGGTTAGACAACTTTGTCTAATGAAAGCCAGCCAAAGCAGACAAGGCGGTCTAAATGTGCCTTGTGTCTAGACCCGCTCCCCCTCCGCGGAGACCTCCGTGGTGGGCGGGCGCCGGTAACGGGTGAACGACGGCACGAACACCGCGCACAGCAGCGTACCGACAATGACGAGCACCCCGCCCAGTAACGTGGCCCACCCCACCCCGAAGGGGGCTGCGGCCCAACCGTGGAGGACGTCCGCCAGGCGGGGCCCGCCCACCACCACGACGATGTAGACGCCCTGGATGCGTCCCTGCACGTGCTCGGCCGCCGACTGCTGAAGGATCGCGGTGCGCAGGGACGCGGAGAACATGTCGGCCGCGCCGCCGAAGACCAGCATGATGATCACCAGCCACGCCCAGAGCGTCACCGCGCCGGGGCTGAGCAACACGCCGATCCCGGCGGCCACGACGCATGCGCCCCACACGATGATGCACACCATCACCGCCATGCCCTGACGCACCACCCGGGAGATCCACCCCGAGAGCAGACCGCCCAGTACGGCACCGGCCGCCATGGAGGAATACAGGAGGGCGAGCATGATGCCGCCGTCGTCGGGTTCGCCGAAATTCTCGGCCGCGATCTCCGGGTAGAGGGCGCGCGGCATGCCGAAGGTCATGGCGATCAGGTCCAGCAGCATCGCCACCATCAGCACCGGTTGGCCGCGCAGATAGCTCAACCCGTCGAGCACGCTGCGGAAACCGGCCTTCTGCTTCTCCCCCTTCGGTGGCAGGGTGGGCAGGGTGAGCACCGCGCCGAGAGTGGGCAGCAGGAGCAGGGCGTCGAGGAAGTAGAGCCAGGAGAAGCCGATGAAGGGGATGAGCGCACCGGCGATCAGGGGGCCGACGATCGCGCCGGCCTGCATGAGCATCATGTTGAGACTGGCGCCCGCCGGCAGCAGGTGGATCGGCAGGATGGAACGGAACACCGCGGTGCGGGTGGGTTGGTTGACGGCGAAGAACGCCTGCTGCAGGGAGAAGGTCAGCAACAGCCACCACACGTTGGTGTTGCCCGCCGCCGACAACGCCCAGAACGCGGCGGCCGACAGGATCATGCCGGCGGTGCTGACGATGAGCACCTTGCGTTTGTCGAAGGAGTCGGCGATCGAGCCGCCGTAGAGGCCGAAGATCACCAACGGAACCAGCCCGAAGAGGCCGGTCAGGCCCACGTAGGCGCTGGAACCGGTGATCGAGTAGATCTGGGCGGGTACCGCCACCACGGTCAGCTGTGCGCCGATCACCGTCGCGATATTGGCCACCCACAGCCGCTTGTACGCGGAAACCTGCAGGGGACGGGTGTCGGCGAGGAAGTCACGGATGCTCACGCAGGGGAATGCTAGCCCGTGCGCGTCGCTTGTCGACGCCCGCGGTGCCCCTGCCGCCCGCGGTCACCAGCGCGAGGTGTCCACGTAGTCCGTGTCGATGAGGCTGATCCTGGTGGGGGTGACCTCCACGCCGGCGGATCCGGAGGAGAAGATGATCCGCTCCCCGGTGGTGTCGACCAGGTAGGCGCCCACCCGGCTCAGCGCCTCGTCGGGAAGTTCCGCCTCAGGGTCGGGCAGGGAGGGAGCGTCGCGGGTGGTGGACACGGTCGTCGGCAGATAGTGGATGCCCAGCCCCCGGGCCAGGCCCGGCCCCGGCCAGCTGGTCTCCTGCGGGAACCCGTCGGGGGTCTCCGGCCAGGCCACCCCGTCCCCGGCACAGGTGACGGGCGCCCCCGGCGAGCTGAAAGAGCAGGTCAGCCCTGAATCCCGTAGCGGGACCCACACGGTCAGGGGGCCCGCACGCCCGCGGAGGTTGTGCTGCGCGGCCAATCGGGAATTGCCGGCGTTGCCCAGCAGCACCGCCGGGAGGTCGTGCGGCGGGGGTGGCGCTTCCAGGTCCAGGGTGAGCAGCTGCGCGGCGGCGGCCTCGTAGGCGGCGGCGTCAGGCCCGGCGGTGACCGGTCCGGTCCCGGACCAGGTGTGGGTGACCGTGAAGGTCTCCGTCATCCCGTGCGCGGTCGCCCCGCCCGCGTGCCCGTAGGTGATCGAGATCGAATCCGCGGAGAGCCGCTCGGCGGCCCGGATCTGGTGGAACTGCACCGGCGGCGGGGTGGTCACCGGGGTGTCGTAGTGGAAGAAGATCACTGACGCCGCCGCCGAGGCCCGGTTGCCCTCTGGCTGGAGATGATCCCCGTTGGCTCCGCTGAGGGTGATCCAGCTCAGCGGCAGGCAGGGGTCGAAATGGTTGTCGACGACCTCGAAATTGAACCACACGTTGCTCATGCCGGTGGGCACGAAGTGCAGCGGGACGTAGCGGCCGAAGGAGGTCTCCGCCAGGTCGAAATCGGAACCGGCGCATGCTCCCGAGTCGGGAAGGGCCCCGGGCCCGGTGGCGGTGGGGGAGGGGGTGCCCTCAGAGGGGGTCGTGCTGTCGGTGCTCTCCTCGCCGGAGTCCGTCGTGGCGACGGTTTCCGTGACCGGGGGTTGCGTCCCCGGGCCGATGTCGAGGCAGGCGCCCAGAAAAAAGAGGAGGGCCAGGGTGGGAACTGCCGCCATCCGGGAGGTGATGTGAATGCTCACGGCGAATCCTTTCAACCGACGAGCTTCGATGTGCCTTATTTCACATATTAGGAAATCTCAGCATCTGGCGGAGCAAGTTTCGGGAACCTACCTACCGCCACCCCCACGGCGGGGCTGGAACGGGCCCGATGGCCCCACCCCGCCCTACAGCTCCCGGCGCCGTAGGGCCGGGACCGCCAGTCCGCAGAGCACCAGGGCGGCTAATCCCGCGGTGAT
>CAYSIP010000258.1:0-3942 GCA_964431055.1 uncultured Corynebacterium sp. | reverse complement strand
CCGGTCCCGCGCCCGAACATGCCGTCATGCGACTGTGTCCGATTGCGGAGCCTCCTGCCCGACCCGAGAGCCAGGTGTGAAGGTGTCATGTTTGCTTCACCAGCGACGGCCCGGTCCGCGCGATCCAATCTCATCCCCGTGAAGGGGCTGGATCGGAGGTGCACGAAGACATCGAAACACGTCGTGTTAAAGCAACCCATGTATTAAACCATGCGATCCACCGGAAACACAACCCGCTGTTTCCGGGGGATCTCCTCCGAAGTGGGCCCTGTGACCGGCCCCACGCAGCAGTTTCCTGCCCTACGATGGAATCAGCCCGCCAGCTTCACCGCCGAGGAGTGAACCCCATGCCCGAGCAGGACACCACCGCCGCGTCGATCTCTCCGAACGACCCCCTGATCGCGGCCACCACCCGGGGCTTCACCCGCATCGAGGACGTCGTTGTGGCCAAGATCGCCGGTCTCGCCGCCCGGGAGGTCTCGGGCGTCCACTCGCTGGGGGGCGCGACCCGTTCCGTCGGGGCGTTGCGCGACACCCTGACGGGGACGGGCGCCGCCGGCCAGCTGCAACGGGGGGTGAGCGTGGAGGTGGGTGAAAACCAGACGGCCGTCGACGTCGACATCGTGGCCGAGTACGGCGTGGCCATCCACGAACTCGCGGAGGCCATTCGGCGCAACATCATCATCGCCGTCGAGCGCATGACCGGTCTGGGTGTCACCGAGGTCAACGTGACGGTCCACGACGTCCACCTGGATCTGGGCCCCGAGGACGACACCGAGCGGGCGGTCGTCGAGACCGCTCCCCGGGTCCAGTAGCCGGGAGGATGCCGTCGTGACCACCCCGGCGAACCCGGTCACCCGGGATCTCGACCCCGTCCCGCTCCGCCGGGCGGTTGACGTGGCGCGGGCGGTGCGCGCCGTCGACGGGGTCGCCGATCTGCACGCCGGGAGGTTCGGGGAGGTCGCCCTGCTCTACCCACGTCGACGGGTGGCCGGCCTGCGGGTGACCCTCTCCCCCACCCCCCGTCTCGAGGTCCATATTCTCGCCGATCTCCGCGCCCGCCGCCCACTCGCCCAGGTGGCGGCCGCGGTGCGGGAAGCGGTCGTGCGCGGCGGGATGGCGTTGCCGGTGGACGTCATCATTGCCGACGCCACCGACGGAGGGCCGGAATGATGGGCAACCACACTCTGACCGGCGTCGTCCTGGGTCTGGCACTCGCCTTCGCCATGATCCTCGGCGGCTGGGTGGGCCTGCTCTACGCCCTGGTGTTCGCGATGGTCGGTGGCCTCATCGGCGCGCATCTGGACCGGCGGATCGATCTGCGCACCTTCTTCGACGGGTTGCGACCCGGCGGGCGGGGAGGTCGACGCTGATGGCCGCCCAGTCCGTGGCGTGGACGGCCGCGGCCGTCGGTGGCCGGGTCCGCATCACGGAGCGCGCGCTGCGCCGGATCGTGGCGGCGGCGGCGGATTCCGTTCCGGGGACGAAGAGCCTGGGCCGCAGTCTGGAACGCATCGCCGGGCGCACCTACCCGCGTTACGACGTGATCATCGACGACGCCGCCGGCACCGCGAGCGTCGAGGCCTTCATCGCGGTGACCTGGCCGTCCCCGGTCACCGAGGTGGCGAAGGCGGTGCGCACCACGATCACGGACTGGGTGCACGGCCTGACCGGTCTACGGGTCACCCAGGTCAATGTCGTCGTGGGCCCCGTGATCAGCGGTGAGCACGTCCACCGGGTCACCCGGGAGCAGATCGACGCGCGGCCTCGCCTGCCGAAGCTCCGTCCCGTCGAGGCCCCGCCGTTGCGGGTGCGCCACCCCGGTGCCGGACCGGCGCCGTCCCCGGTTCCGGTGCGGGTTCCGGATCCCGCACCGCTCGCCCCGGTGACCGTCACCCCGCTGCACCCGGCCAGCCCGTCCGCCCGGTCCCGGGGAGGCCCACGTGTCCCCTGAAACCCGGCCGAGGGGGAAAAACCTGGAGCCCCGCGCCCAACCCGCGGCACGCTACGTGGCCGTGGTCATCGGCGTGGGATTGTTGACCGTCGCGGCGATATGTGGCCGGGAGCTGTGGTTACGCCACGACCCTGGCGTCGACTGGCGGAGCTGGATCGATCCGGTGGTGCTGACCGTCGGTTCAGCCACGTTCCAACCGTGGATGCTGCCCGCCGGCATTGTCGCCGCGGTCGCCGGGGCCGTGCTGATGTGGATCGGGGTACGTCCGCGCACCCGCACCCACCGGCGGGTGGACTCGTCGACCTCACTGTGGACGCGTCCCGTCGACATCGCCCGCATGGCTTCTTCACAGGCACGGCGGGCGACCGGCGTGCTGTCCGCCCACAGCCAGCTGAACGGTGGAAATCTCGTCGTGACCATCTCCGGCGGCGAGAATGATGACGGCCTGGCCTCGCGCGTGGAGGCGACCTTGTCCGAGCTGATCGACGATCTCGGGCTCCCCCTCACGCTACGCGTGCGGGTGCGGCCGCACACGGAGGTGACGCGGTGAGCGCCCGGTTGGCGGTCTTCGACCGGACCATCGTCTTCCTCGTCGGGTTGCTCATCTTCCTCGTCGGGGCCTGGGCCGTGGGCCTGTTCTTCGACCTGCCGGTCGCCCAGCGCCTGGCCGATCTCATCTCTTTCCCCGCCTGGTTCTCCGCACCACAGGCCTGGTGGTACGACACGGTCATCGGGGTCGTGATGGTCGTCAGCCTGCTCGTCGGTGGCTGGTTGATAATCTTGAACCTGCGACGGCGACGCTTCGGCAGGGTGCGCTCCTCCGCCACGGACGCCACCGGCAACATCGACATCGACGTGGCCCGGTTGGTGGGCGCCGTCGCCCGGGACGTCGCCGAACTGCCCCTCGTGGAGACGGTGCGACCGGTGTTGACGATGAAACGACACCGTCGCCTCGTCGCCTTCACCATCCAGGCACGGGCCGGGGTGGACGTCCCCGCCCTGCGACGGGTGCTGGAGGAGGCCGAGCGGGACCTGCGGGAGGCACTGGACGACATCGAGGTGGAAACCACCTATCTTCTCCACCTCACCCCACCGGGCCCCTGAGCCTCATTCCGCGGGGGCGTCCTCCACCAGCAGAATGCTGTCCACCTCAGCGAGCCTGTTGAGCTGGCCACCACCCGGACGTGACACGACGAGGGGTTCCCCCGGCCGGCAGGTGAGCACCTGCTCCCACTTCTCCGCCCTCCGGTCCAGGCTGCGGCGGTCGGGAATGAACCGTTCCAACCCGTGGGCGAGCAGCACGGTCTCCCCGTCGGTCAGACGGATGAGGTGCACCAGGTCCCCGACCTCCCGACGGCGCAGCCCCGACAGCTCCGGCACCTCCTCCTGCGGCCGTTCGTCGAGCAGCGTGATCCGTCTGACCACCCCCAACCTGTGCTCAATCCCGTCAGAGTCGGCGATGACCAGCGGGGAACCTGGGAAAGCGGGGCGGATACGCCGGTAACCCCACACGCCGGGTTGGGCGGCCCGGCCCGAACCAGTGATCCGACGGACGATGACGCGCCACGGGTCAATGGTCACCCGGTGTCCGGGGACGTCGGTGACCAGCAGGTAGCGGGCGGTGACGCGGCCGTCGTCACGCGGCAGCCGCCCCGGGTGGATCCGCTCCATGTCCGCGAGCGCGGCGGCCAGGTCCTCGTCCGTGCTGCCCCAGCCGATCCCACGGTTGGCGAGGATGCCGAACAGCGTGGCCAGCGGCAGGTCGGGTTGCCCCTCCCAGGTGCGGCGCACGGCGTCGAGCACCCCGGGGATGCGGGTCGGATCCATCATGGCCCCCGATCTTACGGGGACGGGAAACGCAGAAAACCACCGCCCGCGAACGGACGGTGGTTTTCGGTTTCAACCCTGGCGGGTCAGAAAATCATCACTCGATGATCTTGGTGACACGGCCAGCGCCGACGGTGCGGGAGCCCTCGCGGATAGCGAAG
>CAYSIP010000257.1:0-3983 GCA_964431055.1 uncultured Corynebacterium sp. | reverse complement strand
CATAATCGGGCAGGTAGTCGGCCGCACCCTTGACCTCGAGCAGCAGGGTCACCCGCGCCCAGCCACCCCACTCCTCGCGGGGCTCGTCGAACTGCGGCTCGGCGGTCAGCCGGTAACCGGGCACGTACGCCTGGACCGTTTCGACCATCTGCGCAATGGACTCGCGGATCCGGTCCTGCAGCTCGCCGGGCTGACCCGCCTCGGCGGGCAGGGAGCAGTAGACGGTGTTGCGCATGAGCATCGGGGGTTCCACCGGGTTGAGCACGAGCACGACCTTGCCCTTCGTCGCCCCGCCGATGTCCTCTAAGGCTGCGGTGGTGGTCTCGATGAACTCGTCGATATTGGCCCGTGTCCCGGGGCCGGCGGATTTCGAGGCGATCGAGGAGACGACCTCGGCGTAGTCGACGTCCACGACCCGGGACACCGCTTTCACCAGTGGGGTGGTGGCCTGGCCGGCGCAGGTGACCATGTTGACGTTGTCGACCGTGCTCAACTCATCGAGGTTGATCGCCGGCACCAGGTACGGGCCCACCGCTGCGGGGGTGAGATCAATCGCGCGGATCCCGGCGGCGCGGTATTTCGGTGCATTCGCCTTGTGCGCCCCAGCGGAGGTGGCCTCGAAGACCAGGTCCGGCAGCGGGTCCTGGGCCAGCAGCCAGTCCACGCCCTCGGCGGAGACCTGCAGGCCCATATCCCGGGCGCGGGCCAGGCCGTCGGAGGCAGGGTCGACGCCGATCATGTAGATCGGTTCGATGTTGCGGGAGTTGGTGAGCAGCTTGATGAGCAGGTCGGTGCCGATGTTTCCGGGGCCGACGATCGCGGCGGTGAGCTTGTCGGACATGTCGTTATCCTTATATAGAAGAGGAGAGCCAGAAGTCGTGAAAAAGGATCAGAAGAAGGTGACGCTGAGCTGGCCGAAGTCGCCGTAGTCGACCTCCACGTCCGCCCCCGGGGTGACCGGGGCCGCGCCGCAGAAGCTGCCGGTGAGGATGATGTCCCCGGACCGGAGCGGCACACCCCGCTCCCCGAGGACGCCGGCCAGCCACTTCAACGGCTCCAGGGGGTGGCCCATGACATCCGCCCCGGTGCCCCGGCCGGCTTCTACGCCGTCGATGGTCATGGTGGCGGTGACCGCCGTGAGCTGCTCGAGGGGGATGTCCACCGGTGGGGAGAGGATCACCGCCCCGCAGGAGGCGTTGTCGGCGACCGTGTCGACGAGCCGGATGTCCCAGTCGCGGACGCGGGAGTCGATGATCTCCACCGCGAGGTAGGTGGCGTCGATGGCCGCGGCGACGTCCTCGAGGGTCGGGTCGGCGGGCAGGTCACGGCCGAGGCGGAAACCGAGTTCGGGCTCGACCTTCGGCGCGATGAACCGGGCGGTGGGGATGGGGTCGGTGTCGTGGTAGACCATGGCGTCGGTGAAGAAGCCGAAGTCGGGGCTGTCCACCCCGAGCTGGGTCTGCATGGCCACCGACGTCAGGCCGATCTTGCGGCCGACGACCTGCTCGCCGCGGTCGATGAATGCCTGTTCCTGGAGCTGTTGGATGCGGTAGGCGTCATTCAGGCTGAGGTCTGCGAGGACGGTACGCGGTGGGGCCACCGGTTCACCGCTGTCGTAGGCGGTGAACAGATCGTGGGCGACATTATCAAGGGAGGTGGAAGTAGTCACGGTGTCATCCTTCGGGGATCAGCGGGCGGTCATCAGACCGAAGCCGGCGACGAACTCCGGGATGGCCTCGTAGTAGGAGTAGTCGACGGTCACGCCGCCGGTGGCCTGGGCGAGCGCGGAGAACGCGGCGACCCAGGTGCGGACCTCGTGGGAGGAGTGCCCGGCGTCGGCGTCCATCTCGTCGGCGTCGTAGGCGTCGAAGACCTCGGGGCGACCGGAAGCGCAGTCCGCCATGAACTGGCGGTCCCAGGTGGGATTGATGTCCTGGATCTCGACAACCCCCTGGTTCTGCTTGCCGGCGGCGATCACCCGGGCCTCCCGCGCTGCGCGGGACTCGGCGTCCTGGTGGCCGTGCAGCAGCATGTGGCGCTGGTCCTCGGTGGCGGTCGGCCACTGCGGCAGCGGCGGATCGTGACTGAGGCCACCGGAGGCGATCAGCAGGATGCGCTCGTCCCGGTCCTTGATGAACTCGCCGACCGCCTGACCCATCTTCCGGATGCGCTCCATGGGGGCGAAGGGACGGGCCACGCCGTTGACGAAGACCGGGATGGTCGGCTTCGCGGCGATGTCCCCGAACATCAACTCCAGGGGCTGGGTGGCGCCGTGGTCGACCTCCATCTGGCGGGAGACGGCGACGTCGATGCCGGAGTTGAGCAGGTGCTGGGCCAGCTCGTCGGCGGTGTCCTCCGGAACGTTCAGCGGACCGGCCTGGCTGCCGTAGTCACCGATGCCCTCGGCCTGGTACCCGATGCAGTACGGCGGCATGAGGGTGTAGAACACACCGTTGTAGTGGTCCGGGGTGAACAGGATGATCAGGTCCGGGTCATAGGCGTTGACGGCCTCCCGGGCGGCGGCGAAGGCCTTCTCGAGCTCCTCGGCGACCTCCGGCTTCGGGTCATTGATCCCCAGCAACGGGCTGTGGGAGAGGGTAAGCAGTTGCACAGTCATGGGCGAAGTGCTCCTTCGTAGTCACGTCTGGATAATCCTTGCTGTCGAGCATCACGGCCAGTGACGCGCTGCACAGCGGTGAGTGTATGTCGTGCCGGTAACGAAGCCCTCCCCTCGTTCCAATGGATGGAACGGGCACAGCTCAGGGTCCCTGTCACGGCGAACTCGTCCCAGCCGCAGTCCCCACACACGCTCACCCACCACACCCCTCCCCACCCGACGGCACTGGAGCGACAAGACAGGTTCCGTCCCACCTCTCAAAAAACCGGCCCGCCCTAGCCTCTGCAACCAGGCCCGAAAAGGGCATGTTCCAGAGAGTGGAACAAAATGTGATTCCCGCCTCGAAGTCGGCCACTCTAACCGCAGAAGGTAGCTTGTTACCCGTACTACATCAACCAAGTGCTGTAACTGGTGTCACCAATGCCTGCACCAAGAGATTCAAGGAGAGGAATTGTGAAAGACAATCCCATGCCCCGCGCCGGGCTCACCCGCCCAGAGGGGCTTGACAGCACCCTCGACGTCAGCGCGATGGTCAATCCCGACGACGGTCTGGTGGACCGCCGAATCTTCTCGGATCAGAAGGTTTACCAGCAGGAGATGCGGCGGATCTTCGCCCGCAGCTGGCTGTTCATTGCCCATGAGGACCAGTTCCAGAAGGCCGGTGACTTCTTCCAGACCTACATGGGTGAGGATCCCGTCATCGCGGTGATGAACAAGCAGAAGGAGGTCCGCGTCCTCCTGAACAACTGCCGCCACCGTGGAGCCCGGGTCTGCCGCGCCGATGAGGGACGGACCAAGAACTTCACCTGCACCTACCACGGGTGGGCCTACGACCTGGACGGGCAGCTGGTCAACATACCCGGCCGGGACCAGTACGACGAGAACTTCAATCCCGCCGACTGGGGGCTGGTCTCCGCGCCGCGCGTGGAGTCCTACAAGGGCCTGATCTTCGCCAACTGGGACGAGGATGCGGAGCCGCTGACCGACGCCCTGGGCGGAATGAAGTGGTACCTCGACGCTTTCATGGACCGCGATCCCGAGGGCACCTGCGTCGTCGGAGGCGTGACCAAGTGGGTCCTGGACGGCAACTGGAAGCTCGCCGCCGAGCAGTTCGCCACCGACTGGTACCACGTGAACATGTCCCACGCCTCGGCGCTGATGGTCATGTCGCCGACCGGCAAGGGGCCGAAGAAGACGATCGCCGAGCGCACCGGACGCCAGTACTCGGATGACCGCGGCAACGGCGCCGGTTTCCCGGTTCACCCGAAGAACCGTTTCGACGCCCAGCCCGTCCACGAGTACTACGACTACGACTTCCTGCGGGAGCGGCTGTCCCCCGAGCAGGTCATGGGCCCCATGACCAACG
>CAYSIP010000256.1:0-3997 GCA_964431055.1 uncultured Corynebacterium sp. | reverse complement strand
TGGGGCTCAGCGGCTTGCCGGTGTTCCAGGCGGGGCACTGCTCCTGGCAGCGGCCGCACTCGGTGCAGGTGGTGGCGTCCAGCAGCATCTTCCAGGACGCGTCGCGGATGGTACCCACACCGAGAGCATCGTTTTCGTCGATGTCCTCCATGTTGTCCAGGGTCAGCTCGCGGCCGTTGGAGATCATCGGCTTGACCTCACGCAGCGCCTTCTCACCGGTGGCGTGACGCTGGAAGAAGATGTTGAAGAAGGCGAGGAAACGGTGCCAGGCGACTCCCCAGTCGAGCTGGCGGCCGATGATCAGCAGCCACACCATTCCGGAGAGTAGCTTGACCAGTGCGAAGGCACTGACCAGCACGTGGCTGGCGGGCAGCAGCTCCGCCACATGGATGGAGACGAAGTCCGCGACCGGCCCGCCGTCATCGTAGGTGGCGATCTTGCCGGCCTTGACCAGCAGCATGCCCAGCCCCTCGATGAGCACGACCGCCTCGACGAAGTATGCGGCCCGCGCATTGGAGCCGTAGAAACGGGACAACCGTTCCCGGTGTCCCTTGTTCAACCGCACGCCGATGAGGAAGAGGATGCCCAGGATCGTGCCCAGGGCGAGGACCTCCTCGAGGAAACGGTAGACCGGCCAGCCACTGAGAAACGGCCAGCCACCGGCCGGGTTGAAGGTCTGGATATAGGCCTCGAACCAGACCACGGCGCCGAACATGAAGCCCACCATCACGAACCAGTGGGCGATGCCGACCGCGGGTTTCCGCAGCATGTCGGGGTGGAGGAAGATCTCCTTGAGCATCTGTCCGAAGCGGCGGACGGGCCGGTCCGCACGGCCGGGGGCGGGCTGACCGGCGGAGATCAACCGGTACATCCGCCGAGCTCCGCGCAGGAAGTAGAACCAGGCGGGCAGGGACAGGAGGACGCCCAGTGCACCCAACACGATCGTGGTGGTGGAGACGGCGTCAGCGGCCATCAACATGAAGTGATCACGTTCCTTGGATGGAGTATCGAGTGAGTCGTGATCAACAATAAGGGCTGGGGTGGACAAGACCCTAGACAGCGCGGTTTTTTCATGCGGGGAGGATGCCGGGAAAGGGCCCCCAGGGACGGCGCAGTAGGTACGCCGGTTGGAATCAACATCCCCCACACCCTCGCCAACGCACTCATCAACCGGGGCGGGCAGGCCAATCATGGGAGGAAGCGGTGGCCTCCAGGTTTCGCTTCGACAGCGGTTCGCAGAGGTTCATAGCGGAGCCGGCATTCATGAGCGCTTCCAGGCTCAGGAGCCGACCACGCCGGGAAACAACATGTCATCCTTCCCGGGTCCCGTTCGGTTCGCTCCGGACCCCGGAGATCGATTACGGCGCCCGGACAGTTTCCGGCCCCACGGGCGCCCGGTTCGAGGCCGGAACGGTGATCGCCGATGTGGGGGAGCCAAAAGGTTCGCCCCTCAGGAGAAGTGCACCGCGGCGTTATCGCCGCCGGTGCAGGTGGCCAGTCTCTCGTCGCGTGACAGGCAGGTCAGGTCATGGCCCACCCCCGCACAACTGGTCAGGGCCAGCGTGCCAGCAGCAGCCAGGACGGTGAGCAGGCGGGTGGGTGCGGTCCCCATCACCAGGCCCATCCTCACAACGGGTGGATTACGGCGGTTGCCCCTGAGTCGAGTGCGGGGCGGCCGGGAAAGTCACCGGGTTTCATTGAAACGAGAACAACGTGTGCCCACCAGGTGAAGGGGTCAGCGTCTGCCCGCCATCCCCGTCAGAATCGACTGACCCACCACCACGACAAGCACCAGACCCGCCAGGGCAGGCATGCCGGCGAACCCGATCACGGGGCCGGCCAACAACCCGCCGGTGGCGCCGGCGAGGTTCATCGTCAGGTCGCTGCGACCCTGCGCGCGGGCACGGTCGGGTCGGGGCGTGGCGTCGTTGAGCAGGGTTGAGGAGCCGACCAGGGCAGAGTTCCATCCGAGCCCGAGCAGGATCATCGCGGTGATCATGGACCACTGCGGCTCCGGCCACATGACAAGCAGCAGCGCGGAAGCGGCGAGCATGCTGAAACCCAGCCCGATGGTGGCGCCGCGGCCGGCTTTGTCGGTGAGGAAGCCGAAGAGCGGGGACAGTGCGTACATCCCGGCGACGTGCAGGCTGATGGTGAAGCCGATGATCGTCAGGCCGGCGCCGTGGCCCTGCATGTGGACCGCGGCCATGGACATGATGCCGACCATCGAGAAATGCGCGACCGCCACCGATATGACGGCGCGCCGGGCCACCGGGGTGAGCCTGCTGCCGGTGGGGATGTCGTCGATGTCCCGGGCTGGTTTCAGGCCGCGGGGCAGCGTGAACTGCCACACCACGATGGCGATGAACTGACCGAGCAGGCACCACAGGTAGGCGCCGGCGTGCTGTTCCAGGCCGATGAGTTCACTGAACCGGGCGCTCGGGGTGAACAGATTCGGGCCGGCGATCGCACCGATGGTGGTGGACCACACCACCAGTGAGAGATCGCGGCCCCGGGTCGCCTCAGCGGAGACGTCCGTGGCGGCGAAACGGGCCTGCAGATTCACGGTCCCCATGGCGCCCAGGAAGAGGAAGGCCACCATCACCACCGGAAAAAGGCCGAACTGGGCACCGACGATCGCCAGGATCGCGCCGAGACAGCCGAACGCCATACCGGTGCTCAACGATGTCCGCCGGTCGTATCGTTGCACCATACGGGCCAGGGGAACCGCGAAGATCGCCGCGCCGATCGTCGTCAGTGTGGCTGCGGAACCGCCCCACGCCGGCCCGGCCATCGACGCCGCGAGCAGGCTGCCCATGGACAGGGTGATGCCGTTGGACAGGCCGATCATCACCTGGGCGAACATCAGGCCGGTGATGACCCGCCTGTGATCCGGATGTGGGGGCGCGTCAACGGTCATGGTCCCTCAGGGTAGACCGCGCGGTGTCCGCCGGGACGTTGACGGACTCGTCTCTGGGTCCACTGTCCTCGCCGTGGGCCTTCCATCCGTTGCCCTCAGCCTCGTCGTGCTCGGTGTCCTGGCCTGGGCGCGGTCCCCGGGTGACGTGGGAAGGCCACGGAACCGGAGCGTGGCCGCGACGGCCGTGGACGCCCGGGCCGTCAAGCGCTACCGGGGGCCGCGCATCCTGAACCGTCGCGGCCCCGCTGAATGACAGGAGACCGTGCAACCAACCGGTTGCACGGTCTCCTGAGCTGCCCGCGCGGAGACGATTCCGGCGCGAGCGGTGAACAGGGTCTAGATGCAGACCGGCACCTCGCGGGCGTGCCGGACCATCTCCTCCCAGTCGACGATCTTCTTGCGCTCGCGGCCCTCGGCCTCACCCAGGGAACGCTCCTCGGCGTCGAGGCGGTACCAGCCCTGCCAGGTGGTGTAGGCGATGCCGCGCTCGTTGAGCAGTTCGACGATGGCGTCGGCGTCCTCGTGCTTGGGCGCGGTGAGCTTTCCGGCGGTGGCGTCGGCGATCAGCATGTCGGTGGTCTGCTTGGCGTCCGACTTGGTGTTGCCGATCAGGCCGATGGGTCCACGCTTGATCCAACCGGTGGCGTACAGGCCCGGGACGGGGGAGGCGCCGGCGTTGTCGAGGACGTGGCCACCGTCGTTCGGGATGACCGCGGTGCGCTCGTCAAAGGGCACACCTGGCACGGGGTCGGACTCGTAGCCGACGGCGCGGTAGACGGCCTGAACGGGCCAGTCGGTGAACTTTCCGGTGCCGTTGACCCCGCCATTGCCGTCGAGCTCGGTGCGCTCGGTGCGCAGACCGACGACATGACCGTCCTTCTCCAGGATCTCCACCGGCGACTCGAAGAGGTGGATCTGCAGGGTGTGCGGGGCGTCCTTCGGCTCGCGGATGGCGTACTGCTCGAGGATCTGGCAGACCAGGTCCTGGGACTTGGAATTGCGGCGGGCCTCTTCGGAGGCGGCGTCGTAGTCGATGTCCTCGGGGTCGACGACCACGTTGATGGTGGGGGAGTGGTC
>CAYSIP010000255.1:0-4009 GCA_964431055.1 uncultured Corynebacterium sp. | reverse complement strand
GAAGGACCTGGCCGCCGAGACCCGCGCCGCGGACGTCATCATCGCCGCAGCCGGTAAGCCCCACATGCTCACCGCCGACATGGTCAAGCCGGGCGCGGCGATTCTCGACGTCGGCGTCTCCCGCCTCGAGGGCAAGCTCGCCGGTGACGTCCACCCGGACGCGTGGGAGGTCGCGGGCGCGGTGTCGCCGAACCCGGGCGGAGTCGGCCCCCTGACCCGGGCGTTCCTCGTGCGCAACGTCGTGGAGCGGGCAGAGCGTCTGGCCTCCAACTGACATGTCCCGCATCCCGCCGCCGCCTCCCACCCTGGACAACCCTCATGACCTGGGGGAAAAGCCCTCTCGGTTGCCGCGGGCGCTGCAGTGGGTGGGGCTGGGGTTGTTCCTGCTCAGCCTCGTGGTCGCCAGCGTCTTCGCGGTCACCGAGCACTGGCGCCGCGCCACCTTCATGCTGGGTGTCGGGATGATCTGGCTGGCGCTGCTGCGACTGACCTGTGATTCGCGGATCCTGGGGGTCTTCGCGGTCCGGTCCCGCCGCTTCGACGCGCTGTTCTGCGTCGTGGTCGGCGGGATGATGACCTTTCTCTCGGCCTCGGTGGACGCGCTGGGCAGCTGACGCTAGATGTAGAACTCGATCTCGCCGGTGACCTCCGGGTCGGGGGTCTTCAGACCGGGGGTCGCCAACATGATGAACCGACGCAGGATGTTGTCCATCTGCCGGAACTCCGTGAGGAAGGCGTCGTGGCCGACCGGTGAGGAGATTTTCGCCATCGCCAGCAGGTTGCCCAGGTTGCGGGAGAGGTGCTCCTGCTGGTGGTAGGGGTAGAGGATGTCCGTGTCGACGCCGACGACCATGGTGGGCACCGTTGAGGCGGCCAACGCCTTGTTCAGCCCGCCCCGCCCCCGGCCGATGTCGTGCCGGTTCAACGAATCGGTGAGGATGACGTACGAACCGGCGTCGAAACGCTCCACCAGTTTGCGGGCCTGGTGATCCAGGTAGCTCTGCACGCTGAAGCGCTGCTTCGGGTCGCGGAAGGTGCCGAGCGGGTTCTCCCCGGTCTGCGGGTCGGTGCCGAACCGTTCGTCGATCTCCAGCTCGCCACGGTAGGTAAGGTGCGCCAGCTTCCGGGCGTTGCCGAGTCCTGCGGCGGGGTAGTAACCGGTCTCGTGGTAGTCCCCCTGGTGCCAGAACAGGTCGTTTTCGATCATGTTGATCTGGGTGGACTGGATGCCGATCTGCCAGGCGCTCGCCCGGGCGGAGACGGCGATGACCAGGGCGGCGTCAACCAGCTCCGGGTACATCAGGGTCCATTCCAGGGTGCGGGCGCCACCCATGCTGCCGCCGACGACGGCGCTGACGCGCTGGATGCCGAGGGCGTCGAGAAGTGCCTTCTCCGCACTGACCTGGTCCCGGATGGAGATCGCCGGGAAACGCGAACCCCAGTAGTCGCCGTCGGGATGACGGGAGGAGGGGCCGACGGAACCGTTGCAGCCGCCAATGACGTTGACGCACAGCACGCAGAACCGGTCGGTGTCCAGCGCCATGCCGGGGCCGATCAGGCCCTTCCACCATTCGGCGGCGTTCGAATCACCGGTCAGAGCGTGTTCGACGAGGATGACGTTGCTGGTGCCGTCCTCCGCTACCCGGTGATTCCCCCACCGCTGGTAGGCGAGGAAAGCACCGTCGACGGTGCCACCGGCCTCGGTGTGGAAATCACCGATGGGCGTGGTGCCGAGTTCGCCCTGCGGGACCAGATACGCCATACGTGTACCCTCCTGGGAAACGGGTGTGGTTGAGACACGAGTCTAACTGGACAGCTCGGTCTAAACGCAATTCCATTCAAGACGGTCCCCGGAAAACCCTGGGCTGGCCTGGCATACTGCCGTCATGACCGTTTCGACGACGCCGCGCGACCCGGCGATCATCCCCGGCATCTGCTGTGTGGCCGCAGGTCTCGGCTTCCTGGTGTTCGGGGGTCGCCATCTCGGCGGAACGGACGCCGTGGCCCCGTTCTTCCTCGTGCCGTGGACGGGAATGGCGCTCATCTTCGGTGCGGGAACAGGAGTGGCGTCGATGCTGGCGCCCAATGCGCGGCTGTGGGCCGGGGCCTGCGTCGCGGCGTCGTTGTCGGCGGTGATGGTCGTGCTCACCACCTCGGGGGGAATATTCGGCGGCGCGCTGCCTGACCCGACCGGGGCCGGCCACGTGCTGGCCGCGGGCATGCTCATCATCACCGGGACGCTGGCGATTCGTGGCCCGGGCGGGCGTCCCGATACCGGGAGCGGTTGATTTCTTTCGGGTCATGATTCGACGAGGGTGGTTGTGGTGGCAAGCGGTTTGTGCCTACGGTCGCCCCATGAAACTCCGCCAGAAAGTGGTCGCGGCCACCGCGGCCCTGATCCTGTCCGCCGGAGTCTCCACCGCTCCGGCAGCGGGGGCGCAGCCGCCGCCCGGTCCCACAGTCTCCGCTGAACAGCTGTTGCCCAGCAGCTGGGAGGAGGCGATGGAGAATCCGTTGTCCGCCTCCGCCATCATGGGAAGCCTCGGGATTCCGGTCATCGGCTACTTCTTCGTCCTCTGCCCGATCATGATGTCCTCCGGGGGCTGGGAGAACGACGGTCGCTGCACCTTCTAGTGCGGAAGGGCAGCGGCCGGAGGCCTGGGCGGTGCCGGGTGACTAGACCGCTGCGAAACCGTTCTCGAGGTCGGCGATGATGTCCTCGACGTTCTCGATGCCCACGGACAGGCGGACGGTGGACTGGGTGACGCCGGCACGCGCCAGGCCGTGCTCATCCGACTGCGAGTGGGTGGTGGTGGCCGGGTGGACTACCAGGGAGCGCACGTCGCCGATATTGGCCAGGTTGGAGTGCAGCTTCAGGGCGTCGATGAAGGCCCAGGCCTCATCCTTGCCGCCGTCGATCTCAAAGGTCAGCACGGAGCCGGTGTACTTCAGGCCCAGCTTCTCCTTGACCTGGTGCCAGGGGGAGGCGGGCAGGCCGGCGAAATGGACCTTCCTGACCTTGGGGTGCCGGTCGAGGAACTCGGCGACCTTGACGGCGTTCTCGTTGTGGCGCTCCACCCGCAGGGAGAGGGTGTCCAGGCCCTGCACGCAGACCCACGCGTTGAAGGCCGACAGGGTGGCGCCGGTGTCGCGCAGCAGGCCGACGCGGGCCTTCAGGCCGAAGGCCGGCGCTCCCAGGTCGGCGTACTTCAGGCCGTGGTAGGCCGGGTCCGGGGTGACGAAGTTGGGGAAGACCGGCTGGCCGCCGCGCTCGACGGTCCAGTCGAACTTGCCGCCGTCGACGAGCACGCCACCCAGGCCGGAACCGTTGCCGGTGTAGAACTTGGTCAGCGAATTGACCACGATGTCCGCGCCCAGCTCCAGCGGACGCACCAGCGCGGCGGTGGCGATGGTGTTGTCCACGATCAGGGGGACGTGGTTGCGGTGGGCGACCTCGGCCACGGCCGGAATGTCCAGGACGTCCGCCTGCGGGTTGGCGAAGGTCTCACCGAAGAATGCCTTGGTGTTCGGCTTGACGGCCGCCTGCCAGGACTCCGGGTCGTCCGGGTTCTCCACGAAGCTGACCTCGATGCCCAGGCGCGACAGGGTGACCAGGAAGAGGGTCTCGGTGCCGCCGTACAGGCGCGGGGAGGTGACGATGTGGTCCCCGGCGCCGGCCAGGTTGAAGATCGTGGCCGTCAGCGCCGCCTGGCCGGAGGCGAAGGCCACCGCGTGGACGCCGCCCTCGAGGGAGGCGATGCGGTTCTCCAGGGCCTCCACGGTGGGGTTGGTCAGGCGCGAGTAGACGGGACCCAGGTCCTCTAGGGCGAAGCGCTGCTTGGCGTGCTCGGCGGAGTCGAAGACGAAGGCCGTCGACTGGTAGATCGGCAGGTTGCGGGCGCCGGTCTGCTCGTCGACCTGCTGGCCGGCGTGGATGGAGCGGGTCTCGAAGCCCCACTGATCGGCGTTGCTGTTGTCGTACTTCGGCACGTGGATTCCTCCTGGAGTG
>CAYSIP010000254.1:0-4021 GCA_964431055.1 uncultured Corynebacterium sp. | reverse complement strand
CTGGTCATCTCGGGGTCGAGCCAGAGGCTGCCACCACCGGTGGACTTGCCGAACTTCTTGCCCTCGGAGTCGGTGACCAGGGGAACGGTCAGGGCGTGCACGGAAGCACCGTCGACGCGGCGGTTGAGATCCACGCCCGCGACGAGGTTGCCCCACTGGTCACCGCCGCCCACCTGCAGCACGCAGTCGTAGTTGCGGCGTAGCTGCACGTAGTCGTTGGCCTGCAGCAGCATATAAGAGAACTCGGTGTAGGAGATGCCGTCGTTTTCCAGGCGGCGCTTCACGGTGTCCCTGGACAGCATGGTGTTCAGGGGGAAGTGCTTGCCCACGTCGCGAAGGAAGGAGATGACTGTCATGTCCTTCGTCCAGTCGTTGTTGTTGACCAGCACGGCGGCATTCTCACCATCGAAGGAGACGAAGCGCTGCAGCTGACCGGAGATCCGGTCGGCCCAGTCGGTCACGGTGCCCACGTCGTTCATGCTCCGCTCGCCAACGTCCCGCGGGTCACCGATCATGCCGGTGGCCCCGCCCGCCAGCACCAGCGGACGGTGCCCCGCTTCCTGGAAGCGGCGCAGCATCAGCAACGGCACCAGGTGCCCGGCGTGCAATGAAGGCCCGGTCGGATCGAAGCCGCAGTAGAGGGTGATGGGGCCGTCCTCGGTGACCTTCTTCAGGTCCTCGAGATCAGTGGACTGGTTGATCAGTCCACGCCAGGACAGTTCGTCGATGATGTTCATGGAAAGTGTCGGGTCCTTATGGGAATCTGCGGAATCATGGTGGGGCTGGGGCACGCGGGGGCTCTAGGGGGCGGCCGGAGGCCACTCGACGGCCTCGTCGATGAGCATGACGGGGATACCGTCGTCGATGCGATAGGCGATTCCCAGCCGCTCATTCACCAGGACCTGCTCTTTCTCGAGATAGGTCAGCGGTCCCTTGTCCTTCGGGCAGGCGAGCACGTCGAGCAGCTTCGGGTCAATACTCATGACTGCTTATCGTACCTGCCGTCACCTGTCCCGCCTCCGCAAGGTCGGGCCGGGAATGCGGGGGCGCAGAATGTGGAAAGGCCGGGCAGGGGAACGCTCCCCTACCCGACCTTCGGCCGACGATCCGCCTCCGTGGTCAGCGGCGCACCGGGGTCTGGGCCCAGGCCCGGTGGGCACGGGAGGCCTCGGCCACCCGGTCGCGCTGCTCAGCCACGCGGATGCCAGCGGTGCCACCGCGGGTCGCGCGGGAGGCGACCGCACCGTCGATGGTGAGCACCTCACGCACCTCCGGGGTCAGTCGCTTGTCGACGCCCGCGAGTTCCTCGTCACTCAGCTCGGCCAGGCCGACGCCGCGGGATTCGGCGATGCGGACGCACGCGCCGGAGGCCTCGTGCGCTTCGCGGAACGGCACGCCCTGGCGGACCATCCATTCGGCGAGGTCGGTGGCCAGGGTGAATCCGGCCGGCGCGAGTTCACGCATCCGGTCCTCGTGGAAGGTCAGGGTGGATACCAGGCCGGTCATCGCCGGCAGCAGCAGGTTCAGCTGCGCCACCGAGTCCACCACCGGCTCCTTGTCCTCCTGCAGGTCCCGGTTATAGGCCAGCGGGAGCGCCTTGAGGGTGGACATCAGCCCGGCCAGGTTGCCGATCAACCGGCCCGTCTTGCCGCGGGTGAGCTCCGGTATGTCCGGATTCTTCTTCTGCGGCATGATCGAGGAACCCGTCGACCATTCGTCCGCGAGGGTGACGTAACCGAACTCGGGAGTGCACCAGGCGATGATCTCCTCCGCCAGCCGCGACATGTCCACCGCGATCTGCGCCAGGACGAAGGTCGTCTCGGAGGCGAAATCCCGTGACGACGTGGCGTCGATGGAGTTGTCCGCGGCCGAGTCGAAGCCCAGTTCCTCGGCGATGGCCTCCGGGTTCAGGTGCAGGGACGAACCCGCGAGCGCACCGGAGCCGTAGGGGGAGACCGCCAACCGCTTGTCGAGGTCGCGGATGCGATCCAGATCCCGCAGCAGCGGGTGTGCGTGTGCGAGCAGCTGGTGGGCCAGGAGCACCGGTTGCGCCGCCTGAAAGTGCGTCTTGCCCGGCATGATCGTCTCAGGGTGTGCCCTCGCCTGGCCGACAAGGGCGTCAACGAGCTCGGAGACCTCCACGGCGATGCCACGCAGCGCGTCGCGCACCCACATGCGGAACAGGGTGGCCACCTGGTCGTTGCGGGAGCGCCCCGCCCGCAGACGACCGCCGACCTCGGGGCCGACGCGGTCAATCAGACCGCGTTCCATGGCGCCGTGGACATCCTCGTCCGTGGGCTCCGGCCGGAAGCTGCCGTCGGCGACGTCGCGGCCGAGCTGCCCGAGCCCGTTCAGCATCGTTTCCAGGTCGGCGTCACTGAGCAGCCCCGCGGAGTGCAGGACCTTGGCGTGCGCCTGGGAGGCGAGCACGTCGTAGGGGGCGAGCACCCAGTCGAAGTGGGTGGACACGCTCAGGGCGAACATCGCCTCGGAGGGGCCACCGGAGAAACGGCCGCCCCACAGGGCGCCCTTATTCGTTCCGTGCTGTTCCACGTGGGACTCCTTTACTTGGCCTCGCGGTCGCGGCGGTTGGCGATCTTCGACGACAGGCCGTGCAGCTCGACGAAGCCCTTGGCCAGGGTCTGGTCGAAGGTGTCGCCGGTGTCGTAGGTGGCCAGGTTGAAGTCGTACAGGGAATGGTTGGAGCGTCGACCGTTGACGGTGATGTTGCCGGCGTGGAGCACCAGGCGGATGTCACCGGTGACATGCTCCTGCGTGGAGTCGATGAAGGCGTCCAGGGAACGCTTCAGCGGGGAGAACCACAGACCGTCGTAGACCTCCTCCGACCAGCGGGCGTCGACGAGGCGCTTGTAACGGGCCAGCTCGCGCTCGACGGTGACGTCCTCGAGGGCCTCGTGGGCCTTGATGAGCACAGTGGCGCCCGGGGCCTCGTAGATCTCGCGGGACTTGATGCCCACCAGGCGGTCCTCGACCATGTCGAGGCGGCCCACGCCCTGTGCGCCACCGCGGCGGTTGAGCTCCTCGATGGCCTCCAGCACGGTGACGGGGCGGCCGTCGATGGCGACGGGCTTGCCACCCTCGAAGGAGATGATCAGCTCGTCCGGGGCGTTGCCCAGGCCCGGGTCCTCGGTGTAGGCGTAGATGTCCTTGGTCGGCGCGTTCCACAGATCCTCGAGGTAACCGGTCTCGACGGCGCGGCCCCAGACGTTCTGGTCGATGGAGAACGGCGACTTGACGGACTGCTCGATCGGGACGTCGTTGGCCTCGGCGAATTCGATGGCCTTGTCGCGGGTCCAGGCGAAGTCACGGGCCGGGGCGATGATCTTCAGGTCCGGATCATTGTCCATGAAGCCGACCTCGAAGCGGACCTGGTCATTGCCCTTGCCGGTGCAACCGTGGGCGACGTGAGTGCCGCTGTACTCCTTGGCGGCCTCGACGAGGTGCTTGACGATCAACGGACGTGAGATGGCGGAGACCAGCGGGTACTGCTTCATGTACATGCCGTTGGCCTTGATGGTCGGCAGGCAGTACTCGTTGGCGAACTCGTCCTTGGCGTCGACGACGATGGACTCCACGGCGCCGGCGTCGAGGGCACGCTGCCGCACGGACTCCATGTCCTCTCCACCCTGACCGAGGTCGAGGGACACTGCGACGACCTCACCCTCGATCATCTGCTTGAGGTACGGGATGGCGACGGTGGTGTCCAGTCCGCCGGAGTAGGCGAGAACGACGCGGTTAGTCATGTCTTGTCTCCTAGAGTCAGTGGTAAATCAATAAGAAATTTGCGGGTGTGCTGGGAAAACGTATCCCGTTGAGAATACCGGGGCCTATCTGCGGGTGAGCAGCTGCCCCAGTTCCCGGCCTGTCAGTGGTGCGCGGGCCAGGACGAAGATGGTGTCGTCGCCGGCGATGCAACCGACGATCTCCTCGAGGCCGACCCGGTCGATGAAGCTGGCCAGGTACTGGGCCGCCCCCGGCGGGGTGCGCAGCACCGCGATGT
>CAYSIP010000253.1:0-4033 GCA_964431055.1 uncultured Corynebacterium sp. | reverse complement strand
CCACCGTTGACATCTCCCGGGCCGGTGGAGGCTGCTCGCCGATGAACCGAGACACGTCTTGCACCGGCCTGAGAGGGCTGGACGGGGATAAAGTCGCGCCTGTGTCCGGAACAAGGCCCCTGCGGACCGACGGACCACCTCACCCGATACCCCAGGGGCCACCCCCTCCTCCTGCCAGGGGATGTTAGATGTCCGGATGTGGGGGTGGGAGCTGCTAGCGGCCCCGGAGTTCGCCCCCGGACGTGAGGTAACCCGCCCAGTCGTCGACATGGGGATGGTTGCGCAACAGGGCACGGCGTTGGCGCTCTGTCAGCCCACCCCAGACGCCGTATTCCTCCCGGTTGTTCAGCGCTTCCACCCGACAGGGCTCAAGCACCGGGCAGTGTTGGCAGAATGCCGCCGCCTTCCGCTGTTGGGCACCGCGCACGAACAGCGCATCGGGATCGCCCCGACGACACCTGGCCTGGGTGATCCACTCTTCGCGCTCCTTGGGGATTGCCTGGCCCTCCGGCCGGGTCGAGGTGCGCGACCCAAAAACAGGGCGCTGAGTGTTGCGAGGTAGGGACGTTGTCATCGTTGTTCTCCTCTGTGGGGGCCGACACCACCCAGCTCGGGGCGCCGCTACTTAACTTTCCCCAACAATCTCATCATGTAAACACTTATCATAATCACAGGTTCTGTACGCGTCGACCGCAGGGCCGAAAGGGGGTGCCACCCCTGTCGAAGAGACCGGACGGGCAAGGATGCGGCTCCTCCCCACGATGCAGGAACCGATAGGTCCGGGGTTTATCAGCGGAGGGGACCGAGTGCCCCGGGGTGTAGGGGCGTAGGGGCGGGCGATGTTGGCGCCACCGGATTATTTCATGATAGGAATTGGTGCACCGTTATTTATGTATGTGGTCTCATCTACCCGGTCCATTCTGGGGGGTCGCAGACGAGGCGCCCTCGGCTCTATCCCGGTGGTGGGGGTCTTGTGAAGGACACGGGAAACACGGCGCCCCACCCCAGGCGCCTGGCTTCCGGTTTCCCCCCTCCTTGTGTGCCGTTCCTCTGTCAGGATCCCCTCATGCCCCGTCTTCCCGAGCATCCCGCTCAGTTGTTCACCCGTCACCCCACCCGGGCCATTTTCGACACCGGTGAGCACGCACCCCCGCACACCCTGGTCGAGATCGCCCGCACCACCATGGAACACCACCCGGAGGCGGTGGCCGTGGACTGGGAGCACAACCGGTTGACCTACGGTGATTTCGCCTTCGTGCTCGATGAGCAGGTTGAGCGGTTGCACCAGTTAGGGGTGGGTCGCGGTGACCGGGTCGGCCTCCGGGTGCCACCTGGCAGCATGCAGCTGTATGTGGCGGTGCTGGCGGTCATCTTCGCCGGTGCCGCCTATGTCCCGGTGGACTGGGAGGAGGATGAGCAGCGGGCTGAGGCTATCTGGAAGGCCGCCGGTGTCGCCGTGGTATACGGTGCGGACCTGGATCTGACCGTCCGGCGGGAGGCCACCGGGGTGGTGGATACCTCCGCCCCGCAGCCGGGGGATGCGGCCTGGATCCTGTTCACCGGGCCCACCGAGGACCTGTCCGGGGTGATAACCACCCACGCTTCGGCCGCGGCGATTGCTGATGCTCAGGCTGCGGCGTATCTGCCGGCTGCTCCCCTGGGGCCAGGGGATCGGATCATGACCCGTACATCGGTGGCTAGCCTTGACTCGACCAAGAAGATGTGGCTGGCCTGGCGCACCGGGGCGACCCTGGTGCCGGCACCACCCGGGGTCGCCCACTCCCACCGGAAGTTGGTGTCCTGGATCGAGGACGAGAAGATCACGGTGGTGGCCGTCACGCCCAGCATGGCCCATGCCTGGCCACGGCAGACCCTGGAGACAGTCCGGTTGCTGATCCTCATCGGTCAGAACACCGGACGCGAGGTACTCGAGCGGCTTGTTCGCCCGGGTATGGAGATCTGGACCGGTTACCAGGACACCCTCACCGCCGCGCGGTTGTATGACGGGTTGACCCCGACCACGCCGCCGGAGAGTGTGGGCCTGCCCATTCCGGGGATGCGCTTGGCGGTGGTCGACCCCGCAGGTGAGCCGGTGACTTGGGGGAGCATCGGTCAGGTCGTGATTGCCGGGCCTGGTCTAGATCCGCACCTCGACCCGGTGCAGGATGCCGAGAAATACGCCCCGCTTATCTCCCTGGAGTGGGAGCGCGCCCTGCACACCGGCACCCGGGTGCGGGCGACGCGTGATGGCTTGATCCCCGTCGACGCGAAAGGAACACCCACCCGGGCTGTCACACCACCCAGCGGACAGGGTAAGCGGTCCTGGTGGCAGTGGTGGTCACGCCGCTAACGCCTTCGCTCTGTTTTATCCAGGCCGCAGCTACCGGGTTTTCCCGCCTGGTTCAATGTGATGCGGTCTCTGCATGAGTCGTAATCAGGGTCTGGACCCTTCACCACGTGTGAGACAGCCCCTATTGCTGGTGTCCTCTCATATCTAGGATCTTCGCGGCTGTCAGAGGAGATAAGTCTTCCGCCTTCCCACGAGGGGCGACCGGCACTAAAAAACCGGAACATTGCCTTCACTGGGGAAGTAGCGTGAACAGCCATGAACCTGCTCATAACGGCGTTGACCCCGGTGATCTGGAGTACCACCTACTACGTGACCACGGAGTTCCTCCCCGCCGACCGCCCGTTGCTCGCCGGTTTCATCCGGGCGTTCCCGGCCGGAGTGATTTTGCTCGCCTGGTTCCGGGTCCTGCCCACAGGGCAGTGGTGGTGGAAGGCCACCGTGCTGGGCGTACTGAATATCGGAGCATTCTTCGCCTTCCTCTTCTGGGCTGCGTTCCTGCTGCCCGGTGGCGTGGCCGCAGTGATCACCAACACCGCACCGCTATGGGTCATCGCCTTATCACCACTGGTACTGGGGACGCGGGTCCGCGGCCTGCAGATCCTGGCCACACTCGTCGCGGTCGCCGGCGTGGCGGCCCTGGTGGTGAGCCCCGGCGTGGAGCTGGGTGCCCAGGGCGTCGTCGTCGGTCTGGCCGGCGCTCTGTGCATGGCACTGGGTGTGGTGCTGGCCAAGCGCTTCGGCCGCCCTGAGGGTGTACCGGGTCTTGCGGTGACGGGTTGGCAGCTGACCTTCGGTGGTCTTGTTCTGCTGCCGTTCCTGCTGCTCATCGAGGGCATCCCGGAGCAGGTCTCTGGCACGAACCTGGTGGCGTTTGTCTATATGTTCACCATTAATGGTGCAGTGGCCTACGGCCTGTGGTTTCGCGGTATCGCGTTGTTGGACGCGGTGAGCGTGGCCATGCTGGGTATTCTCAGCCCGGTGAGCGCGACGTTGATCGGGGTGGTGCTCAACGATGAGGTGCTTTCTCCGCTGCAGTGGGGCGGTGGTGCCGCGGTGGTCATCGCCTTGCTCTTGGTGAACCTGGCCGCACTCCCACCACGGCGACCCACTTCCGAAGAAGGCTCCCATGAACGGGAGGCACCGGAGTTGCCTGCCACCGGTGTGGGTCGAAGATCGCGGTGACTCCCGCTTTTTCCTCCCCGGTGGACGCTTCTACTACCCCGGTGAACCGCTGACCGGCCGCTGCACAGGACAAACCGCGAAGGTGCTGATAGCGCATCCTCCGTTGAGCTCCTGGTAGCGGGCAGGTGTCCCTTTTTGGGCTCACTGCTTACCCCGGCTGGAGGTCCATCCGCTCAGACCCCCCACGCAGGCGTCTCAGTTTCAAGAAACCGGGACACCCGTGCGTGCCTTCTTGGGGGAGGGGTAGAAGGCTTCTACCACCGGGTTGTGGATTCATGGCCAGGCTTCTCCGCTGAGAAGCACGTCGTGTCGCCGTGTGCTGTTGCCCACCGGCTCAGGCATCAGAACCTCACCCATTGGTTCTACACCGCCGGAGCGGAGTGGCCGGGGAATAAGCACCTGCCTTGGCGTTGGCGGCTCACCGTTCTCAGCGCAGTAAACCCGACCCGTCGAGGTCAACAACGCAGGTATTCCCGGGTCATATCGGGGTGGGGAAGTGCA
>CAYSIP010000252.1:0-4036 GCA_964431055.1 uncultured Corynebacterium sp. | reverse complement strand
CGCCGCCGACGCCGTCCTGATCGGCCTCGCCCAGGCCCTGGCCCTGATCCCCGGCTACCCGGGTCTGGCCATCGGGCTGGTGCTGATCGGCGTCGGCTCGGGCGGAGTGAAGACCGCCGCCCAGGTCGTCCTCGGCCAGCTGTATTCCCGCACCGACACCCGCCGCGACGCCGGTTTCTCCATCTTCTACATGGGCGTGAACATCGGCGGCCTCTTCGGCCCGCTGGTCACCAACGCCATCTGGGGTTGGGGCGGTTTCCACTGGGGCTTCGGCATCGCCGCCATCGGCATGGCGCTCGGCCTGATCCAGTACACGCTGATGCGCAAGTCCACCATCGGGGCCGCCGGCCACGACATCCCTAACCCGTTGCCCGGGAAGCAGTATCTGCCCTGGGCCGCGGGGGCGGTCGTCGTGGTCGTGGTGGTCGTCGCGCTGATCGGCACCGGCGTGGTCAGACTCGAGTGGCTGTCCAACATCATGGCCGCCATCGCCGGCATCGCCGCCGTGGTGCTGCTCGCCCAGATGTACACCTCCCCGCTGACCAGCCCGGAGGAGAAGTCCCGGCTGCTCGGTTTCATCCCGATGTTCGTCGGTGGCGTGCTCTTCTTCGCGATCTTCCAGTCGCAGTTCACGGTGCTCGCGGTGTACTCCGACCAACGCCTCAACCGTGACTTCTTCGGCATCGAGCTGCAGCCGGGCCTGGTCCAGTCCTTCAACCCGCTGTTCATCATCCTCTTCGCGGGCGTCTTCGCCGCCCTGTGGACCAGACTGGGCAAGCGCCAGTGGTCCACCCCGGTGAAGTTCGGCGTCGCGAACATCATCATCGGCATCTCGCTGTTCTTCTTCCTGCCGTATGCCGGCGGCGGGGAGAACTCCACCCCGCTGCTGGTGATCGTGTGGATCCTGTTCCTGTTCACCATGGGTGAGCTGCTGCTCTCCCCCGTCGGCAACTCCCTGGCCACCAAGGTCGCGCCGCGGGCCTTCCAGTCCCGCATGTTCGCCGTCTGGCTGATGGCCGTGTCCATGGGCACCTCGCTGTCCGGCACACTAGGCGGGTTCTACAACCCGGAGGACGCCTCGGCGGAACGGACGTTCTTCGTCACCGTCGGCATCACCGCCATCGTCCTCGGCCTGGTCCTCATCGCACTGAAGGGCTGGGTCGTCCGCAAATTCGTCGACGTGCGGTAGTTCCTGCTCGTTGAACCTCAGATCGGGTCCCCTGCTTTCAGGCGCGGGGCCCGGTTTCTTTTTCCAGGATTGCCGCAGCGGGGTGGGCCAGCGGGAAGGACAACGCCAGGGCCGGGCACGCCGGCGTCATCAACGTCCGCCACGGGAACACCGTCTCCGGGGGTCATGTCAGTGGATCCGGAAAGGCAGAAAGGCCGGTATTCCGCGCAGGGAGGACACGTGACCCCGGCAGGCACTCCCTCAACAGGGGACTTCTTATGAACCCACCAGAAGGGGATCGAGGCGGACTGGGCTGGCACGCCGACATGAGGTGTGTCGGTGTGCCAGCCCAGTGCGTTTCTGGTTTTCCAGGGTGTGGGAGTCTGCTCAGGTCGCCTAGAAGGCGGCTGGGCCGCCCTCACCCTCCCACCGGTTAAGTGAGCGGATCTTGCGGGAGTTGTGCCGACGCTTCACACCGTAACCGTTCTCGTCGTCCTCCGAAATGAAGTCGGCCCCTAATTCCTCGAGGGCCTCACGTAGCTGTTCCTGCTGTATCGAGTCCAGTTCAGCGCGGCCGTTCTCGAAATCCTCGACCAGCTCAGAGTCCAGGCCTGCCCCGAGTCCCACGGATTTCACGGAGACATGGAGAAGAATTCGGGCGGCGTGGGCCTGGTCGGGGCGGATGGTGGGGTTATTTTCAGCCATAGACCCATTATGGCAGAGATCACACCGCGGGGACCGGGATGAACGGCACATGAGGGTTGGACGTAGCCAAGCCGATCTCTCCCGGGAATCAAAAGGCACCAGCCAAGACACCGCCGTTGACGACGCACCCGGTGGCAGCCGCTAGATTGAAAGCCACGCCAACCGAGGAAACATCATAAATCTGCATGAGCAGAAGGCCGCGGACACCCGGCAGAAGTTCGTCGACGCCGCCTTCGAGCTGTTCACCTGGCAAGGTTACGGGGCCACCAGCATGAATCAGATCGCCAAGCACGCGGGCGGTAGCCGGGCGAATCTCTATCTGCACTTCCGCGATAAACCTGACCTGGTGTGGGCGAGGATGCGGGAGCTGGAACCCCATTTCACAGCCCCCTTCCAGGAGTTGTTCCACCGTCCCACCCACACCGAGGTGTCGGTTCGCGCGTGGCTTGAGTCGATGAAGCCGGACCCCAAGCGGCAAGGGGCGGAGCACACCTGCCAGGCTCCCTCACCATTATCTATTGACATTCGATAGGTTTTGATTGAAACTCAATTCATGTCAACTGTGAGTCGATGGGTTTTACCCCTCCGAATCCTGCTGGTGCTGGTGTTCCTCGGACTGCTGGTGGCGCAGGTCATGTCATTTCCCGGCGAGTTCATCTTTTCCACCGAAGAAGGACCGGGCGCGGACCCCTGGCGGTGGCCGATGCTGCTGTTCTGGGAACTGGAGGCCCTGGTCCTTCAGATCGTGATCGTGTGCACCTGGCGGTTGCTGACCCTGGTTCAGCGCGACCGGATCTTCACCCCGGAATCGTTGCGGTGGGTGAATGTGATCGTCTGGACCTTCGTCGCGGGTTGGTTGCTGCTGGCGGTCATGTGCGGTTCCCTCGTCGCCTACATCTACTTCACCCCTGAACTGCGCGATCCGGGCATGCCCATGGTGCTGATCGGGATCACGCTGATCGGGGCGGTGCTGGTCCTGCTCATCGTGGTGATGCGGGATCTGCTGCGTCAGGCGGCGTCGCTGCGCGCCGACATGGAGGGGGTGATCTGATGGCCATCGTGGTGCGCCTCGACGTGGAGCTGGCCAAACGCAAGATGAGCGTCGGAGAGTTCGCTGAGCAGGTCGGGATCACGCCAGCGAATGTCTCGGTGCTGAAGAACGGCCGGGCCAAGGCGATCCGCTTCACCACCCTGGACGCGATGTGCCGGGTCCTCGACTGCCAACCCGGGGACCTGCTCGAATGGGTGGACGACAACATTGAGGAAGAGGGCCGGCAATCATGAAATGGCTGGTAACTCTTCTCTTCGTGGCACTCGGGGTGGTCACCGTCATCCTCGGCGGGGCAGATGATTCCCCGGGACTGCAGTTCATTGGATTACTGATCGTCGTAGGAGCGATCGCACTTCGGATCCGATCCGCACGCCGACAACGGGACGTCCGGGCGGAGAAAAAATAGTTCCCTCCCCCAGCCCGTCCCGCCCGGATCCACCCGATAGATTGGGGGCGAACATCCCCACGGAAGGATCCCCCACCACATGAACCTCAAGGAGCAGAAAGCCGCCGAAACCCGGCGGAGGTTCATCGACACGGCTTTTGAGCTGTTCACCGAGCAGGGTTACGGGGGCACCAGCATGAATCAGATAGCGAAACAGGCTGGGGGCAGCCGAGCCAATCTCTACCTGCACTTCCGCAATAAACCCGACCTGGTGCTGGCGAAGATGCGGGAGATCGAACCGGAGATCATGACCCCCTTCCGTGAGCTGCTCGAGACGGCGCCGCACGACGGGGCGTCGATACGCGTCTGGCTGGAACGCATGCGCGACCTGTGGTTGGACATGCGGGTGGAATTCGCCGCGGTGGAACAGGCCATGTCCCAGGACGAGGAGGTCGCCACCGAGTGGCTGGCCATGATCCGGCGCATGAGCCAGACCCTCCCCGGGTTAGTGGATAACCGGCAACGGATGCAGGATTTCCTGGCCTTGCTGATGAGCCTGGACCGCAACTACTACTTCCTCTTCGTGCGGGGTCACCGGGAGAACGAGGACTTCGTGCTCGAGGCCCTGACCCGACAGTGGCTGCTTCTCTTCACCGAAGGCGAGTGACCACACCGAATTCCCGCAGGATCGACTCGGTGTGTTCACCAATTGCCGGGACCTTCCCCC
>CAYSIP010000251.1:0-4052 GCA_964431055.1 uncultured Corynebacterium sp. | reverse complement strand
ACCACCACGACGTCGTGGGGTCCAAGATGGTGAAGAAGCGCCTGCAGGCGCTGCGCTTCTCCGGCGAACAGATCAAGCAGGTCGCCAGGCTGGTGGAGCTGCATCTGCGCTTCCACGGCTATTCCGACGGACTGTTCGACGACACCCGTGGCTGGACCGATTCGGCGGTGCGTCGTTATGTCCGCGATGCAGGGGATCAACTGGAGCGACTCCACATCCTCACCCGGGCCGATTGCACGACACGTAATCAGCGCAAGGCCACCCGCCTGCGGCGGGCGTACGACGACCTCGAGAAGCGGATCGCCGAGCTCGCCGAGCAGGAGGAACTGGAATCGATCCGGCCGGACCTGAACGGGGATCAGATCATGGCGCTGCTCGACGTGCCGCCGGGACCCGCGGTCGGTCGGGCGTACCAGTTCCTCCTCGCCGCGCGGATGGAACACGGGCCGCTCGGGCAGGAACGCGCCTCAGAACTACTGCGAGAATGGTGGGCCGAGCAGCACTGACCGCGGGGCCGACACACGCACCGAACCTCGGGACCGGTTGAATGAGCACATGCTGATCGTCACCACCAATGGCATTCCCGGCTATCGCATCGAGGCGGTCCTCGGTCAGGTCATGGGCATGACCGCACGCAGCGCCAACTTCGGCGCCAACCTCGCGGCCGGGTTCCGCAGCCTCGGCGGGGGAGAGCCGCCCGATCTGACCAAAGTCGTCTACGAAAGCCGCAACGAGGTCATCAGCCGGACGTGGAGCGAGTGCGTGCGGCGTGGCGGGAACGCCATCATCGGCCTCCGATTCGACACCGGGGAACTCGGCAAAAATCTCACCGAGGTGTGTGCCTATGGCACTGCGGTGGTCGTGACCCCGATCCCGGAAGGTGAACCCGGGGCGACCCCCCAGTCCATCGCCCGTGCTGCCGCGGAGAATCCAGGGCCGGGCAACTGGCCGCGCCTGGAGCAGGGGGCCGCGCCCGCGGGCGCGACCGACGTCGGTGGGGGGCACCGGCCGCAGGGCGGGCAGCGTCCGGACGACGACCACCGGGAGGATTGGCCCCGCGCTCAGGCGGCTCCGCCGGGATATGCCCCCGCCGAACACCAGCGGCGAGAGGCAGAGACGCAGCCCGATGCTCGCGAAGCAGCGGCTCCCGGCGTGGACGATGCCCCCACCAACCCGACTCCGACGGGACAGGACCAGGACGCACAGCGCCGTCCCGCGCGCCCGGAGGAGCAGCGGCCGAACTCGGGCGACTCCTGGCTCGACCTGGGGTGACGTCTGCACGCCGGCCCGGCCGGCCCGCGCGTGACGAACGGCCCGGTCCAGTCCCTCAGACGGTCTGCGGCTTCACGGGGGCGGAGGCCGGATCGAACTGGGTGCCGCGGTCGAACGTCGTGGAACCGATGAACGTGGTGCGGAACCAGAACACGGCGCCGAGGATGATCAGCAGCACGCCCAGACCCACGAAACCGACCAGGGTGTGGCCGTCATAGGGGAAGAACAGCGCCACGAGGACTGCGGCGAGAACGAAGCAGGCGTTGAAGACCATGTCATAGAGGGTGAAGACCCGGCCCTTGAAATTGCCCTCCACATGGGCCTGGACCAGGGTGTCCACGCAGATCTTCAAAGCTTGGGAGCAGAGGCCCAGGACGAAGCCCGAGGCGACCAGAGTGGGCAGGGTGAAGATCGACCCGGGCACGATCTGCAGGACCCCGGCACCGATGAGCAGGGCGACGATCGTTCGACGCACGCCGATCGTGCGTGCGAGGGGTGGCACCGCCAGGGCGGACGCGATGAACCCCGCCCCGGTGGCGCCGGCCCAGAGTGTGATGTCCGCCATCGCCGACTCGACGTCCTCGACCTCATGGAACCAATTGCGGAACAAGAGAATGGTGGCGACCTGGATCATGCCGTAAAGGATGCGCTGGACACCGATCGTAGTGAGCCCGATCGCCGCGGGCCGGTGTTCGCGGAGGTGGCCCACCGCGGCGGCCAGGCCGCCGAGGATCTCGCTCGGACGGGGCGTCGGCGCCGACGCCTCTGCCCGGTCGGGGCCGAGCGCCCGGGCGGGAATCCGCAGGGCGAGGACAACCGTGATCGCGAACCCGAGGGCGGCCGCGAGAAAGATGAGGGCGTCCGCCTGATAGGTCTCCATGCGGGTGCTCGCCCCGAACCGGATGGCGGCGGCGACGGCCGCCCCGACAAGGACCCCCGCGGGTCCGATCGTGGGCATCACCGAGGAGGCGATCAGATATTCATCCTTGTCGACCGTGTGGGGCAGGGCGGCCGACAACCCCGCCATCAGATAGCGGTTCAAGCTCATCGCGACCAGCACCCCACCGAAGAACACCCAGATCGTCCAGTGCTCCCGCAGATCCGGGTTGAGCACCAGGATTGCCAGCATCAGCGCGATCAGCACTCGGATGACGTCCGTGGCGACCGCCACCTGTCGCCTGTTGAAGTGGTCCAGCGTGAAGGAGACGAAGGGACCGACGATGGAGAAGGGCAGCAGGGTTATCGCCAGCACCAGGGCGATCGCCCCCGCGTCGGGCTGCTCTTGAGGAGAAAACAGAACATAGGCCGCCATGCCGACCTGAAGGACCCCATCGGAAGCCTGGGTGCCGACGCGGACCGCGAGGAGCCGGCGGAACAGCTTGTGACGCCAAAGGCGCTTGAGGCCGCGAAAGAACTCCATCTGACTCCCCAGGATAGGACCTGTTCAGCGTAATCGACCGACCCTCTTTCCCGAGTTTTCCGTTCCTCACCGCAGTTTCGTGCGCACATCAGGTGACTCAGATGAGGTGATGACGAAGCCCGCACCTGACCACCGGCTCACCAGCCGCCGCCACCACCGCCGCCCACGCCGCCACCGGAGCGGCCGCCCCCGCGCGATCCACCGGAGCTCCAGCTGCGGCTGGACCCTCCACCACCCCGCCGCGAACCGCCGCCGTCGTTGCGAGAGTCGGCCATCACCGACATGGCGTCGCCCATGACCTCACCGGCACCGCGGAAGCCGCTCCCGATGGTCTCGTTCGTTGCGCTGACGGAGCGAAACCCGCTGATGCCGCGGTTGGCGCGGT
This sequence comes from uncultured Corynebacterium sp., assembly GCA_964431055.1. Classification (GTDB taxonomy): domain Bacteria; phylum Actinomycetota; class Actinomycetes; order Mycobacteriales; family Mycobacteriaceae; genus Corynebacterium. The sequence goes on along the minus strand of CAYSIP010000251.1, from coordinate 975 downwards.
GGTAATGGCGGTGGTCGAGCGTACGCACAACATCCCCCACCGGCAGTGACTGCAGGGCGCCCAGCCACTGGCCCGAGGCCGGGACGACGCGCTGGTGCTCACCGAGGACCGCGGTCCACGACTTCTCCTGACCGAAGATGATGGCATAGGGCAGCAGCGGCTCATAGAGCCTCACCAAGGCGGCATGGTCGTCAGCGCGGACGACCGGGGCACTCCCGACGCCCTGAAGCCAGGCGATCCGGTTGGCCTCGGACATGCCGATGAAGTGCTTGAGCCCGAGGAGGTGGTTGCGGACACGGCGACCCTCGTCGGTGAGCGGCCCGAACGCCGGGTGCCGATAGAGAGCAGCGATCAGCAGCACCATCCCGAGCACCCCGGACGACAGCGCCCACCAGAAGTCCTGGCCACGGGGATGGATCGCGTACATCCCGAGGCCACCGGCCACCAGGAAACTGAACATCATCCAGCCGAACCAACCCGGCCGGTCGGGCTCCCACTCGCGCCAGCCCCTCCGCACGACGAGCGCTTCCTGCCTCTCCGCGAGTTCCACGGTCGACTCCGGGTCGGGACGCTCGCCCAGCCCGTACAGGAAGTAGCCACGCATCAGTTCCCGCAATTCGTCGTCCTCGATCGCGTCGAAGTCCGCGGCCGGGATGTCCAGCGCGCGTCGCAGGCGCCGTCGTTGGAGGAAGCTGATACGTGTGGGCGGACCGTCGGGGCGCGGCTCGAGCGGCTCCCGGACGCGGAGGGTGAGCAGACCGGCCCCCACGAGCTCGATCAACTGGGCGGTGGGGCCCCTCTCGGGGCGACCCATGATGTCCGCCGCGGCGATCGCCGGAACGTTCTTGGGTGGGAGATATTCGGTGACCAGCACGCGTGGCCGACCGAACCCGCGCGCCCGGAGATACCGGACCAGACTGACCAGATAGAACAGCAGTCCGGTCGCCGGCAGGACGAACAGCCACCACGGCCACG
>CAYSIP010000250.1:362-4063 GCA_964431055.1 uncultured Corynebacterium sp. | reverse complement strand
TGGAGCCGTAGACGTAGTTGGCGCGGCGTGCCCGCCAGCCGGCGATGGAGGAGAACGCGATGATCTCGCCGCGGGTCATCTCGTCGGCGAGCACGGTGAGCATGCTGACCTGGGCGGTGTAGTCGATCGTGGCGATCTCGGCGGCGTGCGCCTCCTCGTGTTCGGCACGGGCCTGGTCACCCAGGATGCCGAAGGCGACGATCGCGGTGGTCACCGGTTGTCCCGCCAGTTCGGCGGCACGCGTGACGACGTCGCGGTGGGAGCTGAGGTCACCGGCCTCGAAGGCCAGGGTGTGCACCGCGGTGGCTCCGGCGGTGGCCATGCGTTCGGTGACGTCGTCAAGCGTCCATTCCCGGCGCGCCGCGAGCACCACCGGTCGTCCGGTGCAGAGTTTGGCGGTGAGGTCGCCGCCGATGTCGCTGTGTCCGCCGAGGAGAAGTACGCACCCTGTCATGGGTCAGGAGGCTACCTGATATCCCGTCATGGAGAGGGATCCCATGGTGCGCTGTTCGTTGAAGGTGGAGACGGTGGTCTCCCCCAGTCCTGCGGTGACGCCGGCGATGTAGGCCAGGGGCAGGAAGTGGTCGGGGGTGGGGACGGCGCGGGTGAAGCCGGGGTGTTCGGTGAGGGTCTCGACGCGGTCGGGGTCGTCGAGCATGATCTCCTTGGCGGCGTCGTCGAAGGAGTCGGCCCAGTCGAAGCCGGAGTCCGCCTTGTGCCACTGGACCATGGAGAGGTTGTGGACGACGTTTCCGGAGCCGACGATGAGCACGTTGTGTTCCTGTGCGAGGCGGGCCAGGCGGGTGCCGAGGGCGACGTGTTCGGAGAAGGGTTTGGTGCCGTCGATGGAGAGCTGGACGACGGGGATCTTGGCCTCGGGGAACATGTGCTTGAGTACGGACCAGGTGCCGTGGTCGAGTCCCCAGTTGTAGTCCTCCTGGATGAGGGTGGGTTTGGCGATGTCGCGGACGAGTTCGGCGACCTCGGGGTCGCCGGGGGCGTCGTATTCGACGGCGTGGAGCTCCGGGGGGAAGCCCCAGAAGTCGTGGATGGTCTTGGGGTCGGCCATGGCGGTGACGCCGGTGCCGCGGGTGTACCAGTGGGCGGAGATCGAGAGGATGGCCCGTGGGGCGGATGCGGAGATGGTGGCTCCGAGGTGTTGCCAGGTGCGGGTGAAGTCGTTGTCCTCGATGGCGTTCATGGGGGTGCCGTGGCCGACGAAGAGGGCGTTGGTGGTGGCGGGGTTGATGCTCATGGGGGTCATCGTAGCTGTTTTAGTTGAAAATTAAAACGTTCGGCTCCGGGGCCGGATACGGCGACGATGTCCTCGATGCGCATGCCCCATTCCCCGGGCAGGTAGATGCCGGGTTCGATGGAGAACGCCATGCCCTCCTCCAGCACCAGATCGTTGCCGGCCATGAGGAACGGTTCCTCGTGGGTGGACAGTCCGATGCCGTGGCCGGTGCGGTGGAAGAACCAGCGGCCGTAGCCGGCGGATTCGATGGGTCCGCGGGCCGCCTGGTCGATGTCCTCGGCGGTGACCCCGGGGCGCACCGCCGCCAGTGCCGCGGCCTGGGCGATCTCCAGGACGGCGTAGGCGCGGCGGAAGGACTCCGGCGCCTTCCCGGGGTCGCCGCCCACGACGTAGGTGCGGGTGCAGTCCGAGTGGTAGCCGGTGTCCAGGGTGCCGCCGAGGTCCACGACCACCGGGTCGCCCTCCTCGAGCACCCGGTCCGAGAAACTGTGGTGGGGATTGGCGCCGTTGGGTCCGGAACCGACGATGACGAAGTCGACGGCCACGTGTTCGTTGAGGATGAGCTGCTCCAGGTCGGCGGCGACCTCCGCCTCGGTGCGGCCCGGGAGCAGCAGGTCCGGCACCTGGCCGTGGACCTCGTCGATGGCCTTGCCGGCGCGGGCCAGTTCGGCGAGTTCGGCGTCGTCCTTGCGGGTGAACAGCTCCCGCAGGGTGGCGGTGGCCAGCACGGTCTGGCGTTCCGGCAGCAGGGACTGCAGGACGAGCACGTGGTCGGCGGTCAGGCTGGAGCCCAGGCCCACGGGTCCATCGCCCGTCCGGCCGAGGGCGTCGACGGCCAGGCGGTGGGCGCTCTGCCCGTCGATCCAGCCGCGCACCTCCACGTCGAGTCGGGGCACGGCGGAGGCGGCGAGATCGTCGATGTCGGTTTGCGGGGCCAGCAACGTGGGCGTGCCCTCGGCGGGGATGACCAGTGCGGTCAGGCGCTCGTGTGAGGTGAGCCAGGAGCCGGTCAGATACGCCAGCTCAGGACCGGTGCCGATGATCAGCCCCGACAGGCTGCGTTCCCGGCACAGGCGAGCGGCCTCGGCCAGTCGGTGCGCGTAGACCGCGTCGTCGAACAGGACGGAAGTTTCAGATGCCATGCCCCCCATCGTAGGGCTGGCTACCCTGGGGCCGGTGTCCCCCTCCTTCACCCTGCGCATCTCCTCCGGCACCCGGTTCTGCTCCGGGGTGCTGATCTCCCCGGATCTTGGGGCGGCCGAGCACGCGCGCACCGAGTACGTGCTCACCTGCGCCCACTTCTTCCGCGGCAAGACCGGCCCCTTCAAGGTCGGGGGCGCGCACTTCACCGCCACGGTGCTGGGGGCGGTCACCATCCCGTGGTCCGACCTGGCCGTGGTCCGCCTGGATAAGGCTGCCCCGCCGAAGGACCTGCTGCCCGTGGCCACCCGGCGCGCCCGGCTGTTGGCCCCGGCGGTCACCCAGGGTTTCGGTGGCAGCTGGTACCGGCGGCGCGAGCGCGTGGGCCGGGTGATCGGGTGGGTTCCCCTGGCGGCCTCCCGGGATCTGCGCACGGTAGTTCGTTCCGGGGTGTTGCTGCGCAATGATCCGAAGGCGGTGCGGGGCGATTCCGGCGGCCCGATCATCGTGGATGGTCAGGTAGTGGCGGTGCAGTCGCTGATCATGGATCCCTTCGGCGTGAACCTCGGGATTGCCGCCGGCTCCCAGGTGGCTCCGCACCGGGGGCGGATCGAACGGGCGGTACGGGCCCTGGCCGAGGCGTACTGACCGCCGGTACGGCCCGGTGACGGTTCAGTGGCTTGCGCGGCCCCGGGCGGACTGCAGCGTCGGGGCCAGGAGGCGTTCGGCGACGAGCCCGGTCACGGTCGAGAAGACCGCCTTGTGGAGGATGTCGACGGCCTGCTCGCGTGCCGGCCAGGTGGTGGGCGGGGCACCGACGCCGGTGGCGTTCTCCAGGGTCTGGTCCACCCCCAGCCGGATGACCGTGTGCCAGGCGGAGGCGTGCGCTCCCCGGATGCCGGTGACCGCCCACACCCCGCGCAGCGCACCCAGCGTCGCGCCCGTGCCGTAGTGCATGAGGTGATTCCAGGCCAGGGGCCGGTCACCGTCGCCGGGGCGGCGGCCGAGCAGGGTCAGCAGGGTGCGGGCGGGGACATACGAGTTCGGCCGGCCGGTCACCGCCTGTTCGATCTTCTCCCCCGCCGTCATCGCCCCGACGCCGATCAGTCCGGCCACGGCTCCGGTGCCGGCGGCGCGCAGCAGGGTCTGGGGGCGGGGACGGGATCCGTGGTGGCGTGTCATGGTCATGGCAGGCTCTCCTGTCGGGGCGGGTGGGGGTCGGGAACGGGATGTGGGTCAGTACGGGGATTGGCGCGCAGTAGGACCCCACGCGTCAAGGCCCGCCCACCGGGCTGCGAACGGGGGC
>CAYSIP010000250.1:0-352 GCA_964431055.1 uncultured Corynebacterium sp. | reverse complement strand
GCCCCGGGGGTTGGGGGGGGGGGGGGGGTCGCGGGGGGGGGGTTCTCCGCCCGGGCCGGGCCCCCCGGGGGGGGGGGGGGGGGGCGGCCAACGGGGCGTGGGTCAGTGCGGGGATTGGCGCGCAGCAGGACACCACGCGCCGGGGTCCGCCCACCGGGTCGGGAATGGGGGCGGGGACGGGTCAGCGGATACCAGCCGAGGAACAGCAGCACGAGCAGGACGACGTCGACGACGTCCCCGCCGTAGTACATCAGCTGGGCGCCCATCCGGGCGTCGGCGGTGTCGACGCCGGCGGGTGGGTGGGCGTAGAGCCACTTGGCGAGGATGGAGTGGGCGGCGATGAACGCGACCA
>CAYSIP010000249.1:0-4079 GCA_964431055.1 uncultured Corynebacterium sp. | reverse complement strand
AGATGCTGCACCCCACCTCCTTCCTCAAGGGCGCCGGCCTGGGCAAGGAGGGCGCCCTGATCACCGACGGCCGCTTCTCCGGTGGAACCTCCGGCCTCTCGGTCGGCCATATCTCCCCCGAGGCCGCCCATGGTGGACTCATCGGCCTGATCGAGGACGGTGACCCCATCACCATCGACGTCCGCGAACGCCGCCTGAGCCTGGACATCCCCGACGAGGAGATCGAGCGTCGCCGCGTGGAGATGGAGTCCCGCGAGAAGCCGTGGAGCCCGATCGGCCGCAAACGCGAGGTCTCCAAGGCCCTTCGCGCCTACGCGAAGATGGCCACCAGCGCCGACAAGGGCGCCGTCCGCCAGGTGGACTGACCCGAACCTTGGACTGGCCGGGGCACTGTCCTACGCTGATCCGGGTGACTGCTCAACAGATAAGGCCCGCCCGCACCCCCCGCGAACTCATCGTCACGATGATGACGCTGCTGGGGTTCGGCGCGGGCCTCGCCGTTTCCTTCGACCACGCCCGGATCACCGACTTCCCCGTCGACATGATCATCTACCGGGACGGGGTGCGGGCCTTCCTCGCCGGCGGTGAAATGTACTCGGTGCCCATGCAGGCCGGCGACCTGCAACTTCCCTTCATCTACCCACCCTTCGGTGCGCTGGTGCTCGTCCCCCTGACCGTGTTCGGATGGATGGACGACTACCGGGCCTCCGTGGTCATGAACATCGGGTCCGCGCTGCTGATCCTGCTGTGCCTCCACCTGGTGCTGCGCGCGGTGCTGGCCAACGTCGAACCACGGGTGCGCCTCGCGGCCACTGCGGTGACCTGGCCGTTCGCCATGTTGCTCGAACCGGTGTGGCTCAACGCCAGTTTCGCCCAGATCAACGTGGTGATCATGGCCCTGGTGGTGCTCGACCTCGTGCCACGCAAGCGCTGGCTGCCTCAGGGCTGGCTGATCGGCGTGGCCGCGGCCATCAAGCTCTCCCCGCTCGCGATGCTGTTGTACTTCCTCCTGCGCCGAGACTTCAGGTCGATCTTCACCGCGGTGGTGTCCTTCCTGCTCATGACCCTGGCCGCGGCGGCGGTGCGCTGGGACGCGACCGTCGAGTTCTTCACCACCGTGCTGGCCGGCATGGGAACCGACTCGGAGTTCGGGGTGGACTCCGCCTACACCTCCAACAGCTCCCTCAAGGGAATGCTGATGCGCTGGTTCCCCACCGGGGAATCACTGGACGCCAATGGCCTGCTGCTCAACGTTCTCTGGCTGGTGCTTGCGCTGCTGGTGATCGTTCTGGGTGGCTGGCTCATGACCGCCCTGATGCGCCGGGAGATGAACGTCGAGGCCTGGCTCGTCAACGCCCTGATCATGCTGCTGATCTCCCCGGTGTCCTGGTCCCACCACTGGGTGTGGATGGCGCTGCTCCTGCCCGTGGCCCTCTGGCGGTGGGTCAGCGTGCTGGGAATGCCGACCTTCCTGGGCGCGGTGCTCAGCGTGTGGGGACTGCTCATGCTCACCAACCCGCCGAAGTGGTGGTTCGGTGACGGCGTCGACGTCCACACGCTGTCTGTGTGGGAGAAGTTCCTCGTCTCCGACTACGTGTGGATGGCGCTGCTGACCCTGATCGGGCTGGCGCTGGCGCTACGGAAGATACCGGCCAGGCAGTCGACGGACTGAGCACGACGAAGGCCCGCCCCCACCAGGGAGCGGGCCGTGCGATCACGAGCGAGCCGGAAGCCGGAATCAGACGAAGGGGTTGGCCCCCGCCCCGAACCACCACAGCGCCACCCCGGCGGCGATCGCGATGACGACGAAGATCCAGGAGCTGAGCAGCGGACGACGCGCCCAGCTGCGGCCGTAGTCGAAGGAGTACAGGCCGGGCCCGGTGAACTGCAGTGCCAGAGAGACACCCAGCAGCAACAGGGAGAGCATCGCGGAATCGGTCCAGGCGAAGACGTTGAAACCGCCCCCGCCGACGGCGATCTCGTGCAGGAAAGTGAACGACGTGACCACGGTCGCCAGCATCGCGAAAAGCGGGGTGATCAGCCCGAAGATCAGGAACACGCCCGCCGCGAGCTGCATGGAGGGCACAGCGATCGCCAGGGGGCCCGCAGCCAGATAACCGGCGTACTCGGACTCGAGGCCGTTGAGTCCCTCATTGCCGCCGAGCTGGAAGAAGGTGGCGATGGAGGCGAGCACCAGCCACACCCCCAGCAGAAGACGGATGATCAGCAGACCCAGGTCGATGGTGCCGCGCCGGGGGTCCGGCTGGGCGGCGGCGGTGCGTTCCTGCAGGTACTCATCCCCCACCACACCTGTCGCCGCGGAACCGACCGGCTCGGAGGCGACCGGGGCGGCCGCGACCTGCGGCGCCTGCGGGGTCGGCTGCACCGCGCTCGTCTCGTATGACGAAGCCGCGCTGCTGCCCTGCGTCGGGGCGAAATCCCGGTCATCGTAGGGCGCCGAGGCGGCCGGCGGAACGTCATTGTGGCCCGGCGCGGCGAATGCGGTGGTCTCAGAGGGCTGGGCGGCCTTCCCTGGCGCCGCACCCTTCGGGGGAATCTCCTGCGGGGCTGCCCGCCCGGCGCGCTCATAAGGATCAACGGGTTGGTTCTGTTGTCCCGGTTGATTCGGGGCGGCTGCGGCCCCGGTGGCCGGCGTGGACCCGGCGGGTCCCCCGCCGTCGGAGTCCGGCCGATAGGTGGGGACATCCAGATGATCGTGGTCGGACGGGTTCGCCCGGTCGGGTTTCGGGGTGTTGTCGCTCATACCTGTCAGGGTAGGTCAGGTTGGGCCTCCGCCGCCGCTGAATCTCCGCGCGCCGGAGTGCCGGAGATGAAATCTTCACCGACCACGGGGCCCACCGCCCCGTGCCACCGCGGGCCGAACGTCACTCAGGAGCAGGTGTCGAGCTGCCGTTTCAGGGCGGCGCGCTCGGCTTCGGTGACCCACAGGTCATAGCGCGCCTTGACGGTGACCTGGCGCTGTGCGTATTCGCAGCGGAACTCCCGGTTTGGTGGCAGCCAGGTCGCGGCGTGGCCGGCCCCTTTCTGCTGGTTGAGCTCACCGTCCACGGCCAGGAGGTTGTCCGGGTCGTTGACGAGGTTCCGCCGGGTCCGCTCGTCGAGTTGCCGGGCGCCCTTGACCCAGGCGTCCGCCAGCGCGACGACGTGGTCGATCTGGATTGCGACGGAGGTCCCCTGTCCCCGGGTGAATCTGATTTCCTCACCCGAGTAGAGATCGAGGAGGATTCCGGTGTCGACGACACAGCCATTGCTGTCCGGCCGGAGGTCCACGGACTTGAAATCCCGCCGGAGGACGTCATTGCGCGTGTCGCAGCCGTTGCGGCCGAATTCGACGTCGACGTCGTCGGTCCAGGTTTCTCCGAACAGGTCGCGGTGGTATCCGGTCATCGGCGCGCGCCCCTTCACCGGCAGTTCAGTCAGCAGGAGGCGGCGCTCCTCCACACTCTGGGGCGCCCGGTCCCCTGCGGAAGGAGTCGTGATGCCCGCACCGGGTTGTGTCGACTCCGGCGCTGGCGTCGACTCCGGCACCGGGGCACTGGAAATAAGGACGACCTTCCGCTAAAGTTGTTGATATATCACTAACTGATAGTCACCAACCTCCAGGAGTTGTCCCATGAGCGAGAAGAACACAGCCACCACTGACTGGGCCGGCGACCCGAAGAACGCCTCCCCGGACGGCGAGTTCGTCCGTGACACCCAGTACATCGACGACCGCATCACGGCCGACGCCCCCGCCGGTGAGCCGACCGAGCGGGAGGACGGCACGTTTCACTGGCCCGTGGAGGCGGGCCGTTACCGCCTCATCGCCGCCCGTGCCTGCCCCTGGGCCCACCGCGCCGTGATCGTGCGCCGCCTGATGGGCCTTGAGGGTGTCATCTCCCTCGGTCTGGCGGGGCCCACCCACGACGTGCGGTCCTGGACCTTCGATCTGGACCCGGGCGAGGTCGACCCGGCGCTGGGCATGGAGCGCCTCCAGGAGGCCTACTTCAACCGCTTCCCCGATTACCCGCGCGGCATCACCGTCCCGGCGATCGTCGAGGAGTCCTCGAAGAAGGTCG
>CAYSIP010000248.1:2018-4087 GCA_964431055.1 uncultured Corynebacterium sp. | reverse complement strand
CGGTTGACGTCCGCGGCGATGGCCTCCTCCGGCACATTCTCGGCGGCGGTGCGGATGATCGCCCCGCCCTGCCCGGGCACGACCCGGTTCAGGATCTCCTTGAGACGCTTGCGCTCCGGCCCGGGCAGCTTGCGGGAGATACCCGCGGAACGCCCGCCCGGAACGTACACCAGGTAGCGGCCGGCCAGGGAGATCTGGGTGGTCAGACGCGCACCCTTATGTCCCACCGGGTCCTTGGTCACCTGCACCAGCACCTGATCACCGGACTTCAGGGCCTGCTCGATGCGTCGGCCCCGTCCGCCCAGGCCGGCGGACTTCCAGTCGACCTCACCGGCGTAGAGCACGCCGTTGCGCCCCTTGCCGATGTCGATGAACGCGGCCTCCATGCTCGGCAGCACGTTCTGCACGCGTCCGAGGTAGATGTTGCCGATCATCGAGGACTGCGTCTCCGAGGTCACGAAATGTTCTGCCAGCAGGTCGTCCTCCAGCACGCCGACCTGGGTGACCAGGCCCTCGTGGTCGTGGCGCTCACGCTCACGCACCACCATCGTCCGTTCCACGGACTCCCGGCGCGCCAGGAACTCGGCCTGGGTGACGATGTGGCGCTTTTTGCGCCCTTCTTCGCGCATCTCTGCGCGGCGCCGACGCTGGGACTCCAGGCGGGTGGACCCCTTCAGCGCCACCGGTTCCTCCGGCAGTTCCTCGGCCTCGTCGACTTCGTCAGTTTCATACGCTTCGGTGGGCGCCGCGTTGGCCTCCCGCTCGGCGACGTCCTCCGCGCCCCGGCCCCGGCCGGCTCCCCGGCGGCCACGGCGGCGTCGGCGGGAGGCGTTGTCACCGTCCTCGGTGCTGTCGGCGTCGGCGGCGTCACCGATGTCGTCCGTGTTGTCGTCGTTGTCGTCGTTGTCGGTCTCCATGGCGTCCTCGGAGCGGGTGGCCGCGGTGGGTGCGCTCTGTTGCGGCGCCATGAACACGGGCGCGTACCTGACCGCCGCTTCTTCGGCCGGCTCGGGCTTCGGGGTGATGGCGGGTGTGACGTCTTCGAGCAGGCCGCTGTCGCCGTGCTCATCGACGACCGCGGCCAGGTCTGCCTCGACCTTCTCCTCGATCTGGTGGATCTCGTTGGCGACGTTCTTGCGTACCCGGGTGCGGATCTTCTCCACCGGTTCGCCGGAACCGTCCGTGACGTGCTCCGGGGTCGCGTCCTCCGCACCGGGGGCGGGCTCGGTCGCCGTCGCCTGCTCCGGCGTGGCCGGGGTCTCGGACCCGGCGGCGTCGGTCGCGCCGGCGAGGGCGTCCAGCAGACGCTCTGCCTCGGCCCGGCTGAGCGAGGACTGGGCGACCTTGACCACGCCGAGTTTGTCGAGTGCCACGATGAGGTCGCGGGAGGACATCCCGAGGGCCCTGGCGAGGACATGGACGCGGGTCTTCTCCCCGAGCTGGGCGCGATCGAAATCTGCGGTCGCGTTGCCTGCCGGGGTCGCGGGGGCCTGCGTGGCTGTTTCCTGCCCGGCGTCGGCCGGGGCGGGAGTGGTGGCGGTAGCGGTAGCCGCCGGGCGCTTCACGGCCCGCTTCGTCTTCTTGCGGGTACCGCTACCGGTGCCGGTGGCGGTGGCGGTGGGGCTGGTGGTGGCTACCGGCGCATCGGCCGATGGGTTGGCCATCTTCACGTCACGGTCCGCGGCCGCACGATCATCACGGGCGGCGCCAGTGGTCGGCACCGCAGATTCGGCGGTGCCGGCCGCGGCGGTGGCCTGCACGGCCTGCTCAACCGGATTGTCCGCATCGGGGCCCTCGACCACCGGGCGGGCGGTCTGGATGTCATCGCGCCCGGCACGCGCAGTCGTCTTCGCGGTGGCCTTGGTGCCGGCGGTGCGGGCCGCCCGGCGCTTCCGCGGCTGCCCGGTGGCGGTGGCGGTTGCGGTGTCGGCAGTGTTGTCCTGGCCGACCGGGGCGTTCGCTGCCGCGTCCTCCGCTGCGGGGGCTGCGGGGCGGGTGGCCTTACGGGTGGTCTTCTTGGCTGCCGGCTTCGTGGCCTTCGTGGCCTTGGTGGCCTTGGTGGCCTTGGT
>CAYSIP010000248.1:0-1918 GCA_964431055.1 uncultured Corynebacterium sp. | reverse complement strand
GTGGCCTTGGTGGCCTTGGTGGCCTTGGTCGTCTCGGGGCTCTTCGCCGCCGAGCTGCGGGCGGCGCGGCGCTTCTTCGGCGCGGTGTCCTGGCGGGCGGGGGTGGTGTCGTTGGGTTCGTCGTTGGATGCAGTGGAATCAGCCACGGGCGCTCCTGTAGTTGTTGTCCGGCGAGAATCCCCGGGCGCTGGCGAGTTGGGCACTCGCCGCCGCCGCGCAGGGAGTTCGGCCGGGAAGATTTTCAGGTCGGTGTTCAGTTGTTCTCATCCGCGCCGCCTCAGCGGGCCCCCGGTGGGGCGACGGCGGCGCGACCGCCCCCATTGTCGCATATCCGCACCCGTGCCCGCCGCAGCGCAGTGCTGCGGCGCTGTGACGCGGACGGTTACGATGGCCATCGACATGACGGACATGGAGCGGCACCGGCGCGGCCAGGAAATCTCCTGGTCGCTTGCCCTGGGACTGGGCGCCGTCACCGCCGCAGCGGTGACGTTGTTCCAGCTGGAGCTGCTGGTCGCCGGTTTCATCGCGGTGGGCGTGTTGGCTGTCCTCGGCGTGGGACTGCTCGCCCGGCGACCCCGGCGTTTCCGCCACGGTTTCGAGATGCGGACCACCTCGGACGCGGACTACCCGCAGTCGGCGTACTGGCTCCCTTTCCTGCCCGCTGGCGTGGTGCTGCTTGGCAGCCTCGGCCTGGAACCGGCCGAATCAGATCCCGCGTTCGCGGTCCCGGCCTATTCCGCGGTGATGACCGCCTCCTTCACCTGGGCCTACCGCCGCTCCGGCGCGGAAACCCGGCGCGTCGGGCGCCGCCGGGCACGCGTCGCCCTGGAGAAGGCGGATTTCTCCGAGGCCACCGCCTCCCGACTGGATGCCACGGAGTCCCACCGGGAGGTCGTCACCGCCCTGTTGTCCCTGGGCGCGGTGGACGGCATCCAGGTGCGGGTGTGGCGGCTCGCGGACGAGCTCGGTTGCGGGGTCGACGCGCTGCGGGAGCGGATCCGGGCGCTGTCCCGGCACCAGGTGGTGCGCACCTCGGCCGTCGACGCCGGGGACGATCCCGGTCGTCATCTGGTGGAGCTGACCCCGGTGGGCGTGCGCACCGTCCACGAGCTGCCACACCGCTGAGGTAGAAGGAACGGACATGGGGGGAACTGGAACGCCACCGCGGCCACAACGATGTCTCCTGGCCGGTGGCGATCGTCCCGGGCGTCGGCTTCGGCCTGGCGGCCGCCTTCGCCCACCTCGGCCTGGTGGTGCCCATGATTGTGGCGGTCGCTCTGCCGTTGATCATCCTCGTGGCCGCGCGACCCCGGGTCTTCTCGTTGTCGAATTCCGGTTATGAATCCCCCGAATCCAGGTCCGATGACGTCCCCACCTGGCGCCACTGGACGCCGTTCCTCTGGCCGGCCGTGACCTTCCTCGTCGGTTACGCGCTCGACCCGTTGCCCGTCGACCCGGCGGCGGGTGGCGTCGCCTACGGTGCGGCCGCGGTTCTGGTCTTCACCTGGAGCTTCCGGCGCATGGGCGAGCAGTACCGGCGCGTCGGTCACCGCCGTGCCCGGAAGATCCTCGAGCCCCCCCCGGCATCGAGGAGCTCACCCTGGCGCGTCTCGACGCCGCCGAGACCCACCGCGGGCTCATGACCGCTCTGCTGGGCGTCGGGGCGGTCGACTGGCAACGGGTGCGGGTGTGGGCACAGGTGGGGCGTCGATAAGCGGACCACGTCCCGGGTCCGCGACCGAAAACTGCGGTCATGATCCCGGCATCATCCCTGCCCGGCCAGCTCAAGACGTGAAAAAGCCCGCACCACATCGGTGCGGGCCCGGGCGGTACGGAAGACTACAGGTTCGGGAACCAGATGCCGATCTCGCGCTCGGCGGACTCCGGGGAGTCGGAGCCGTGGACGACGTTCTCGCCG
>CAYSIP010000247.1:0-4097 GCA_964431055.1 uncultured Corynebacterium sp. | reverse complement strand
GTCCACAGTAAACGTTCAGAAAACGTCCAGGCTTGCCGCAGTGCCATCGGGTTGACTCGATGCGAACGATGTAGAGAGTGATGGACAATGGACGATATGAACGAAACGCAGTCTCTCCCGGCAGTGGCCAAGGTGCTCGTCGTCGATGACGAACCCAATATTGTCGAGCTGCTCACCGTCAGCCTGAAATTCCAGGGCTTCGACGTTCGCACCGCCAGCTCTGGAGCCGAGGCCCTCCGGTTGGCGCGGGACTTCAACCCGGACGCCTACATCCTCGACGTCATGATGCCGGGGATGGACGGCTTCGAGCTGCTGGGGAAGCTGCGCGGGGAGGGTCTCGACGGCCCGGTGCTGTACCTGACGGCCAAGGACGCGGTGGAAAACCGCATCCACGGGTTGACGATCGGGGCGGACGACTACGTCACCAAACCCTTCTCGCTGGAGGAGGTCATCACCCGGTTGCGGGTCATTCTGCGCCGCGGTCACGCGGTGGAGGAATCCACCGAGGACGTCACCATCACCTACGCCGACCTGACCCTCAATGACGAGACCCATGAGGTGACCAAGGGCGGCAAGATCGTCGAGCTCTCGCCGACCGAGTTCAACCTCCTGCGCTACCTCATGCTCAACGCCGAGGTCGTGCTGTCCAAGTCCAAGATCCTCGACAACGTCTGGCACTACGACTTCGGGGGCGACGGCAACGTCGTGGAGTCCTACATCTCCTACCTGCGGCGCAAGATCGACACCGGAGACGTGCCGCTCATCCACACCGTCCGCGGTGTCGGCTACGTCCTGCGCACCCCGCGCCACTGACCGGGGCCCGGCATCCATGGCAGATCCGCAGAGTCCGACGCGTTCAGACGTCCCCAACCCCTACCGCGGCCGGACGCTCGACGAGCAGCTCGCCGCGGCGTCGTCACGTCCGGGCCGCCGTCAACGGTGGGGGAACGGCCGGCGTGACTCCATCACGCGGTCGATGCCGCTGCGGACCTGGCTGGTCGTGATCATCGTGGTGGTCTCCGGTCTCGGGCTGGCCGCCAGTTCCGTCGCGGTCTCCTCGATCATGAAGGAGGTCCTCTACGCCCGGGTCGACGATGATCTCCACGAGGCTCTCGACACCTGGGCCAGCAACCCTGGGGTCTTCCTCGCGGGCGGGTCGTCGCGTCCGCCGTCAGACTACTGCCTGATCTGGATGTACCCCGACGGCACGACGATGATGGACAACGACCGTGGCGGCCCGCCGATACTCAGCGACATCACCATCGGGGCCCCGCCCCACACCGTCGACTCCCGCCCGGGTTCCCCGCGGAGCATCGAGTGGCGTGTGGTGGGCAAGATCGAGGCGGATGAGGAGGGCCAGCTGATCACGAAGATCGTGGCCCGCTCGCTCGACCGGGAAAACAATCTGCTCTACGGGCTCGCCTTCGTGCAGCTGACGATCAGTGCCCTGGTGCTGCTGATCATGGGGCTGCTGGGTTACTACTTCATCCGGCGTGCCCTGCAGCCGCTGCGTGAGGTGGAGCGCACCGCCGGGGCGATCGCCGAGGGGGACCTCGACCGACGGGTGCCCCAGTGGCCGAAGGAGACCGAGGTCGGCCAGCTCGCCGGCGCCCTCAACACGATGCTCGCCCGCCTGCAGGAGTCCGTCGAGTCCTCCCGCAGCAAGGAGGAGCAGATGCGCCGCTTCGTCGGCGACGCCTCCCACGAGCTGCGCACCCCGTTGACCTCCGTGCGGGGGTACACCGAGCTCTACCGCTCCGGGGCGACCACCGACGTGGATCGCGTGCTGACCAAGATCGACGACGAATCCAAGCGCATGAGCCTGCTGGTGGAGGACCTGCTGGCGCTGACCCGCGCCGAGGGCAGCCGACTGGAGAAGCGCCCCGTCGACCTGCTGGAGAGCACCCTGTCCGTGGCCAGCACGGCCCGGGCCGCCTTCCCGGGCCGGGAGGTCAGCGTCATCAACGAGACCTCCTCGGTCCCGGTCGTCGACGGCGACCCGGCGCGCCTGCACCAGGTGTTTCTCAACCTCATCACCAACGGCCTCAACCACGGTGGCCCCGACGCCGTGGTGACCATCACCCTCTACCTCGACGGCGACGACGTGGTGGTCACCGTCGCCGATGACGGTCGGGGCATGGCGCCCGAGGTGTCGGCCCACATCTTCGAACGCTTCTACCGCGAGGACGCCTCACGCTCGCGGGCCTCCGGTGGATCCGGGCTGGGCCTGGCGATCGTGAAGTCCCTGGTTGAACAGCACGGAGGCGCGATCGGCGTCGAATCCGTGGAGGGTGAGGGCTCCACCTTCACCATCCGCCTGCCGCTGCTGAAGGACTAGGCTCTCCCGCCCAGACGTGGTGGTGAAAAGTGTCGAATCTCAACGGTGCAGTTGCCCTGTTCGTGGGTTTCCCAGGTCAGTGTTTCCGGGGCCTCTGTGGCGACGGGATCTGTCACTTGTCCTGATCGCCCGAGGTGTCGTCGGGGTGGAGACGGGTCGGGCCGGGGCGGTGTCCCAGTCCACCCCTGGTCCCGGCCGGATGGACTTCTCCCTACCGGGTTGACGCGCGCGGATTCACGGCCGCCACCTGAGGGCGGCGACGATCTCGTCGGCCCGGCCCGGAAGGTGTTCGTGGCGCACGTCAGGGATCTCCACGACCTCGCCGAGGCGGCTGGAGTCGGAGGGTACGACGCGGTCGGCGGCGGAGATGAGGGAGACCACCCGGGTGCCTTCCGGTTCGACGGCGTCCAGGGGTTCGGGCACCATCAGCTCCCGCGCGCCGACCCCCATCACCACTTTGATGCCCCAGCCCAGCAGGCGGTTGCGGGCCGGGGGCAGACCACGGAACACGGCACCCACGCCCACCAGCGTGCGAACCTTCCCCGGTCGGGTGTGCGCCAGCCGCAGGCCCATCAGCGCGCCGAGGGAGTGTCCCACGACGTCGATCCGCCCGGTGGGGGAGGCCGCGATGATCTCGTCGATGCCCCCGGTGACCTCGGCCAGGGAGGCGTCCAGGCCGATGGTGCCGCGGCGGCCGTACCCGGGTGCGGCGACCGGAACGCCGTCGTCAAGCAGACGACGGACGGTGCGCTCGAAGTTGCCCGGTGAGCCCATCAGGCCGTGCAGCAGCACGACGGGGGTGCCGTGGGCGTCGGCAAGCGGAGGCAGCTCCGGGAGGGTGCCACGGTGCGGCACCCACAGCAGCAGACTCAGTTGCGGCGTCCCTCATCGTCGGTGCCGAGCACGGTGCGGATCTTCGCGGCGGCCTCGTCCATCTTCGCGGGGTCGGTGGCGTCGGCGGCCATCTGTCGGGAGAAGTCGTACTCACCCATCCGGTCGGTGGGGAAGACGTGGATGTGCGCGTGGGGGACGTCGAAACCGGCGATGATGTAGCCGGCGCGGGAGGAACCGAAGGCCTCGATGACGGCCTTGCCGACCTGCTGGGCGACGTCGTTGACCCGGGCCCACAGCGCCGGATCCAGATCGGTCCAGCGGTCCGTCTCCTCGACGGGGACGACCAGCACGTGGCCGTAGCGCAGGGGTTCGATGGTCAGGAAGGCCACGACCTCCTCGTCGCGGTAGACGAAACGTCCCGGCAGCTCGCCGTTGATGATCTTGGTGAACACGCTAGTCATGCCGCCCAGGGTACCTGCGCAGCGCTGGCCCGGCGGCCGAGTTCCGGGCCCGGCTCCCCCCAACTAAGCTGGTCCGCATGCGCATTCTCGTGATCGGATCGGGAGGCCGCGAGCACTCCCTGCTCAAGGGCCTGGCCGCCGACCCTGCCACCACTGACCTGCACGTGACCCCCGGCAATGTCGGCATGACCGACCTCGCGACGGTCCACCCCGACGCCGGGGCCGCCGACGACCCGGCCGCCATGACCCGGTTGGCCAACGAGATCGGGGCCGAGCTGGTCATCATCGGTCCCGAGATCCCGCTGGTCGCCGGCGTCGCCGACGCCCTGCGTGGGGCGGGCGTCCGCGTCTTCGGACCTTCGCGGGAGGCCGCCCAGATCGAGGGGTCCAAGCAGTTCGCCAAGGAGGTCATGGCCGCCGCCGGGGTGGCCACCGCCCGCGCGGAGCAGCTCGTCCCCGGTGCC
>CAYSIP010000246.1:0-4101 GCA_964431055.1 uncultured Corynebacterium sp. | reverse complement strand
CCGGGGTGGCGGCCCCTCCTACGAGGCCCTTCTCGCCCAGCCGAAGGGCGCGGTCGACGGGTCGGTGCGCATCACCGAGCAGGGCGAGATCATCTCCGCCAAGTATGGTTCCCGCCACGCCGCGCGCCGCAACCTGGAAGCCCTGGTCTCCGCCACGCTGGAGGCCAGCCTGCTGGACGTCGACGAGCTGGCGGACCGCGGGCGGGCCACGGAGATCATGGCGGAGATCGCCCGCCTCAGCCGGGAGAAGTACTCGCGGCTCGTGCACGAGGACGAGGGGTTCATCCCGTACTTCACCGAATCGACCCCGCTGGGGGAGATCGGTTCGCTCAACATCGGTTCCCGCCCGACCTCCCGCAAGCAGACGAGTTCGGTGTCCGATCTGCGGGCCATTCCCTGGGTGCTCGCCTGGTCGCAGTCGCGCGTCATGCTGCCCGGCTGGTTCGGGGTGGGCACCGCGCTGCGCGAGTGGATCGGGGAGGGCGAGGACGCCGGACAACGATGCGATGAGCTGAGCCGCCTCTACGAGACGTGGCCGTTCTTCACCTCCGTGATGTCGAACATGGCGCAGGTGATGAGCAAGGCGGGCATGGAGTTGGCCGAACTCTACGCGGGTCTGGTCGATGACCGTGAGGTGGCCGGACGCATCCACGGCGTGATCGTCGACGAATTCCGGCTCACCCGCGAGATGTTCACCCGCGTCACCGGGAGCGAGGACCTGCTGGCCGACAATCCGATGCTGGCCCGCTCGGTGCGCCGCCGTTTCCCCTACCTGCTGCCACTGAACATCATCCAGGTCGAACTGTTGCGCCGTTACCGGGCCGGTGACGAACGCGACGCCGTCTCCCGCGGCATCCAGCTCACCATGAACGGCCTGGCCACCGCCCTGCGCAACTCCGGCTAGCTGGGAGAGTGTGCACCAGACCCCTGGTGTACACTGGACCGGAGTTTTCAACCGACGTCGTCGAAGGACCTACACCCCATGACCCTCGCCCTCCAGATCATCCTCGTGCTCTCCTCGATCCTGCTGACTGTGTTCGTGCTGCTGCACAAGGGCAAGGGCGGTGGCCTCTCCAGCCTCTTCGGTGGCGGCGTGCAGTCCAATCTCTCCGGCTCCACGGTCGTCGAGAAGAACCTGGACCGCTACACCGTGTTGATGGTGGTCATCTGGGTCGCCTGCATCATCGCGCTGAACCTGCTGCAGGCCTTCGGCGGCTAGGTCGCCACGGCACCTGCCGGACAAGAGAACCGGGGACCGCCCCTCCCGCCTGGGAGGGGAGGTCCCCGGTTCTCTTCTGCATCAGGCCAGCCGCAGGTCGGTGATGCAGGTGGCCCCGTCTTCGGTGGCGGGCAGTTCCATTTCACCGGTGCGCTCCCCGTAGGTGACCAGTGGTCCCTCCGGTCGGCCGTCGCATGCCGGCCGGCGGCGCCGCAGTTGATGTCACCTGCCGGGCGCCACGAAAAAGACCGGGGACCACGCCTGTGACAGGCGTGGTCCCCGGTCTGCTTGAAAGGGGTGGCTTCCCGGTGCTACCGGATCTGCGTGGCGGCATCCTCACTGACCCAGAGGATGGTCTCCTCCAGGCCGTTGGCGCCGGCGGCGGGCCAGTCAGCCGGCTCCGCACCGCGGGCGACATGACCGGCGGCCTCGGCCTTCTCCGCACCGCTGACCAGCAGCCACACCCGCTGAGCGCGGGCGACGGCCGGCAGGGTCAGGGTGACACGCTCAGGCGGGGGCTTGGGGGAGTCGTAGACCGGCACAACGAGTCGTTCCGTCTCCGCCGTGGCCGCATGATGGGGGAACAGGGTGTTGATGTGACCCTCGGGTCCCACGCCCAGCAGGTGGAGATCAAATCCCTGGGGCGCGAACTCGGCGAGCGCCGAGGTGTAGGCCTCGGCCGAGACGTCCATGGCGGTCTCGCCCAGATCGTAACCGTGGATGTTGTCTTCGGGGACGCCGACCGGAGTGAGCAGCGCCTCGCGGGCCTGGCCCTCGTTGGAGTCCTCATGGTCGACGGGCACGTTGCGCTCGTCACCGAAGAAGACGTGCACCCGGGACCAGTCCACGCGCTGGGCGGGGAAGCTGTCGGACTGTTCGTCGGCTGCGGCATGGAGTTCGGCGAGTCGGCGCAGCACGCCGATGCCGGCTCCGCCACCGGTGAGCACGACTCGGGCAATGCCGTCGCCGTGGCGGCCTCCGCCGTTCTGCACGCCGTGGACGACGTCGATGAAGCGGGCGGCGGTCTGGTTGATCAGGTCATTCAGGTCAGTGACACGGTTAACGGTGACCATGGGCATTCGACTCCTTGTCTCTGTGTGTGTTGTCTCAGGGATGTAGGGGAGGGCTAGGAGCGGTGGATGACACGCGAGAGGCCGCGCAGCGCCTGGGCGTAGGAGAGGTCCGGGTCCAGGTGTCGCAGTTCTTCCGACAGGCACTCAGCGTGGGAACGCACGCTCATCGCCACGAGGGATTCAGGGCGACCGGGCAGTGCCACCCGTACCGTGCGATGGTCGAGCACCTCAACCTTGAGCGGTCCGGAAGCCCGGTCGAAACTCAGGGAACGGATCGGAAACAGCGTCGGATCGTCGGTGGGTTCGCAGGTCTCCCGGAGGATCTCCACCCCCAGCCGGTCGGCGAGCCAGCCGGCGGCGATGTCGACGCTGACGTCACCGGGCGGGCCGACCACGGTGGCCTCCCGAACGTCCTCGTGCGGGTGCTGGTCGAGCGAGGAGGCGACGATACCCCGCCACGCGGTGATGCGCGACCACGCCATGTCCGAATCCCCGGGGGTGTAGGCGGCCCGCAGCCGGTCGAGGACATCGCTGGAGTCGTCCCGGTCGGCGTTGGTGATGCGTCGCTGGGCGAGCCGGCCCAGCGGGTGCGCCGCCGGGTCCTCGGGGGCGGCCGTCGGCCACCAGGTGACGATCGGGGTGTCCGGCAGCAGCAGGGGAGTGACCACCGATTCCCGGTGGCGGGCCAGCTCACCGGAGAGATGCATGACGACCATCTCGGCGGCGCCGGCCTCACCACCGACGCGGATCTCCGCGTCGAGGTGCGCGGCGTCGGAGATGTTCCCGGTGATGAGCACGAGCACGCGCGAAGGGTGCTCGTGGGAGGCCTCGCGGGTGGCGGAGACGATGGCGTCGACGTTGTCGGCGCCGGTGGCGTCGACGATGAGGGTGAGCACCCGGCCAGTGGTGCGCGAGCTCAGTTCCCGGGCCTCCAGGAGGCTCGCGGCGATCTCCCGGGAGTCGGTGTCCGGCAGCGTGATGATCATGAAGGCCTTTCCACGTGGATGGGGCGATGGGGGGACGGATGACGGATCAGGGACGGCGCCAGGACCGGCCGGTGCGCTCGAGCACCCGGTCGGAGCTGGCCGGACCCCAGGTGCCCGCCGCGTAGTCGTCCGGGCGGCCGTTCTCCGCCCAGTACTCGAGGATCGGATCCAGGATCGCCCAGGACAGCTCCACCTCCTCATTGGTGGGGAAGAGGCTGGATTCGTCGAGCAGGGCGTCGAGAATCAGCCGCTCGTAGGCCTCCGGGGAAGCCTCTGTGAAAGCCTCGGCATAGGAGAAGTCCATGTTGACGTCGCGGACCTCCATCGTCGAGCCCGGAACCTTGGAGCCGAAACGCATGAGCACACCTTCATCCGGTTGGACGCGGATGACCACGGCGTTCTGACCCAGCGACCGGGTCTGTCCCTCGCCGAAGGGCTGGTGGGGCGCCTCCTTGAACACCAGCGCGATCTCGGTGACCCGACGCCCGAGACGTTTTCCAGTGCGCAGGTAGAAGGGGACCCCGGCCCAGCGGCGCGAGTTGATCTGCAGGGTGCAGGCCGCGAAGGTCTCGGTGGTGGAGTCCGGATCGAAACCCTCCTCCTCCCGCAGGCCCTTCACCCGGTGGGAACCCTGCCAACCGGCGGTGTATTGGCCGCGGGCGGTGGTCTTGCTCAGCGGGTAGACCGGCTTGGTAGCGCGCAGCACCTTGACCTTCTCGGCCTGCAGCTCGGTCGGAGAGAAGGACACCGGCTCCTCCATCGCGACCAGCGCCATCAGCTGGATGAGGTGGTTCTGGATCACGTCCCGCGCTGCGCCGATGCC
>CAYSIP010000245.1:0-4135 GCA_964431055.1 uncultured Corynebacterium sp. | reverse complement strand
CGAAGCCCATGATCGCCAGCCCGGTGGCCAGGCCCGGGCGGTCGGGGAACCACTTCATCAGGGTGGACACCGGGGAGATGTAGCCGATGCCCAATCCGATGCCGCCGATGACCCCGTATCCGAGGTACACGATCCACAGCTGGCCCAGCCAGATACCGAGAGTGGCGACGAAGAAACCGACCACCCAGAAGGCGCCGGCCGCCGCCATCGAGGCCCGGGGACCGACGCGCTCCACCCAGGTGCCCGCGAAGGCGGAGGAAAGCCCCAGCATGCCGATGGCCAGGGAAAAGATCCATCCCACCGCCACCTCGCCAACGTCGAAGTGGGCCATGAACGGGATCTTGAACACGCTGAACGCGTAGACCTGCCCGATCGACAGATGAATCGCCAGCGCCGCCGGGGGAATGAGCCAGCGGTTGAACTTCTTGGGCGCGATGATCGCGTTGCGGGAGAACGGGGACGTCTTCTGGACACTGTTGGCAGTGCCCGTGGTTACTGACATGGAGGCCACCTCTTTACAGGGGAAGGGTGCGCGAGATGCAGGAAGATGCGTCACGACATCACGTTCATGTGACGGGATTCATGCTAGATGACGGATCATATATCCGGGACGTTTTCGGATCCCTTCCCCACTCCCCCATCGAGTCGGTCATCCCTGAGGCGCGCCAGGGGGCACGGTGACCGTCACGGCGGCCCTGAGTTTTCTCTCGAAAGGAGTGCCCGGCTCACGGTGGCCCGTCTCCCACAAGGGAGCCCTCCCCGCGAGGTGCGCCGGAGAGATCACCTTCACCTCCGGTGACCATTCCAACCCGGCACGGGTCAGTCCCCTCCACTCCGGGAGCTCGCGCGCATGCCCCGCGGCGACCCGCACCGCCTCAATCATGGTGCTTTCATCGACCGCCTTCCTCCGGCTCGTGATGGACAGGTCACCGGCTGGGCCGTTGGTCACGGCCTGTACCTGCAACGGCGCGATATCCCGCTCCACCGCCCGGATCAACTCCGCGATGTCGGCGATCACCCGGGAGCTGATCGGCCTCGTCGGGGTGGCGGTGAGGAACAACTGCAGGGCCAGGTGGCCGACGGCGCCGGGGATGTCGACGTTGAATTCCCGGCGGACGGCAGGACCATCCGGGGACATTCCCGCAGCCAGGACCTCCCCCACCGCGTCCCCGGCCCTGGTGAGCCGCCCCAGGAAGGCATCCGCCTCGCCGCCCACCGAGCAGATGACCGTGGTGACGTCCACCCGCTCGTCGGCCGTCACCCCGATCGAGGCACAGCGCCCTCCCACCAGCGTCGAGATCAGCGGAATGAGCCTCGGCGGCGTCACCGCATTGAGGTGGAGGACGGTCCCGCCCACCGTCCCCTGGATCAGCCCCCCGACCAGGTGGATCCTGGCCCGTTCCGCGCGGGCGGCCTGTGACTCCAGCAGCTCCAGCACCCGGGCCACGACGTCGACGTCCGTTCGGCCCAATTGTGCGGTGGCGGAGTAGGAGGAATCCATCTGCCGCCCGGAATCGGATGGCTGCCCGTAGAAACTTCCCGATCGCGGTCCCGCCCCGTAGGTGAGGGGCAGGGCTCGGGCGCGGGCCTCCCCACCGAACTCCCGCAACAGCTCTGCTCTGGGATCCATGGTTCCGAGTATGCCGGATTCCGGAGGCGTCGGGGCATCGGAAAGTACCCCGGACATGCGAGAGACCCCGCGCAGGAAACCTGCGCGGGGTCGTTCGACCAGAAAGCGGTGAGCTTACTTGGCCTTCTCGATGATCTCGACGAGACGGTAGTGCTTGTCCTTGGACAGCGGACGGGTCTCGGAGATCAGAACGCGGTCGCCGATGCCGGCGGTCTCGTCCTCGTCATGTGCCTTCACCCTGGAGCTGGTGCGCATGATCTTGCCATAGAGGGCGTGCTGCTTGCGGTCCTCGAGCTCGACGACGATGGTCTTCTGCATCTTGTCAGAAACCACGACGCCGGTGCGAGTCTTGCGCACACCTTTTTCATTCTGATCGTTCACGTTTGCCTCACTCATATTTAAGCCTCAGCTCCCGGGACGACAGACAGGCCCAGCTCACGCTCGCGGATAACGGTGTAAATGCGGGCGATGTCGCGCTTGACCGTGCGAAGGCGGCGGTTGTTGGTCAGCTGGCCCGTGGCCATCTGGAAGCGCAGGTTGAACAGCTCCTCCTTGGCCTCGGCCAGACGGTTGTTCAGCTCCTCTGCGTCCAGCTCACGGAACTCAAAGGCGGGGGTACCGGTTGCCATTAGAACTGGTCCTCCTTCTTGACGATGCGGACCTTGCAGGGCAGCTTCTGGCCTGCGCGGCGCAGGGCCTCGAGTGCGGTCTCCTCGTTCGGGTAGCTCATCTCGAAGAGGATGCGGCCGGGCTTGACGTTGGCCACCCACTTCTCGACGGGGCCCTTACCGGAGCCCATACGCACGCCGAGCGGCTTCTGGGTCAGCGGACGGTCCGGGAAGATGTTGATCCACACCTTGCCACCACGCTTGACGTGGCGGTTGATCGCGATACGTGCGGATTCGATCTGACGGTTGGTGACGTAGGCCGGCTCGAGAGCCTGGATGCCGTAGTCACCGAAGGTGACGCGGTTGCCGCCCTTGGAGATGCCCGAACGGGTCGGACGGTGCTGGCGACGGTACTTGACGCGCTTGGGGATAAGCATTCTTAACCCTCCTGCTTCTGCTCAGCGCGCTGGCGACGCTGACCACCGCGGCGCGGACGGCCGCCGCGCTCGTTGCGGTCGCCGCGACCACGGCGCTCGGACGGAGCGTTGATCTCGGACTCGCGACGGCCACCGACGACGTCACCCTTGTAGATCCACACCTTGACGCCGATACGGCCGAAGGTGGTGTGGGCCTCGAAGAAGCCGTAGTCGATCTCGGCGCGCAGGGTGTGCAGCGGAACGCGACCCTCATGGTAGCGCTCGGTGCGGGACATCTCGGCGCCGCCGAGACGACCGGAGCACACGACCTTGATGCCCTTGACCTGCGGCTGACGCATGGCCGACTGGATGGCCTTGCGCATCGCGCGGCGGAAAGCAACGCGGTTGACCAGCTGCTCAGCGATGGACTGGGCAACCAGGGTGGCGTTGGCGTCGATGTTCTTGACCTCGAGGATGTTGAGCGCGACCATCTTGCCGGTGAGCTTCTCCAGCTCACGGCGGATGCGGTCGGCCTCAGAACCGCGACGACCGATCACGATGCCCGGGCGGGCGGTGTGAATG
The DNA here is from genome assembly GCA_964431055.1 of uncultured Corynebacterium sp. Taxonomy (GTDB): domain Bacteria; phylum Actinomycetota; class Actinomycetes; order Mycobacteriales; family Mycobacteriaceae; genus Corynebacterium. The sequence goes on along the minus strand of CAYSIP010000245.1, from coordinate 899 downwards.
TCGACGCGGACGCGGTCACGGGTGCGCTCGATGACGACATCGGCGATGCCGGCGCGATCCAGTCCGGTGGACAGGAACTCGCGGATCTTCATGTCCTCGGCGAGGTAATCTGCATACTGCTCATCGGCGTACCAGTGGGACTTCCAGTCGGAAGTGATGCCCAGCCGGAGGCCGTGAGGATGAATCTTCTGGCCCACTACTTGGCCCCTTCCTTCTGGCTCGCGACCACCACGGTGATGTGGCTGGTGCGCTTACGGATCTGGAAAGCACGGCCCTGAGCACGCGGCTGGAAGCGACGCATGGTGGGTCCCTCGTTGGCGTAGGCCTCGGAGATGACCAGGGTGCGGGGATCCAGACCGAAGTTGTTCTCGGCGTTGGCGGCCGCGGATGCGAGCACCTTGGCGACCGGCTCTGCAGCGCCCTGCGGAGCGTACTTCAGGATGGCGAGTGCCTCGGACACGGACTTGCCGCGAACGAGCTCGAGCACTCGACGTACCTTCATCGGGGAAACACGGACGAACCGGGCGGTCGCCTTGGCGGAGGTGATGGTCTCACTCATCGCTTATCGACGTCCCTTCTGGTCCTTGATGTGACCCTTGAAGGTCTTGGTGGGTGCGAACTCGCCCAGCTTGTGACCGACCATCGAGTCGTCCACGAACACCGGCACATGCTTACGACCGTCATGGACGGCGAAGGTGTGACCGATGAAGTCAGGCAGAATGGTGGAGCGGCGGGACCAGGTCTTGATGACCTGCTTGGTGCCCTTTTCGTTCTGAGCGTCGACCTTGTTGAGGAGGTGCTCATCGACGAACGGGCCCTTCTTGAGGCTGCGTGGCATTCTCTGTTACCTCCTCTTAGCGCTTCTTGTTGGACCGGCGGCGACGCACGATCATGTTGTT
>CAYSIP010000244.1:0-4171 GCA_964431055.1 uncultured Corynebacterium sp. | reverse complement strand
CACCACGCCGAGCGAGACCGCCGACATCATGAAGGAGATCATCGCGGGGTTGTAGCTTCTGTGTTCTCGACGCCGCGCCCCGACCAGCACTCGGGGCATGGACGCCGGGCCGGGGGAATGGCGGCGGGACAATCTCGCCGTGATGCGTGAAGCGATCACGGACGTTCTCATCCTCCGGGCAATCTTCCGTCACGGAGGGGAGCGGATCATTGACGTGGGACCAACGTGGGGAGTGGAGGCTTCGGGTGGCGGCCTTCACGGGAGTCCGACTCTGCGGGGTCCGGGGGCCGGTCGCGCCGGGCCCTCGACCTCTCCGGGGGGTACGGCAGTGGGGTTCATCAGCGTCTACCCCAAGGGCCATGAGATCGCTGCGCCCTGAGGTTTGCGAGGTCGTCGGGGGCAGGGTAACCACGGCCCGCAAGTAACCTCGCTGCTTCTCGGCGCCATCATGGTTCCGGGGGCGGTTCTGTTTTAACGGACAGAAAAGGTGGAGTTTCTTCCGCAACCTTTACTTAATGCGACGTTGATTCAGTGTTATACAGGGCTTTGTATTTTATTAATAGATCGTATCTAGCCTATCAATGACACGCCGAAGACCGGCGTGTTCTGCATGCCTGGGACGTAAGAACCCCGTGCAGTTCCAATTTGATAGCGGAATGAGAAGAAGCATTTATGACTGCTAGAGCAGCGCGCGTGGCCACCTCCCTGGCCGCCGTTTGCGCCCTGGGCGTCGGCCAGCTGGCCAACGCCGGGATGGCCCACGCCGTCGACCTGCCCGAGGCCGACATCCTCGATGTCCAGTTCAGCGGTGGGGATATCATTGACGCAGCCCGCGGCGTGGCCCCCCAGATGGCCGGCGCCCCCGTGATCGAGGAGGATCCGGCGCTCGACAGCCAGGTCGCGCGTTTCGACGGTCGTGATGACGCCCTGTTGTACGAGATCAGTGACCAGTATGACCAGGTCGCCGACGGCATGACCGTCGAGTGTGTCTTCCGCTATGACGGTACCTTCGACGGCAGCGAGAAGTCCCTGTGCGCGAACAAGCAGGGTGGCGGCTTCGCCATGGTCGTCTACGGTGAGAACCTCACCTTCACCACGCACGTCGGAGGCGGTTATAAGCAGGCCCGCGCGCACATCGAGGAGGGGCGCTGGTACCACGCCGTCGGCGTGTGGGACGGCCAGGAGACCAAGCTCTACCTCAACGGTGAGCTGGTCGCCTCGACGCCGGCCGTCGGGGAGATGAGGCTCCCGGGTTCGAACGCGACGGCGCTAGCGCTCGCCGCGGACAGTGCGGCGAACAACCGCCCGGAGTTCCTTTCCCACGCCTCGCTCAAGGCAGCCCGCGTCTACTCGGAACCGCTCGACGACGCTGAGATCGCCACCCTCTACGAGCAGTCAGATCTCGACTCTGAGCAGCGCATCGAGATTGCCTCCACCACCCCGTCCGCAGGGTCGCGCCTGACCGAGGCCACCGAATTCCAGGTTGAATATGCCGACCCAGCTCTGCTGAGCCCCCAGGTCAGCTATGCCCTGGACGGTGAATTGATCAACCCCGGGGACGTGATCGGACCAGGCCTGGCCGAGGGCGAGCACGTGATCACCGTCGAGGCCGTGGACGTCTTCGGCAACAGCTTCACCGATGAGATCCGCTTCGAGAGCGGCAACATCCCGGAGATCGGCGGAACAGATACCGAGCAGGGCAATGGCGCCGTCTCCCTGTCCGCCATCGCGGACAACCCCTCCGGTGGTGACGTGGTCACCACCTTCACCAAGGGGGCCACCGCCGTCGCGGAACAGGGCTTCCAGGGTGTGCTCGATGACCTGCCCACCACGCTGGACTTCGACTATGCCGAAGGCACGGAGATCGCCTCCGACATCAAGCCGGGCGACGACGAGTCCGTTGATTCCGCGGCCACCGGGAAGCTTCCCTTCCAGCGTTTCGACGTCTCCGTGCCCGGGGCCGCGGAGAATGGCCATCAGCTGGTGTGGAACGGCGCCACCGATCCCAACCGCACCGTCCGCCTGTTCGCCTGGAACCCGGACCGGAGCACCTGGGATGAACTCGGTTCCACCCGCGGTGTCGTAGACGGTCAGGTCAGCATCGCCGCCGAGGTTTCCGACGAGCATCTCGCCGCGGGCGTCGTCCGGGCGATGGTGGTCGGCTACGATCCCTTCGCCGACGACCTGAACGAACCGGTGCGCGACAGCTTCGCCGATCCGTCCGAGTACGATTTCGCGATCTCCCACCACACCGACACCCAGTACATCACCGAGGGCGCCGTGGAGAATGAGTCCGAGGCCGAGCGCGAGATCTGGCGCAAGGGATATGAGGACGCCACCCGCTGGGTCGCCGAGAACGCTGACGAGCGCAAGATCGCCTATCACGCCCATACCGGTGACATCATCGAGAACTGGCACCAGGATGACGACTGGGATTACGAGGATCGCGCCCGCCAGGAGTTCGAGGTCGCCTCTCAAGCCCAGGATATTCTTGACGACGCCGGCGTGGTCAACGGCGTGCAGCCGGGTAACCACGACAACGTGACCGGCCAGGACAACGGCCCCGACAACCTGTACAACGAGTACTTCGGCCCCGAGCGCTACGAGGCCCTCGAACAGACCGAGGCATGGCAGGAGGCCGGTGCTTCCTACGAACCGTGGAAGCCGGGTGACAACGACAACCACTACGACCTGTTCAGCGCCGCCGGCCTGGACTTCGTCGCCGTCCACCTCGGTTACGACGTCACCCAGGAGGAGGCCGACTGGGCCGACGAGGTACTCAAGCAGTACTCCGACCGCAACGCCATCGTGCTCACCCACGCCTACAACAAGCCTTCCGGCCAGCCGGACGGCCGCGGCGCCGCCCCCTCCCATGACGGCACCATCGTGCTGGAGCAGGTCGTCGAGAAGAACCCGAATGTCGCCCTGGTTCTGTCGGGCCATGAGCACGGCGTCTCCATTGTCACCCGCACCGACGTCGGCGCCGAGGGCAACCACGTCGTCGAGCTGCTCGCCGACTACCAGTTCTACAAGGTCGGTTCAGACGAACTCGGTCTGACCGAGGTCGGTGGTTACGACGGGGACACCCCCTTGCAGTTCGGCGCCTCCTTCCTGCGCCTGCTGCAGTTCGACCTGGACGCCGGCGAGATGATCATCGACACCTACTCGCCCTTCCTCGACAACTTCGGCGCCACCGAGTACGACGACCGTAACCGTTACAACGGCACCGAGGACGACCTGCGTCTGCCGATCCAGTTCGAGACCCGTAAGACCAGCTTCGCCACCGACGGTCTGACGCTGGTGGCAGACACCGGCGAGACCATCGGCGAGGCCCGGGCCACCTCCGGCTGGCCGGCCACCATCGAATGGTCCGGACTCGAATCCGGTGAGGTCTACGCCTGGTACGCCACCAGCCGCGACGCCGCGACCGGGGATGACGTGGCCCCGGGCAGCACCCGACAGTTCGCGGTGTTCACCGCCCGGGACGCGGGGACCGACGTCACTGCACCGGAGCTCTCCGTTCCGGCGGAGGACCTCGTCATCCGCGCAGGGGAGCAGGTGGATCTGCTCGCCGGTGTGACCGCCACCGACAACGTGGACGGCGACGTGACCTCCGACATCGAGGTCATCGGCAACGTCGACGAGACGGCGCCCGGCAGCTACGCGATCACCTACCTGGTCGCCGACGCCAACGGCAACCAGGCCATGGCCAACCGGGTGGTCATCGTCGCGGACCATGACGAGGACTCCGGTGACAATCCCTCCGGGCCGTCCGGCACCGGGTCCTCGGGCAGCTCGGGCAGCTCGGGTGCCTCCGGTTTCGCGGGACTGCTCGGTTCGCTCGGCGGTGCCCTGCGCGGCATCTTCGAAGCCATCACCGGACTGTTCCGCTGATACTTGCCACGACCCTGAACCTTCCCGCCGGGTTGCATCCCGGCGGGAAGGTTCCCTGATTCCCGACACCGCTCGTGGAGGGTTCTGGCCCCGCCATCTACGCGCACAGTCTCTCCCCACGGATTCGTTGCAGTGAGAGAGCCTCAGCGGGGCGTTCCCATCGCCGCAGATAGATCCATCTGTATCGATTCCGTACCCGGCGCGCTCGCTTGACTTGCCACGTTGACCTGCGTTGACTCTAAAATGTGAATATCTTTCAGAGCTCTCTCAGGCTGCG
>CAYSIP010000243.1:0-4191 GCA_964431055.1 uncultured Corynebacterium sp. | reverse complement strand
CAGTGTGGGGGTCAGGGGTTCGAATCCCCTTAGCTCCACCAGAGGAAGGGCCGGTCATCGCACAGAAGCGATGACCGGCCCTTCCGCGTTCCCGCCCTGGGGCAAATGGGGGGACCTTCCTCCGGGCCGGGATTTCCGGAGGATGATGGGGGCATGACCAATTTCAGCGACATCTACCGCGAACTCTCCCCCGAAGCGTCCTTCGCCCGGCTCGCCGACGTCCAGCCGGGACGCATCGTCGTGCGCCGCACGAAGGAAATCGACATCTTCCCCGTCAATTTTGTCGTTGACTCCGACCACATCTACCTCCGCACGGCGGAGGGGTCGAAGCTGTTCACCATCCACCTCAACAACGACGTGGTCTTCGAGGCCGACGGCCGCGACGGGGACACCGCCTGGTCCGTGATTGTGCGAGGCACCGCCTCCGTGCTCACCGATCCGGGAGAGACCGCCCACGCCGAAAGCCTTGGCCTGAAGCCCTGGGCACCCACCCTGAAGTACAACTGGGTGCGCATCACGACGGACGAGGTCACCGGTCGCGAATTCGAGATCGCGGAGGAACCCGAGCGCTACTGACTACCCTGGGGTGGCATGAACGAGATCTTCACCAAACGCCCCCGGGAGGAACGCTCCGCCGAGGCCGAGGCCGCCGGCCTGCAGTGGCTGCGGCAGGCCTCCGACGCGGTGGCGGAAGTCGTGGCCGTCGGGATGAACACCCTGACGACCGTCCGGGTGGAGGCGGTGACCCCCACCCCGGAGGCCGCCCGCCGCGCCGGACGCGAACTGGCCTTCATCCACCTCGCCGGAGCGGACGCCTTCGGCTCCCCGCCGGACGGGTGGGAGGGGCCGAACTACATCGGCACGCAACGCCAGGAGTGCCGCCCGACCCCGCGCTGGGGGCCGTTCTACGCGGAGCAGCGGGTGCTGCCGTTCGCGCGGGCGGCCCACCGCGCCGGCCACCTCGACCGGAATGGGCTGGACTGGGTGGAGCGGGCGTCGGAGGCCGTCGCTGAGGCCCGGTGGGAGGTTGAACCTGCCCGGATCCACGGTGACCTCTGGACCGGCAACCTGCTCTTCGGGGCCGACGGGCCCGTGTTCATCGACCCTGCGGCCCACGGCGGCCACCCCGAGACCGACCTGGGCATGCTGGCACTGTTCGGCGCGCCCCACCTCGACGACATCTACGCCGGTTACCGCGAGGTGCGCCCACTGGCGAAGGATTTCCGCGAGTGGGTCCCGGTCCACCAGCTCCACCCCCTGGCCGTGCACGCGTTCACCCACGGCCCGGGTTATTCCCGGCCGCTGACGGTCGCGGCGATGGCCACCTGTGAGCGACTGGGCAGGTTTCACTAGCTTCCGGAGCGGATGTCAGTTCCACCACGTGTCAGTGGGGGTCGGCGGCAGGTGCCGCTTGTGCTGGCCGACGCGCCACAGCTGCTCGAGGCGGTCACGCGCCTGCTCGGTGACGTCCCGGCCCTCCAGGTAGGCGTCGATCTCGCGGTAGGAGACGCCGAGGGCGTCCTCGTCTGAGAGGGCGGGGCGGTCGTCCTCAAGGTCTGCCGTGGGGACCTTGGTCCACAGCTCTTCCGGGGAGCCGAGGTGTTTCAGAAGCTGGGCCCCCTGGCCCTTCGTCAGTCCTGCCAGCGGCAGGAGATCAGCGGCGCCGTCGCCGAATTTGGTGAAGAAACCGGTCAGGTTCTCCGCGGCCTGGTCGGTGCCGATGACCAGCAGGCCTTTTTCTCCCGCGATGGCGTACTGGGCGATCATGCGCATGCGGGCCTTCACGTTGCCGCGGTTGAAGTCTCCCAGTTCCCCGATTTCGAGGGCCGTGGCCACCTCCCGGGACAAGGCGGCGGTGGGGTCTGCGATGTTGACGGTCACGCTGTGATCGGGCGTGATGAAGTCCAGGGCCTTGCGTGCGTCGTCCTCATCGGACTGGGTGCCGTGGGGGAGTCGAACGGCCCAGAACTCGGCCTCATGACCTTCCTCCCGGAGACGTTCCACCGCGAGCTGGGCCAGTCGGCCCGCCAGGGTGGAATCCTGGCCTCCGGAGATGCCGAGCACATAACCCCGGAGTCCGGCTGCGCGGAGGTAATCGGCGAGGAAGCCGACGCGGGCGTCGACCTCCACCGCCGGATCGATCGAGGGGCGCGAACCCAGGGAAGAGATGATCTTTTTCTGCAGGTTATCGGACTGTGTGGACATGGCCGCCAGAGTACCTCCGCACCCGCCCCGTCGACCACGGGCAGCATCCGGGATGGCGGGAAACAGCCTGCCCACCGTCGTCCCCGCAGTGTTCAGGCACGTCGGTGGTTTGGGGATTTCCTCTAGGTGCGGTATCATTTCCCCTCGTGTCATGGCTGGTGCTTTTGCCGGATTTCCGTCTGAGGCAACCAGCCACTGCAGTAATTTGAGTCGCAATTCCAAAGCGCATAGAGAAAGGAGCGCCCGATGAAGGTTCGCAAGTCGCTTCGGTCGCTGAAGAACAAGCCGGGCGCCCAGGTTGTCCGTCGCCACGGCAAAGTCTTTGTGATCAACAAGAAGGAGCCCCGCTTCAAGGCCCGCCAGGGCTAGGAGCCGGACACTCCGGACGTCTCGAAGGCCGTCCCCCTTTCCCGTCACCGGGTTGAGGGTGGACGGCCTTCGTGCGTGTCCGGGTCGCTCCTTTCCCCGTCTCCCCGGGGCGGTGGGGGCGGGTGGGGGAAGTGGGATGAATCTGTTCCAGACGCCCTTTATAACGATTCCATAACCGGGGCGAACGCTGAACTGCGGAAATGACACCGTTGTGGTTTGCGGGGCGGGCGGGTGAATTTTCGGGGGGTCAACATGTGGGCCCCACATGCGTCGCTAGCTGGGAATATCATCGATGTAACTACTACATGTAGTGCTGTTTGCGGGTGTCGACCACAAAGTATAGTGTTGGTTCATGCCACCCCCTCCAGGGTGAAGAACACGTTGAGAACGAACCGAAGACCGCAGTGACGCGTGGCGCTGGCCCTCCAGATCCCCGGATCGTGGAACCGCACCAGCCCGTACGACATCGAGAACGAGGAGCAATCCCATGGCTATCACCCTCTACACCAAGCCCGCTTGCATGCAGTGCAATGCCACCAAGAAGGCTCTCGACCGTGCCGGCCTGGAGTACACCACTGTGGACATCAGCATGGATGACGAGGCCCGTGATTACGTCCTGGCCCTCGGTTACCTGCAGGCGCCCGTTGTAGAGGTCGACGGCGAGCACTGGTCCGGGTTCCGCCCCGAGCGCATCCGCGGTCTGGTCGCTCAGGCGGCCTGAGCCCCGTTCCTCCCGCCCTCCGGGGTCTCCGGCCCACCCGGGTCCGCGAATTTCTCCCCCCTCCGCCGCCCACCAGAACGGGCGGCTTTATTTGTCCAACGCTTTCGTTCGCCCAAGTCCGCACCGCGTAATCCGGTGCTCGTCCGCCGGCGATGTCAGAAGGAAGTGAGCTCACAGTGCTTGTCGTGTATTTCTCCTCCGTCACGGAAAACACGCGTCGGTTCGTCGACAAGCTGGGACTTCCGAGTGCCCGCATCCCGCTCCACCGCAACGATGAGCCGCTCATCGTCAATGAGCCCTATGTCCTGGTGACCCCCACCTACGGTGGCGGCGTCTCCATGACCGGGCAGAATTCGAAGCCTGTGCCAAAGCAGGTCATTCGTTTCCTCAACAACGAGCACAACCGCAGCTTCATCCGGGCCGTGGTCGCGGGTGGCAACACCAACTTCGGCACCGACTACGGGTTGGCCGGCGAGATCATCGCCGCCAAGTGCAAGGTGCCCTACGTCTACCGTTTCGAGCTCATGGGCAACGAAAATGACGTCCGGGTCCTGCGGGGGGGTCTGCTCCAGAACGCGGAGCGACTCGGCCTGGACGCCGGGGACTTCCCGCCCGTCGCGGTCGGCAGCTCCTCCTCCTAGCCCTCATTTCCTAGTTTTCGTTTGTCTCCATTTCACCGTCTCTTTCGAAAGGCCACACCACGTTGACCACCACACTGGGAACCTCCGTCACTGATCCGATCCAGCCGACCAGCCAGCTCGATTACCACGCGCTCAACGCCCTGCTGAACCTCTACGATGCGAACGGTGACATCCAGTTCGACAAGGACCGGGAGGCTGCGAACCAGTTCTTCATCCAGCACGTCAACCAGAACACGGTCTTCTTCCATGACCTGG
>CAYSIP010000242.1:0-4207 GCA_964431055.1 uncultured Corynebacterium sp. | reverse complement strand
GAGGAGGCCCGGGAGTCCGGTCGCAAGCTGGTCGGGCTAGGTATGCCGACCATCGGCTCGTCGACCGAACAGAAGCCGGATCTCGGCGACGTCGACACGACCCCGCCGGACACCCCGGACTTCCGGTGGCTGATGTCCTCGGACGTGTGCAAGCACTGCACCCATGCCGGATGCCTGGACGTGTGCCCGACGGGTGCGCTCTTCCGCACCGAACATGGCACCGTCGTCGTCCAGGACGACGTGTGCAACGGGTGCGGCACCTGCGTGGCGGGTTGCCCTTTCGGGGTGATCGAGCGGCGCAGTGACGGCGGTGTGAACATGAAGCCCGACCGCAGTCACGCGCCCGGAGAGGACAACTTCACCGCGGGCAAGGAGGCCAAGGACCACAACATCGGCATCGCCCAGAAGTGCACCCTGTGCTACGACCGGATCAAGGACGGCCAGACCCCGGCGTGTGCCCAGGCATGCCCGACCACCTCCATCAAATACGGGGAGCATGACGAACTGCTCGAGATCGCCAAGGCACGGGTTGCCGAGCTGCACGCACAGGGCATGACCGAGGCTCGTCTCTACGGAGCCAACCCCGAGGACGGGGTGGGCGGGACCGGTTCCATCTTCCTCCTGCTCGACGAACCCGAGGTCTACGGACTGCCGCCAGATCCGCGGGTACCCACCGCGGACCTGCCCCGGATGGCGAAGCGAGCCGGGATCGCGGCTCTCGGCATGCTCGGCGCCGTCGCCGGGGCGTTCCTCGTGGGAGGTCGTAGATGACCACCTCGAGGTTCGACAGCCACCGTCCGCCCGAGAAGCCCCGCAAGCGTGGGGGCGGCGGAAAGAAGAAGAAACGTAACCTGTTGGGCGATTCGGGCGGGGATGGTTCCCGCCCGATGCAGATGGTGCCGGACGTGGAGTTCTCCTCCTATTATGGCCGCCCGGTGGTCAAGGCCCCACCGTGGGAGAATCCCATCGCCATCTACCTGTTCCTGGGTGGCGTGGCCGGCGGTTCCGCGCTCCTCGGCGTGGGCGGACAACTCACGGGGCGGCAGAAGCTGCGCCGCAACGGCAGACTGGCCGCCCTGGCGGGTGCCGGCCTCGGTTCCCTCGCCCTGGTCGTGGACCTCGGCCGCCCCGAGCGTTTCCTCAACATGCTGCGCACCTTCAAGCTGAGTTCGCCCATGAACGTGGGATCCTGGATCCTGGTCGGCTTCGCGACACCCGCGGGTGTCGCCGCGGTGGCGGAACTCGACGAGTTGACCGGGCGGAAGGTGCCGCTGCCGAAGTTTCTCCGGAAGATCCTCCACGCAGTGTCGGCCCCGGCCGGACTGGCCTCCGGTGTCCTCGCCGCGCCCCTGTCGGTGTACACCTCGGTGCTGCTGTCGGACACCTCGGTTCCGACGTGGAACGCCGCGAAGGATCACCTTCCCTTCGTGTTCGTCAGCTCCGCGAGCCTGGCCTCCGGTGGTCTGGCCATGATCACCACCCCCGTGGAGGAGGCGGGCCCGGCCCGCGCCCTGGCTGTCACGGGGGCGGTGGCGGATATCGCGGCCACGAAGGTCATGGAGAACCAGATGGACCCGGTGGCGGCCGAGCCGCTGCACCAGGGCGGCCCCGGGAAGATGATGAAGTGGAGCGAACGACTGGTCATCGCGGGTGGGCTGGGGGCATTGCTGGGCGGGCGCAACCGCGTCGTCGCCGCGGTTTCCGGCGCTGCACTGCTGACCGGTTCTGCCTTGACCCGGTTCGGCGTCCTGCACGCCGGCCTGCATTCGGCAGAGGACCCGCGCTACACCGTCGAGCCGCAGAAGCGGCGTCTGGCGGAACGTCGCGCGCAAGGCCGGGCCGGTGATTCCATCACCACCGTCTGAGACCCCCGCCTGAATATTGAAAATTAAAGTAATAGCGGTTAGGGTCGCAGACATGACAACCCCTGGACTCAATCTCACCCCCATGCCCGAGCCCGCCGGAGCCGTCCTCGTCGCGGGAGACGCCGGACTCATCGGCAGCTACGCCGCCCGCACGTACCACGAGCTGGGCTGGGAGGTCCACGGCATCTCGCGCCGCGAGCTGCCGGACGTGCCCTGGGCCCATCACCGCGCCGACATCCTCAGCGGCGCCGGCCTTCCCGATCTCAGCACGATCACCCACCTGGTCTTCGGTGCCTACATCGAAAAGCCCACCGACCGGGAGCTCATCGCGGTCAACGACGCGCTGCTGCAGAACACCCTCGACGCCCTCCGCGACGCCGGGGCGCCCCTGAAGCACGTCACCCTCTACCAGGGCGGCAAGGCATACGGTCACCACCTCGGGTTCTTCAACACCCCGGCCAAGGAAACCGATCCCCGGCTGATCGCGCCGCACTTCTACTACACGCAGGAGGATCTGCTGCGGCGCAACGCGAGCGAGCGCGGCTTCGCCTTCACCGCCCTGCGACCCGAGGGCGTGACGGGTTACGCCACCGGCAACCCGATGAACCTGCTGCTGGTCATCGGCGTCTACGCCGCGATCTCAAAGGAGCTCGGCCTGCCACTGCGTTTCCCCGGCACACGTGCGGCCTATGAGGTTCTCTACCAGACCACCGACGCCGAGCTGTTGGGACGGGCCACCGCCTGGGCAGGCAACGTCGACGCGGCCGCCAACCAGGTCTTCAACGTCACCAATGGCGACCAGTTCCGCTGGTCCCAACTGTGGCCGGCATTCGCCGCCCATTTCGGCATGGATTACGCCGCCCCGCAACAGATGTCCCTGACGGCGGCCATGCCCACCCGCCGCGACGTCTGGCAGCGTCTCGCCGAACGCCATGGCCTGGTCGACACCCCCTTCGACGAGCTCGTCGGCTGGCCGGTCGGGGACTTCCTCTTCCACCACGAGGCGGACAACATCACCTCCACCGTCAAGATCCGCCAGGCCGGTTTCCATGACGCGCTGGACACCGAGACCCGCCTGCTGCAGCTCTTCGACGACCTGGTCGAGCAGAAGATTCTGCCGCCGTTCAACTGAGCCACGCCGGGCCCGCCTGGCCTGTTTGTGGTGTACGCCTATTTCACGGTCACGCGCGCCTCACCGGCGACGGTCTCGCCGATGACGGGGTGTCCGGGAATCTCGCCGATGACCAGCAACCCGCCGGAGGTCTGGGCGTCGGCCAGCAGCACCAGGTCCTCCTCACGGAGATCGCCGGTGACGTTGAGATGCGGGCGGACCCAGTCCAGGTTGCGGCGGCTGCCACCCGGAATATAACCCTGGCGCAGCGACTCATCCACGCCCTCGACATGGGGGACCGCGGACGCATCGATGACCGCCCCGATCCCGGAGGCCCGGCACATCTTGTACAGGTGACCGAGCAAACCGAAACCGGTGACGTCGGTGGCGGCCCTGACACCTGCCGCCAGGGCGGCCTCCGAAGCCTCGCGATTGAGGGTCGTCATACTCTCGACCGCCGCCTGGAAGACCTCACCGGTCTGCTTGTGGCGGTTGTTGAGCACCCCCACCCCGATGGGCTTGGTCAGGGTGATAGGCAGACCGGGCTCGGCGGCGTCGTTACGCATGAGTTTCGCCGGGTCGGCGAGGCCGGTGACGGCCATGCCGTACGTCGGCTCGGGCGAATCGATGGAATGCCCGCCGGTGACCGAGATGCCAGCCTGGGTCGCGATGTCCAGGCCGCCGCGCAGCACCTCGGTGAGAATCTCCATCGGGATGAGGTCGCGCGGCCATCCGACGAGGTTGATGGCGGTGATCGGCCGCCCGCCCATGGCGTAGACGTCCGACAGGGCGTTGGCCGCGGCGATGCGGCCCCAGTCGTAGGGGTTGTTGATCATGGGGGTGAAGAAGTCCGCGGTGGAGATCACGGCGAGGTCGTCGGTGATGCGCACGGCCGCGGCGTCATCGCCGTCATCGAGACCCACGATCACACTGGGATCGGCCATGCCGGTCAGGCCACGGACGGCCTCCTCGAGTTCCCCGGGCGGGATCTTGCAGGCGCAACCGCCGCCGTGAGCGTAACTGGTCAGTTGAATGGTGTCGATGGTCAGCCCGGTACCTGTCATGACCGCGACTCTAACCCCTTTCCCACGGTTCCGGCTGCGATCCCACTGGACGGTCGGTGCTAGGGTTTCCCGTGGAGGCGTACGTGTCCTGGTGGGCGCCCCGGTCTTCAAAACCGGTGAGGCCGAGCATCTCGGTCTGGCGGGTTCGATTCCCGTCCGCCTCCGCC
>CAYSIP010000241.1:0-4215 GCA_964431055.1 uncultured Corynebacterium sp. | reverse complement strand
ATGGGCGGAGGCGGGGGGATTTGAACCCCCGGACGGTTGCCCATCGCTGGTTTTCAAGACCAGTGCATTCGGCCGCTCTGCCACGCCTCCCGGCCGCGGTGGTTGACCGCCACGGCATCCCCCGATCTTAGCGGACCCGCCTCGGCCTCCCGAATTTCCCCTACCCTGGGAAGGCATGAAGGCCATCACACTGACAGATGAGAATGATCCGAGATCCCTGGCACTGACCGAGGCGCCCGACCCGGAGCTGAAGCCCGGCGAGGTGCTCGTGAAGGTGCACGCGGCGGGCGTGAACCGCGCTGACCTGCTGCAGGCGCAGGGAAACTACCCACCGCCGCCCGGCGCGTCCGAGATCATGGGCCTGGAGTGCTCCGGCACGATCGCCGATCCGGGTGACACCGGCCGCGAGGTGGGTGAGGAGGTCGCGTGTCTGCTCGCCGGTGGCGCCTACGGCGAGTACGTGGCCGTACCGGAGGGGCAGCTCATGTCGATCCCGGAGGGTTATTCCCTGACGGAGGCGGCCAGCATCGTGGAGGTTGCCTGCACGGTGTGGTCGAACCTGGGCATGCTCGCCGGCGTGCGCGAGGGCCAGACGGTGCTCATCCACGGTGGGGGTGGCGGCATCGGCACCTTCGCCATCCAACTGTGCAAGGCGCTCGGCGCGACCGTCGCGGTGACCGCTGGTTCCGCGGAGAAGCTGGAGACCTGCCGGGAGCTGGGGGCGGACATCCTGATCAATTACAAGGAGCAGGACTTCTCGGAGGAGCTCAAGGGCCGCTGTGACGTCATCCTCGACATCATCGGGGCCAAGTACCTGAAGCAGAACCTGCGTTCCCTCAACACCGACGGCCAGCTGATCATCATCGGGCTGCAGGGTGGGAGGAAGACGGAGATCAATCTCGGCTCCCTGCTGCCGCGGCGCCTGTCCGTGCGGGGCACGACGCTGCGCGCCCGCAGCGTGGAGAGCAAGGCGGACGTCGTCAGGGACACCGTCGACAACGTGTGGCCGATGCTCGCCGACGGCCGGGTGCGCCACCACATTCACGCCACCCTGCCGCTCGCCGATGCCGCGAAGGCGCATGAGCTGCTGGATTCCGGCGAAGTGACCGGCAAGATCGTGCTCGAGGTCTAACCCGGGCTCAGGCCAGCGACGCCACGACGCGGATGAAGTGTTCGACGTCGTGGCGGTTGTTGAACGGGCTCAACGACACGGTCACCGCCCCGCCGACCTCCTCGACGCCCATCTCCGTCAGCAGGCGGGTCATGGGGGTGATGGTGGTGATCAGGCCGTTGTCGAAGAGCCGCTGATGAACCGTCTCCGCGGGCACCCCACGCACCGCGAAGGACAACCTGGGCAGGCGTTCGGCCGGCCCACCGGCGGCGGCCTCTCCCGTCACGCCCAGGATGTGCACCGCGGGCAGCGTGCTCAGGTAGGTGTAGAGGTCCTCGCTGAGGTCATCCAGGTAGGAAGCCAGCTGCGTCATGGAATGCTCGAGCCGGTGCCGTCGGGTGGGACGGGGCCCGGTGGTCTCCACGAGGTCGGAGAGGTGGTCGACGGTCGCGGGCACGCCCCCGGCCAACGCCGCCGCGACCGGGGTCTCCAGCTTCGCGGCCGTCGAGGCGCGCGCGTCCACCGCCGGGTTCAACGAAGCCAGCCGCCGGAACATGGCGGGGTCGCGGAAGACCAGCGCGGCCAGCGGTGGCCCACCGAGCTTGCCGACATCCACAGCCACGATGTCGGCGTCCCACTCGTCGACGTTGACGAGCCGGTACGGGGCGTAGGCGGAGGCGTCGACAAGCACCCACGCGCGCGAACGCGAACGGGTGATCTCCGTGATCTCGGTGACCGGTGCCAGGGTGCCCAACAGCTCATGCGCCGCGGACAGGGCCACCAGGCGGGTGGAGCCGTCCACCAGGTCGTGATACTGCCAGCCGGGCAGTTCTCCGGTGCCCAGATCCGGTTGCGCCCATCGGACCACCGAACCCAACCCGGTGAACGGCTCAGAGAGCACCGGCGGGTCCAGATGGCTGAGCACCACCGATGACGTGGACCGCAGCAGCGGGCGCATCGCGTGCGCCAGCGAAAGGTACAGCACCTCCAGGCTCGGGCCGAGCACGACCCGTTCCGGGCCCGCGCCGACCAGGTCTGCGACGGCGAAACGTGCGGCGTCGATGAAGGATGCGCCCTCCAGGCGGCCGGGACGCTGGGCGCGGGAATGTGAGCCGGTGGACGCCTCGACGTCGGCGACGGCCGTCGACAGGCGGAAGGAACGCGCGACGGACGCGGAGACCCGCTCCGGGATCTGGGGGCAGTCGTGGGCGTTGAGATAGGTCCAACCGTCGCTGAGCGAGACGTAGAGCCCGCGGACCCGGGCGACGTCAAACTCCACTGCTTACCTCCCTCATGCGGCATCCTCCGGCGCGCCCATCAAGTATGCCCCTTTCCTCCCCGCCGGGACACCGTCGCCCCCGGCCAATATCGCCGCAGGCCAGACGGGGTTGCGGTGAGCCGCCGTGACCACTGTAAATATACTGTCCCGGGCCGGTGGACCGAATCCCGCCTGCCGTGGTGATTTCCTGTCTCACCCCGGCAGGCGGCTAGGGTGACTGGTGTGCACGAACAAGCCCATATTCAGGACCTCCGGGCGGACATCGATCGGATGACCGGCTCCGGCTCCACAGCCGTGCCCGAATCCAGGTCCAAGACCTTCCGCGCCGCGTGGGGGGACCTCGCCCGCGGATTCTCCCAACATGAACTGTGGCTGCAGCTCGGCTGGCAGGACATCAAGCAGCGTTACCGACGCTCCACCCTCGGCCCGCTGTGGATCACCATCGCCACCGGCGTGATGGCGCTGGCGCTCGGACTGCTGTACTCGGTGCTCTTCAAGATCCCGCTGGCGGAGTTCCTGCCGCACGTGACCGTCGGCCTGATCATCTGGGGATTCATCTCCGGTTGCATCAAGGAGGGGGCGGACATCTTCATCGACAACGAGGGCCTGATCAAACAGCTGCCCTCGGCCCTGTCGGTGCACGTCTACCGGCTGGTGTGGAAGCAATTCCTGTTTCTGTGCCATAACCTGGTCATCTGGGTCATCCTCATGCTCATCTTCCCCCGGGACCTGGGTTGGGAAGTGCTGCTGGCACTACCGGCGATGGCACTGTTGATCGTCAACGGCGTCTGGGTGGCCATGTTCTTCGGCATCGTGGCCACCCGCTTCCGTGACGTCTCCCCCCTGTTGGAGGCCGGCACGCAGCTGTTGTTCTACGTCACCCCGATCGTCTGGATGACCTCCACGCTGGAGCAGAACATCCAGGGCATGGACACCCGCGCGAACCTCGCCCAGCTCAATCCGCTCTACCACTACCTGGAGATCGTGCGTGGCCCGATGATCGGCACTCCCCCGTCCGCCCACCACTGGTGGGTGGTCCTCGGGTTCACCGCCGTCGGTCTCGTCCTCGCGCTGGTGGCCATGCGGCAGTGGCGTTTCCGCGTGAGTTACTGGGTATAGAGGAGTCTGCGAAATGGTATCCATCGACACGTACGGCGCCTGCGTCGACTTCCCCATCTTCGACGCCAAGTCCCGCTCCATGAAGAAGGCCCTGCTGTCCACCGCCGGCGGCGCGATCGGCCGCAACGCGAACAACACGGTCGTCGTCGAGGCGCTCAAGGACATCAACCTCCACCTGCGCGAAGGCGACCGCGTAGGGCTCGTCGGCCACAACGGCGCCGGCAAATCAACCCTGCTGCGGCTGCTGTCCGGCATCTACGAACCCACCCGCGGCAGCGCCGAGATCCGCGGCCGCGTGGCCCCCATCTTCGACCTCGGCGTCGGGATGGACCCGGAGATATCCGGTTACGAGAACATCATCATCCGTGGCCTGTTCCTCGGCCAGACCCGCCGCCAGATGAAGGCGAAGATGGATGAGATCGCCGAGTTCACCGAGCTCGGCGAATACCTCAACATGCCCCTGCGCACCTACTCCACCGGCATGCGCGTGCGCCTGGCCCTGGGCGTGGTCACCTCCATCGAACCCGAGATCCTGCTGCTGGACGAGGGCATCGGCGCGGTGGACGCCGCCTTCATGGCCAAGGCCCGCGTGCGGCTCCAGGAGATGGTCAAACGCTCTGGCATCCTGGTCTTCGCCTCCCACTCCAACGACTTCCTCGCCCAGCTGTGCAACACCGCCCTGTGGATCGACCACGGTGAGATCCGC
>CAYSIP010000240.1:0-4232 GCA_964431055.1 uncultured Corynebacterium sp. | reverse complement strand
CGACACGGAGGGCCAGCCCTACGAGCTCTTCGGCGCCTCCCCGGAATCGAACCTGAAGTTCGAGGCCGCGACCCGCGAGGTGCAGCTGTATCCGATCGCCGGCACCCGCCCGCGCGGGTTGAACGCGGACGGCACGGTCAACCCGGAGCTGGACATCCGCATGGAGCTGGAACTGCGCACCGACGCCAAGGAGATCGCCGAGCACACCATGCTGGTGGACCTGGCGCGCAATGACCTCGCGCGCGTCGCGGTGCCCGCCACCCGCCGGGTGGCCGACCTGCTGCAGGTGGACCGCTATTCGCGCGTCATGCACCTGGTCTCCCGGGTGACCGCGGAGCTGCACCCGGACCTCGACGCCCTCGACGCGTACCGGGCGTGCATGAACATGGGCACGCTGACGGGCGCGCCGAAGCTGCGCGCCATGGAGCTGCTGCGCGGCGTCGAGAAGCGTCGCCGTGGGTCCTACGGTGGGGCGATCGGTTATATCCGCGGCAACGGGGACATGGACAACTGCATCATCATCCGCTCGGCGTACGTCAGTGGGGGAGTGGCCGCGGTCCAGGCCGGCGCCGGCGTGGTGCGCGACTCGAACCCGCAGTCGGAGGCCGACGAGACCCTGCACAAGGCCTACGCCGTGCTCAACGCCATCGCACTCGCCGCGGGCTCGACCCTGGAGGTGGTCCGGTGACCCACATCGTGCTGATCGACAACCATGACTCGTTCGTCTACAACCTGGTCGACGCGTTCGCCGTCGCCGGATACCGCTGCACC
This sequence comes from uncultured Corynebacterium sp., assembly GCA_964431055.1. Taxonomy (GTDB): domain Bacteria; phylum Actinomycetota; class Actinomycetes; order Mycobacteriales; family Mycobacteriaceae; genus Corynebacterium. The sequence continues at coordinate 3,461 of CAYSIP010000240.1, read as the reverse complement.
GTCTTCCGCAACACCGTCGCGGTCGAGGAGGTGCTCGCGGCCGGGCCGGACCTGATCTGCCTGTCGCCCGGCCCCGGGCATCCGCGGGAGGCCGGCAACCTGATGGCGCTTGTCGACGCCGCCCTCGGTGAGGTTCCGCTGCTGGGCATCTGCCTGGGTTTCCAGGCGTTGCTCGAGCACTTCGGCGGCGCCGTCGAGCCCTGCGGGCCGGTGCACGGCACCTCCGACCTCATGCGTCTGACCGACGCGGGAGTGGACAGTCCCGTCTTCGACGGCTTGGCCGTCGACAGCGGCCCGGACCTGCCCGACGTGGTCGGGCGCCTCGTTCCGGTGGCCCGCTACCACTCGCTGGCGTGCCGCGACGTGCCCGCCGAGCTGGAGGTGCTGGCCACCTGCGACACTGAGATCGGGGAGGTGGCCATGGCCGCCCGGACCCGGGACGGTCACGCTCTCGGCCTGCAGTTCCACCCCGAATCGGTGCTCAGTCCCAGCGGGCCGATCATCCTGGAACGTTCCGTCGAACAACTATTGGCCAATTCAACAATGGAGGCAACCAGCTAATGACCACCCCGGACAATCTGTCGGTCCTGATCAGGTACCTGGACAACCCGGAACCCACCGTCGAGGAGGCCGTCGAGGTCTTCACCCCGATGACCATCGGCGCCTACGACGACGTGCACATCGCGGCACTGCTCGCCACGATCCGCACCCGGGGGGAGACCTTCGCCGACATCGCCGGCGCCGCCAAGGCCTTCATCAACGCCGGGCGTCCCTTCCCCTACAAGGGGGAGGGCGTGATGGACACCGCGGGCACCGGTGGTGACGGCGCGAACACCATCAACATCACCACCGGCGCCTCCCTGGTCGCCGCCGCCGGCGGCTGCACCGTGATCAAGCACGGCAACCGTTCCGTCAGCTCCAAGTCCGGCTCGGCCGACGTGCTCGAGGCGCTCAACATCCCGCTGGACCTCGACGTGGACCGCGCGGTGAAGTGGGTGGAGAACTCCGGCTTCACCTTCCTGTTCGCACCCGCCTACAACCCGGCCGTGGCGCACGCCCAGCCGGTGCGCAAGGCGCTGAAGATCCCCACCATCTTCAACGTCCTCGGCCCGCTGCTGAGCCCCGTGCGTCCCCCGTTCCAGATCATGGGCGTGGCGAACCCGGAACAGGGCCAGCTCATCGCCGAGGTGATGAAGGAGCTGGGCCGCACCCGCGCGCTCGTCGTCCACGGTTCCGGCACCGACGAGATCGCCGTCCACGGCGTGACCAAGGTGTGGGAGCTGAAGGAGGACGGTGAGATCGTCCACTACGAGATCACCCCGGAGGACCTGGGCGTGAACACCTGGCAGCTGGCCGACCTCGTCGGCGGCGACGGTGAGGAGAACGCCCACCACATGCGCGCCATCTTCGACGGCACCGGCCCCCAGGCGCACCGCGACGCCGTGGCCGTCAACGCCGGCGCCATGTTCTACCTGAAGTCCAAGGCGGACTCGCTGCGCGCGGGCACCGAACTGGCATTGGAGCTGATCGGCGACGGTACCGTCGCCGCCTGGTTGAAGAAGCACGAGGAGACTGACTATGGCGCATAAGCTGCCCACCGTCCTGGAAAGCATCGTCGAGGGCCGCCGCGGCCACCTGGCCGAGATCCGCGCGCGGATCGCCCACGTCGACGTCGACACGCTCCCGGCATCGGAGCGCTCGCTCTACGCCTCCCTCGGGGGAGGGGAGCCCGGCGGTGGCCGCGGGCTCAACCGCTTCATCATGGAGTGCAAGTCCTCCTCCCCGTCGCTGGGGATGATCCGCGAGCACTACGAGCCCGGTGAGATCGCCAAGATCTACTCCCGCTTCGCCTCCGGCATCTCCGTGCTCTGCGAGCCCGACCGCTTCGGCGGCGACTACGACCATCTGGCCACCGTCGCGTCCTCGACGCACCTGCCGGTGCTGTGCAAGGACTTCATCATCGACGAGGTCCAGATCCACGCCGCCCGCTACTACGGCGCCGACGCCATCCTGCTGATGCTCTCGGTGCTGGACGACGCCGAGTACGCGGCACTCGCCGCCGAGGCGGACCGCTTCGGCCTGGACGTGCTCACCGAGGTCATCGACGAGGAGGAGGTGGAACGCGCCCTGAAGCTGGACGCCAAGATCATCGGCGTCAACCACCGCAACCTCCACGACCTCTCCATCGACCTGGGTCGCTCCGGCCGCCTGTCCCAGCTCATCCCGGAGGACCGCGTGGTCGTCTCCGAGTCGGGCATCCGCGACGCCGAGACCGTCCGTCAGCTCGGCGGGCACTCCAACGGCTTCCTCGTCGGCTCCCAGCTGACCAGCCAGCCGGACGTCGAGCGCGCCGCCCGCGAACTCGTCCACGGCACGAACAAGGTCTGCGGCCTGACCTCGCCGACCGCCGCCCAGGCGGCGCGGGCCGCTGGCGCGGTCTACGGCGGGTTGGTCGTCGAGGAGGCCTCCCCGCGCAATGTTTCACGTGAAACGGCCGCGGAGATCATCGCCGACGAACCAGGTCTGACCTACGTCGCCGTCTCCCGGCGGACCTCCGGTTACGCGGAGCTGATGATCGACGGCGTGGGTGTGGTCCAGGTACACGCCCCTTACCAGGGCTCGGTCGACGCCGAACTCGAGCTCGTCCGCGCCGTGCGCGCCGAGGTGCCGGAAGGGACCCAGGTCTGGCGCGCGGTGTCCATGACCGACGTCGCCGGTCCGGAGACCGCCGAGGCGCTCGTGGCCGATGGAACGGTCGACCGCCTCGTCCTCGACTCCGGGGACGGTGGCACCGGAATCAGCTTCGACTGGGGATCCGTCCCGGACGTCGTCAAGCAGCATTCCCTGCTCGCCGGCGGGCTGGGCCCCGACAACGCGGCCGAGGCACTCGCCGTCGGTTGCACGGGCCTCGACCTCAACTCCGGTGTGGAGTACCCGGCCACGGCCGGGGAGTGGGCGGGCCGCAAGGACGCCGGCGCCATCCGCCGGGCCTTCGCCGCCATCCGCACCTTCAGCTACCCGGAATCCCAACTCTGAGCGCAGGAAGAGACAACCACCATGACTGATAATTCAGCCCGCGACGGCGGTTCAACGCTGCTGCCGGCCTACTTCGGCGAATTCGGCGGCCAGTTCGTCCCCGAGTCGCTCATCCCGGCGCTCGACCAGTTGGAGCAGGCCTTCGTCGACGCCATGGACGACCCCTCCTTTCGCGAGGAACTGGCCGGCTATCTGCGCGACTACCTCGGCCGGCCGACGCCGCTGACCGAGTGCGCCAACCTTCCCCCGGCGGGGGAGGGGAGGGGGCACGCCCGCATCTTCCTCAAGCGCGAGGACCTCGTCCACGGCGGCGCCCACAAGACCAACCAGGTCATCGGCCAGGTACTGCTGGCCAAGCGCATGGGCAAGACCCGCATCATCGCCGAGACCGGCGCCGGCCAGCACGGCACCGCCACCGCCCTGGC
>CAYSIP010000239.1:0-4234 GCA_964431055.1 uncultured Corynebacterium sp. | reverse complement strand
TCGACGACGGCGGTCTTGCCGACGCCGGGCTCACCGATGAGCACCGGGTTGTTCTTGGTGCGGCGCGAGAGGACCTGCATGATCCGCTCGATCTCCTTCTCACGGCCGACGACCGGATCCAGCTTGCCGTCCTTGGCTGCCTGGGTCAGGTTGCGACCGAACTGGTCGAGCACCAGCGAGTTGGAGCGCTCGCCGGGGCCACCCTGGCCACCCTGGCCGCCACGGGCGGAACCGGTGCCGGCGCCGACAGCGCCACCACCCTGGGCGCCGCCCTGCGGGGCCTCGGGGTTGGCGCCCTGGCCACCCTCGTAACCGGAGAGCAGCTGGATGACCTGCTGGCGGACGCGCGGCAGATCAGCGCCCAGCTTGGTCAGCACCTGGGCTGCGACGCCCTCGCCCTCGCGGATGAGGCCGAGCAGCAGGAACTCGGTGCCGATGTACTTGTGGCCCATCTGGAGCCCCTCACGGAGAGAGAGCTCGAGGACCTTTTTGGCGCGCGGGGTGAAGGGGATGTGACCGGTGTGCGGCTGGGAGCCGTGCCCGATGATTTCCTCCACCTCACGGCGGACGTCCTCCAGCGAGATGCCCATGGACTCCAGGGCCTTCGCGGCAACGCCCTCACCCTCGTGGATGAGCCCGAGCAGGATGTGCTCGGTACCGATGTAGTTGTGGTTAAGCATCCGCGCTTCTTCCTGTGCCAGGACGATAACGCGGCGTGCCCGGTCCGTGAACCTCTCGAACATGTCGTTCCCCTAACCTTTTGGCCTAACTTGTCACTCACTGTAACGCGGGGACGGGAGCATTTATTTGCCCATTTGCTCCCACCGGTCCCCGAAATGACCCTTTTCGCAGGTCAGGGCGTTGTACGCCGGTAGCGAACAGCGGATTTAAGTCCCCGGTCCACCCTGTTCCCGCTCCCCCTGCCGGCGTCGTCCCCGGGTGCGTACCGTCGAAGGAGGAGAACCCCTCTGACGTACAGGAGCAGGCCATGCGATTTCTCAACAACACCGTCCCGTCCCATGAGCTGACCTACGCCGACGTGTTCATGGTTCCGTCCCGCTCCGACGTGGGCTCGCGGATGTCGGTGGACCTGTCCAGCCACGACGGCACGGGGACGACCATCCCCCTGGTGGTCTCCAACATGACGGCCGTGTCGGGCCGCCGGATGTCGGAGACGACCGCCCGCCGTGGGGGCATCGCCATCCTCCCTCAGGACGTGCCGGCCGATGTCGCCGCGGAGACGATCGATCGGGTGAAGGTCGCGCACACAGTCTTCGACACCCCGATCACCGTGAAACCGCACCACACCGTGGGTTATGCGCGCAATCTGCTGCACAAACGCGCGCACGGGGCCGCCGTGGTCGTCGACGGCAACCGGCCCGTCGGCCTGATCACCGGCAAGGATCTGCGCGGGGCGGACAACTTCACCCAGGTGGGCACGCTGATGTCGACCTCCCTGCTCACGCTGCCGGAGGACATCGACCCGCGGGACGCGTTCACCCGGCTGCGGGTGGCCAGCCGAAAGCTGGCCCCGGTCGTCGATTCCGACGGTGAGCTGCGCGGCATCCTCACCCGCGCGGGCGCGTTGCGGTCCACGGTCTACACCCCGGCCACCGACGCGCGGGGCCGCCTGCGCATCGGGGCGGCGATCGGCGTGAACAGCGACATCGAGCACAGCGTGCGCACCCTGGTCGACGCCGGCGCGGACGTCCTGGTCATCGACACCGCCCACGGACACCAGAAGTCGATGACGGATGCCCTGCGACGGGTGCGCGCCACCGGCGTCGACGTGCCCGTCGTGGCCGGCAACGTGGTCACGGCGGCGGGGGTGCGGGATCTGGTCGAGGCGGGCGCGGACATCGTCAAGGTCGGCGTCGGCCCCGGCGCCATGTGCACCACCCGCATGCAGACCGGCGTGGGCCGCCCCCAGTTCAGCGCGGTGCTGGAATGCGCGGCGGCCGCCCGGAAGCTGGGCGCACACGTGTGGGCCGACGGCGGGGTGCGCCATCCCCGCGACGTCGCCCTGGCGCTGGCGGCGGGCGCGTCGAATGTGATGGTGGGTTCCTGGTTCGCCGGCACCTTCGAGTCGCCCGGTGATCTCCACGTGGAGAGCGACGGGCGGATGTACAAGGAGTCCTTCGGCATGGCCTCCCGCCGCGCGGTGGAGAACCGGAACTCGGATGTGGAGGCCTTCGAGCGGGCGCGCCGCGCCATGTTCGAGGAGGGCATCTCCTCCGCCCGGATCTACCTGGAGCCGGGCCGCGGCGGGGTGGAGGACCTGGTGGACCAGATCACCTCGGGCGTGCGTTCAGCCTTCACCTACGCGGGCGCCGACTCGATCGAGACCTTCCACGAGCGCGCGCTCATCGGGGTGCAGTCCCCGGAGGGTTACGCGGAGGGCCAACCCCGCGCCACCCGTGGTTGATCAGCTCTGCACCCGCTCCTCGACCACCTCGACCACCTCGACGGACTCCTCCGGATCACCCGTGACGCGCTGGACGAAGAAGGATCCGACCAGGGCGAACAGGGCGATGACGCCGGCGAGGATGAAGGCCGAGCGGGTGCCGGAGGCCGTGGCCTCGGCGGTGGCCGCACCGGACTGCGCCGCCAGGCTGGTGCCCACGGACAGCGCGGCGATCATCACGGCGGTGCCCGCGGCACCCGCCAGTTGCTGCAGGGTGTTGAGGATGGCGGAGCCGTGGCCGTACAGCTGGGCAGGTAGGGAGCCGAGCGCGGTGGTCATCAGCGGGGTCATCATCAGCGACAATCCCAGTGAGAAGCAGATGTGCATGGCCACCACGAGCCCGGTGGGCGAGTTGGTGTCCAGGGTGGTCATCCACCACACGGTGCCGGCCATCAGGAACGCACCCGGAATGAGGATGGGGCGCGGGCCCACGGAGTCGTAGAGGCGGCCGACCAGCGGAGCGGCCAGGCCCTGGAGCAGGCCGCCGGGCATGACGACCAGGCCGGTGACCAGAGCGGACACGCCGAGGGAGGTCTGCAGGTAGATCGGCAGGACCATGATGGCGCCCAGCAGGGAGCCCATGGCCAGCAGCACGACCACCAGGGAGACGGTGAAGTTGCGGATCCTGAACGGCCGCAGATCGAGCAGCGCCTTGTCGTCCTTGCCCAGGCGGACCTGCCGCCAGGCGAAGGCCGCCAGCGCGATCACGCCGACGACGATCGCGATGATCGCCGCGGTGCCTTCGCCGGCCAGGATGGTGCCCATGGAGCTGAGCCCGTAGATCAGGCCGCCGAACGCGAAGGCGGAGAGGATGACGGAGAAGACGTCGAAGTGGGCGCGGCGGGTCTCCCCGATGTTGCGGATGACGGAACCACCGACGACCAGGGCGACGAGCACGATGGGCAGCATGACCCAGAACAGCCAGTGCCAGCTCAGGGAGTTGAGGATGAACCCGGAGACGGTCGGGCCGATCGCCGGCGCCACGGAGATGACGATGGCGATGATGCCCATGATCGTGCCGCGGCGTTCGGCCGGGATGACGGTCAGCGCGACGGTCATCAGCAGCGGCAGGACAAGCGCGGTGCCGGCGGCCTGAATGACGCGGGCGCCGAGCAGCACGCTGAAGGTCGGGGCGAGCGCCGCGACCAGGGTGCCCACGGCGAAGAGGATCAGCGCGGCGAGGAAGATCGCCTTGGTGGTGAATCGCTGCAGCAGGAAGCCGGTGGTGGGGATGACCACGGCCATGGTGAGCATGAAGCCGGTGGTCAGCCACTGGGCGATGTCCGCACCGACCTGGAAGTCCTCCATGATGACGGGCAGGGCCACCGACAGGATGGTCTCGTTGAGGATCATCACCATCGCGGAGATGACCAGCACCGACAGGACGATCTTGACCTCGCGCGGGATGACGGGCGCGCGCCCGGTTGTGGAGCCAGTACTCATGGACGAAACGTGGCCTTTCAAGGCAAATGATTAAGGGAAACCTCACCATGCTGTCACTCCGGGACCGCTCCCACAACTCAGGCGTAACGGTGCGGCTTATCGACGTCCCGGGCCATCCTATCGGCGCAGGTAACGGCAGGTAAGAGAAGAAAGAATAGGAACACAAAAGCAGCCCGTCCGAAAGGACGGGCTGCTTTTGCAAAAACCAACTGGCTGAGCCTAACTGGTCAGGCGGTGAACCGCCCGATCAATTTAGCGGTTCAGGTTCAGGAAGTTGGAGACGAACGGGAAGGCAGCGGCGATGAGGCCGATGATGCCGGCGAGGGC
>CAYSIP010000238.1:0-4244 GCA_964431055.1 uncultured Corynebacterium sp. | reverse complement strand
AGGTGATGCTACGTTCGCCAGCATGATTCACTGACGCCCGGGTCATTCGAACTCCCCGGTGATCATCAACCTCCGCAGGTGCTGCAGGGGTGAGAAAACCTAGGGCGCTCGCGTATGTATCTCTTGCGAGCGCCTAGACACTGCGCACAGAAACCGCGACCGGCACCCAGTATGCCATGGATCAAGGCCCAGCGATAGTGCCACTTCCAGAAGCTGCCGGTATGACTGCTGTGTGAACGTGGCCAGCCGCATCGTGTACCTGGCCCCCAGGCTCCGGACGGAGGAGTACCTGGCCAAACGCGAGCGAGACGAGGCCGATGCCCAGGCCCGGTTCGAGGCATGTGGAACACCGGTTTCGCCGCCACCGGCCCGACACCGAGGGATGATGGGGCCACAGCTGCCCCTCCCCCGTCTATCCCTGCGGGACGGTGGGTTCTGGTGCCCGCTGGCGTGGGCGTTAATTCATAGGTGTAGTTCCGTCCCGAGCACGATGGTTCGGGTGGGTGGGAGGTGGAAGATCTCGGTGCGGTTGGCCTGGTTTTTTTCCAGGGCGAGGAACAACTTCTGCCGCCAGTCCCGCACGCGGTGTGCGCGGGGTGGACGCAGCGTGAGTACCGACAGGAAATAGAGTGCCTGGTCGAGGTCGATGTGGAGTTCGGGGGTTTGATCCACGGCCAAGGCGAGGTTGCGGGGGATGTCCTGATCATCGGTGAAACCGACCCGGACACTCACGTGCACGATGCCGTCGGCGGCGGAGCCGATATCATCCACCGAAATCCGGTCCGCCGGTGCCACGTGCGGGACGTTGACGTGGACGATGCGCACGATGACCACGTGCTCATGGAGGAGGTGGAAGTCGGTGACGAATTTGACCATGGCCAGCGGGGTGGCGTCCGGACTGGCGTGCGGGAACACCGCCACCCCCGGAACCCGGCGAACCCGGGTATTCCGCAGGGACTCCACAAATTGTGGGAGCGGGCCCTCCAGCTCACCGCGGGCTGTGGCGACACGCTCACTGCCGGAACGCCAGGTCATCATGACCAGGACCACGACGCCGGCGATCACCAGGGGCAACCAGCCACCGACGAAGAGTTTGGTGATGTTCGCGGCGAACAGCAGAACCTCCAGCAGCCCGATCACCACAGCGAAGGCGGCGAGCTTCCCCCACTGCCACCGCCACACCGTGGCGGCAAACAGCAGGAAGATCACCGACTCCAGGACCAGGGTGCCGGTGACCGCCAGACCATAGGCATTCGCCAGCTCGGCGGAGGAGGAGAACAGGAGCACCAGTGCCATGACGGCGAGGAACAGGCCCCAGTTGACCATCGGCAGATAGATCTGTCCTTCTTCTCGTCGGGAGGTGTGTTTGACCGCCAGCCTCGGCAGCAGACCCAGGCGGATGGCCTGACGGGTCACCGAGAACGCCCCGGAGATCACCGCCTGGGAGGCGATGATCGTGGCGACGGTGGCGAAAATGACCAGCGGGATCTGCCAGGCCGGTGGGGCGAGGTAGAACATGGGGTTGGCTACTGCTTCCGGCGTCGAAATCACCAGTGCCCCCTGGCCCAGGTAGACGAGGATAAGCGCGGGCATCGCGACCGTCAGCCAGGCCAGGCGCACCGCGCGGGCCCCGAAATGCCCCAGATCGGCATACAGCGCCTCGGCCCCGGTCACCGTCAGCACCACCGCACCCAGCAGCACGAACGCCTGGAAAGGATGGCGCAGCACCAGCTCGAACGCCCAATGCGGAGACAGACTCACCAGGATCTGCGGGTGGGCGATGATCTGCGGGATCCCCAGCAGCGCCATGGTGGCAAACCAGGCCAGCATGATGGGCCCGAAAGCACGGGCCACGTTGCCGGTGCCGAAGGGCTGGACGGCGAACAATCCGGCGAGGACAACCACCGCCACCGGCACGACCAAGCGCTCCAGGTCCGGGTTGACCACCGCCAGGCCTTCCACTGCGCTGAGCACAGAGATTGCGGGAGTGATGACCGCATCACCGTAGAACAGAGCAGCACCGAGCATGCCCAGGACGGTGACTGCCGTGCCGAGCCTCTTCCTGCCCGTCAGGCGGCGGCGCAACAACGCGACCAGGGCGAGGATCCCGCCCTGGCCGTCGTTGTCGGCGCGGGTGACCAGCAGCACGTACTTGACGGTGACGATGAGGGTGATCGTCCACAGGACCATCGAGATGATGCCGTAGACGTTCTCCGGTTCCACGGTGACGGCGTTGTGCTCCATGCTGAAGGCGGTGTGCAGCGCGTAGAGGGGGCTGGTGCCGATGTCGCCGAAGACCACCCCGAGGGCGCCCAGCGCCAGAAACCGGGATTTGAGGTGGGGCGTGTCCTTTGAGTGGTCGGATACTTTTGTCGATGAGGCGGCAGGAGGGGTAGTGGTGGAACCCGCGCTGTCGGATGAGGGGCCTGCGCTGTGTGCGGACTGCTTCGGGGCGTCAGTCGGCGTGCGCGGCCGGGAATTATCCATGGGATAAGTGTGCACCTACCGAAGGGGTTTAGCTACAGATTGTCCTCGTCCTCAATGAGAACAAGGTGTGCCCGCCGCTGGCACCGGGTGGAGTAGCACGAACATGGCTGTCATCCTGGACGCTGATGCCCGTGAAAAGTCTCCCCCGTGCGGGGATCACAACCATCCGCGACGCTTGAACCACACGTACAGGCCAAGGCTCAAAGCCACCATAAGGCCCAGGGCGAACGGGTAGCCCAGCTGCCAGCCCAGCTCGGGCATGACCTTAAAGTTCATCCCGTACACCGTGCCCACCAGGGTCGGGGCAAACAGGATGGCCGCCCAGGACGAAATTTTCTTGACCTCCTCGCTCTGCGCCAGGCTCAATTCGGATAGTCGCCGCATCTCCTCGTTCTGTCGTTGACCCACGAGGGTGGTGTGCACGCTCAGGGCGTTGTGGAGCAGCATCCGAAATGCGTCCACTCGCTCCACCACCCGGATGACATGGTCGTGGACGCCACGCAGCCTGGCCTGCAATTCCGGATCCAAGTCGTTCGTCTCGGAGCTGTGCTGGAGAGCCTCCAGCATGCCCCCGAGCGGATGGGTGGCCCGCTGGAACGCGATGACCTCACGAGAGAGTTCGTAGATCCGCCGGGCAACATCCGGGTCGGCACCGAACAGCTCGTCTTCGATCTCGTCGATGTCGTTCTCCAGGCCGGCGACCACCGGCTCATACTCGTCGACGACTTCGTCCAGGATCGCATACAGCACCGCGTGCGACCCCCGGGCCAGCACCTCCGGGGCGGTCTCCAGCCTGTGCCGGACCCGACCCAGGTTTACGAACTCGGCGTGCCGGACCGTGACCACAAAATCCGGTCCCACGAACACGTGTAACTCACCGAACTCGACTTTTTCGACATCATCGAGATACCGGGCCGGGCGCAGCACTAGGAACAAGGTGTTCCCGTAGCGTTCGGCTTTGGCACGCTGATGGCTGTAAAGCGCCTCCTCCACAGCTATCTCGTGCAGGTTAAACTCGTCCGCGATGGACTGGATCTCGACCGGATCCGGGCGGTAGAGATCGATCCACGCCAGGCCTCCGCGCTCGCGCACCGCCTCAAAGGTGTCGTCCAGGCCTGTCGGATTATTAGTCCGGTGCCCGTCCACGTACACCGCGTTATCCACGATGGTCATAGGGGCACCTTTCCACGTTCGTTCTCACACACCGTACTGTCGTCGTGTCGGTGTGGCCCGCTCGACACTACCCGGCCACCGGGCTTCATTTCACTGAAGGGAGTCACGCACGCTCCCCCGGAAGACGCCTTGATCGTGGTTCCCGGGGTGCGGATAAAATGTTATGTTCCAGCGCCCAACGAAAGGGCTGAGAGAGCAGTCGCCTCAGGTTAAGCTGCCAGCACCTTAACTTCTAGGGTCGCTGCATGAAAGTTCTCATCGCTTATTCCAGCTGGCCTGGATCCGCCCCCGAGATCGCCCAACGCATTGCCGCAGTGTTAATACGTGACGGCCTCACCGTGGAGGTCACCTCGGTCCGGAAAGCGCAGGGTCCAGCAGGCTACGACGCTGTGGTGGTGGGCAGCGCTGTCCACCACCAGGCCTGGTCCCCGGAGGCCGCACAGTTGTCCACCACCATGCCCCCGCCCTGTCGCGGCGACCGGGGTGGCTGTTTAGTGTGGGCTGTCCGATGGCCTGCCTTGTCCCCTGCACCGACCAGCGTGGCCGGACAGGATCGACGCATTACGGACGTGCTGCGCTCTGAC
>CAYSIP010000237.1:0-4283 GCA_964431055.1 uncultured Corynebacterium sp. | reverse complement strand
ACTTCACGAAACGGGAATTCGACTCCGGTTGGGGCCTGGCCGTGGAGAAGGCCGTGCGCGAGCGCACCCACCGCGGGTTCGCCCCGGCGTCCGTGGTGCGCACCACCGGCATCCCGCAGATCGAGGACTACCTCGCCGGCGTGGAGCGCGGCGTGCTCGTCTCCCGCGGCATGTTCGACGCCGTCACCCCGACCGGGGTGCGCTTCGGCGAACCCTACAGTCCGGACGCCGAGGGGCTCGGGCCGTCGGCCAGCAACCGCCTGCAGGTCCCGGAATCCTGGGATCCGCTGCCCGCCGGACACGAGATGGACGTCGACGTCATCTTCTGGAACACCGGTTTCCGTCCCGCGTTGCGCCACCTCGCGCCGATGAAGCTGCGTGGCCCGCGGGGCATCGAACTGGTCGACGAGGTCACCCCGGCCGCCGACGCGCGCGTGCTGCTCGTCGGCTACGGCTCAACCGCCTCCACCGTCGGCGCCACCCGCGCCGGACGGCTGGCCGGCCGCCTGGCCTTCCGCCGCCTGCGCGACACGACCCCCGCGCACGTTTAACCGACCTACCTAGGATTGAGCATATGAAAGCCTTCGGATTCCTGAGCTTCGGCCACCACGCCATCGGCAACCAGCCCGGCCCCGGCGCCCGAGAAACTCTCCAGCAGGCCCTCCAGCTGGGCAGGGCCGCCGACGAGATCGGCGTCAACGGCGCCTACTTCCGCGTCCACCATTTCGCCCCGCAGGGCGCGTCCCCCATGCCGCTGCTCGGCGCCATCGCCGGCAGCACCAAACACATCGAGGTGGGTACCGGCGTGATCGACATGCGCTACGAAAACCCCCTCTACCTCGCGGAGGAGGCCGCCGCCCTGGACCTGCTCTCCGACGGCCGGGTCGCCCTCGGCGTCTCCCGGGGATCACCCGAGCCCGCCGACAAGGGCTGGGAGGCCTTCGGCTACCAGGCCGAGACCGACAGCGGCGCCGACATGGCGCGCAGCAAGTTCGAGACCTTCCTGGCCGCCGTCGACGGTTACGGCGTGGCCCAGGCCGCCCCGGAGGAGAAGCAGTATCCACGGATGTACCGCGGTGGAACCCCGCTGCCCGTCTTCCCCCACTCCCCGGAGCTGCGCAGGCACATCTGGTGGGGCGCCGGTTCCTTCGGCACCGCCGAGCAGGCCGCGAAGGACGGTGTGAATCTGATGAGCTCCACGCTCGTCTCCGAGGCCGACGGCAGCTCCCTGGGTGAGATCCAGGCCCAGCAGATCGCCCGCTACCGCGCCGCCTGGAAAGAGGCCGGCCATGACTGGACCCCGCGGGTGTCCATCTCCCGCTCCGTCTTCCCCATCGTCAGCGACCGCGACCGTCAGCTGTTCGGACTGCAGGGCGGATCCCAGGACCAGATCGGCTCCCTCGGCGAGGGCTCCCCGGTGACATTCGGCCGCTCCTATGCCGCCGAGCCCGACGAGCTCATCGAGCAGCTCAAGGCGGACCCGGCCGTGATGGCCGCCGACACCCTCATGCTCACCGTCCCCAACCAGATGGGCGTGGACGTCAACCTGTCCATCCTGCAGAACTTCGCCGAACACGTCGCCCCGGCACTGGGATGGATCCCGGCCGACCAGGGGCCCGTCGAGGGTTACCCCATCGACTGACCCTTGCCGGGAAGCACAATGCCCGCCCCCGCGTACGGGGACGGGCATTGTGCTTCCCGGTGCCTGACGACGGCCGCGTGCGGCCCGGCCGTTACCCCTGCCCGTCGACGAAGTCGCGGGCGATGACCCCGGGCTCGGCCTTCTCTTCACCGACGTTGCGCAGGTTCATCTCCACCAGCGCCTCGGTGGTCAGAGTCTGATTGATCTCGTCGAGGACGTCACGGGCCTCCTCGGGGACGGCGTCGGCACGCATGAGGGGGAGGACATTCTGCGGCAGGATCAGCTGCTCCGGATCCTCCAGGGTCACCAGCTCGATCTCGTTGCCGTCAGAGTCCAGCAGCGGGGAGGTCGTGTAGATGTCGGCGACCTCCGCTGTCCCCTCCAACAGCGCGGCGACGGTCAGCGGGCCGCCGCCGTCGGAGATCGGGACCATGGTGATCTTGTCCGCCTCGACGCCGTAGACCTCGGTCAGGCCGGGAGGACCGTACGGCCGCTCGGCCAGCTCGGGGTTGCCGGCGAGGCGGACCTGCTCCAGATTGTCCAGGTCACCGAGGGCGGTCAGCTGGAATTCCTCGGCCAGCTCCGGAGTGACCCGGTAGGAGTCCTTGGATTCACCTTCCGCGTACTGGCCGGCGTGCAGCCCCTCGGGCAGGGCGTCCTGCAACGTCGCGAAGACCTCCTCGGAACCCCCACCCGCGCCCTGGCCCTGGGCATCGGATTCGGCGAGGAAGAACTGCGCGAGGTTGCCGGTGTACTCGGGCACCAGATCGACGCTGCCTTCCTCCAGGGCCCGCAGGTAGACCTCGCGGGAGCCGATGCCGGAGTCGACCTCGACGTCGAAGCCCGCATCCTCGAGGGCGGCCGCCCACACCTGGCCGATGATCTCGGACTCGGGGAAGTTGGCGGTGCCGATGACGATGGTGTCGTCGCCCGCCTCGGTGGTGCCGGCGGCGTCGCCACCCGCGACGGGATCCTCCGAAGCGCAGGCGGTCAGGGTCAGGCCGAACAGCACTCCCGCTGCGGCGAGCGCGTGGCGCGGTCGAATTCTCATGTGGTACTCCCTCGGGGTCGAAGCGTGCGTTGCAGGACCGCCAGGGCGAGATCCACGACGAGCGCAAGGCCGGTGACCAGCAGGGCACCGGCCAGCATCTGCGGATAGTCCCGCAGGGCCAGACCGTCGATGAGATAGCGACCCAGTCCTGACAGCCCAATGTAGGCGACCACCGTGGCCGTCGCCAGCACCTGCACCACGCAGGAGCGCAGACCACCGACCATGGTGGGGGCCGCCAGGGGCAGCTCCACTTTCGTCAGGATCTGCCCCTCGCTGTAACCGGTGGCCCGGGCCGCATCCGTCACCGCCCGGGGCACGGCCACCATGCCCGCAACGATGCCCGCCAGCAGCGGGGGCACGGCCAGAATGACAAGCACGATGGTCGCCGGGACCAGGGGCAACCGGACTCCGAAGCTCAGCTCGACGGTCAACCAGGTCAGCAGGCCGAGAGAGGGCAGCGCCCGCAGAGCGCCGGAGACGGCGAGTACCCCGTCGGCGGCGCGGCGGGTGTGCCCCACCCACAGGCCCAGGGGGGTGGCGATCAGGAACGCCACCACCACCGCCAACCCCGTGTAGAGCAGGTGGTCGGCGGTGCGCTGCGCGATGCCGCCGGCGCCCGACCAGTTGGCGGCGTCGGCGATGAAGGCGAAGGCCTCGGCCAGGTGATTCACAGCGCCCTACCTGTCCAGGGCATGGCCAACCGGCCCGCCGCCACGAGAATCAGATCGAAGACCACGGCCAGGATGACCGTGCCCAGCAACCCGGCGATGATCTGCGTGGGAAAGGAGCGCTGGAAACCCTCCGTGAACAGGGTACCCAGGGAAGAAACGCCGATCAGTGCGCCCACCGACACCAGACTGATCGTCGACGCGGAGACCACGCGGATCCCGGAGAGCAGCGTCGGCCCGGCCAGGGGCAGCTCCACCGCCAGCACCCGCCGCCAGGCCGGGTAACCCACCGCGACGGCGGCCTGCCGGACCTCGACGGGAACGGTGTCGAAGGCGTCGGCGGTGGTGCGCACCTGCAGGGCCAGGCCGTAGAACGTCATCGCGACGATCACGTTCAGCGGGGAGAGGATCGAGGTCCCGATGATCAGCGGCATGACCACGAACAGCGCCAGGGAGGGAATGACGTACAGCAGGCCGGTGGCCACCACCAGCACCTCCCGGGTGCGGCGGTGGCGGTGGGCGAACCAACCCACGGGCAGTGCCAGCAGGAAGGAGGCGACGACCGCCGGCCACGACAGGTTCACGTGCGCCCAGGTCAACTCCCACAGCCGGTCGGAATTGGTCCAGATCCAGTCCCACCTCATTCGAGCACTCCCCGCACCCGACCGCCGCGGTCGACGACCAGGCGCCGGCCGTCGCGCTCCTCCACCCGCAGCATGCGGGAATCGGCGCCGGTGAACTCCCGGACACGGTCATTGGCGGGGGCGGCGACGAACTCCTCGGCTGAACCGACCTGCTCGACACGCCCCTCCACGCCCAGCAGAACCACCTCGTCGCCGAGCAGGAAGGCCTCGTCGATGTCGTGGGTGACCAGGAGAATCGTCTTGGCCATGCGTTCCTGCAGGCCCAGCACCTCCTCCTG
>CAYSIP010000236.1:0-4301 GCA_964431055.1 uncultured Corynebacterium sp. | reverse complement strand
CGGTGATGGCGTCCCGGGCGTCGGCGCCCTCGGAGATGGAGACCAGATCAAGAATACTCAACGGCACAGACAAACTGGATTTTCCTTACGTCCACAGCGATAAACATGTACACCACTGCCAACCCCTTCCCGCCGCAATTCATTCCCACGGCACCGCAAAGACAGGGTCAGACGTTCTCCCCGCTCGCCGCGTGAAAGTCCGGGGTCCCTTCCAAACTCGCCCCTGGTTCAACCCCCGGATGTCCGACGGGGACCTCGACCCATGGCCATGGTCCCCGGGAACAGGTCCGTCATCACCACCGGCGGTCCGCGCCACAGTCACGGACGTCGAGGTCCTGACGGTCACCGCCGATGTCTCGCAGGAGGAGTTCCAACGCGTGCTCCCCCTCTCAACCCCACCGGCTTCTTCCTGGGCCTGGCGAATACTCGAGATCATGGCCGGCCGGCACGCCAGCATCAAAGCGGCAGACCCGGCGCCCGGCGCCCGGTCCTCGGCTCAGCCACCGATGAGGCTGAGCACCAGCCAGGTGACCATCGCCGAGGGCAGCATCCCGTCGAGGCGATCCATGAATCCACCGTGTCCCGGCAGCAGCCCGGACATGTCCTTGATCCCCAGCTCCCGCTTGAACTGGGACTCCACCAGATCACCCAGGGTGGCGCAGATGACGAGTCCCACGCCCAGCACTGCCCCCGCCCACCACTGGTGGCCCAGCAGCAGGGACACGGTCAGTGCGCCGACGACGACGCCGCCGATGATGGAACCGGCGAACCCCTCCCAGGACTTCTTCGGGCTGACGGCCGGCGCCATGGGGTGGGAGCCGAACATCACGCCGGCGATATACCCCCCGGTGTCGGAGGCCACCACGCACAGCATGAAGGTGATGATGTAGAACCCGCCGGGCACTCCGTCAGGCGAATCCGCGGAGATGAGGGAGAGCATCGCCGCGAAGCTGCCGAAGAGCGGAATCCAGGTGAGCACGAAGATGCCCACGGCCGTGTCCCGCAGATAGTTCTTCGGTGGGGTGCGACGGCCGTGCGAGAACAGACGGCCGAACATGAGCACGAGCACGGCGGTGACGAAGGCGGCGACCAGCCCGTCGGTGCCGAAGGGCCACGACAACCACACCATCGCCTGCCCGAGCACGATCATGGGCACGAGCGGGATCATGTAGGAGTGCTCGTTCAGTCGACTGACCACCTCCCACGTGGCCACGGCGACGGTCGCGGCGACCAGCGGGTACCAGCCCACGGGCCCGGCCCACACCGCGAGCAGGACCAGCGCGCCGAGAACCAGACCCACGCCAATCGCGACCGGCAGGTTGCGGCCGGCGGAGTTTTTGGGACGGGGAAGATGGTCCACACCCAGGGGGCGGCGGGATGCGCCGCTGAGGTCGCTCACCTGGTTTCTCCTGCTTCCTGTCTACTCGTTCGTGCCGACCGGGGGACGCGCATGACGCCTGAGGTGGCTCAATGCGCACAAAGGCACCGTCTCCCGGGCGGGACCGGTGCACCTGAGTGTAGTGTGCGGTCGATCGCGTGCCGGGACGACGGTGCCCGGAGTGTTCGGTCCGGTCAGACCTCCATCAGCTCGTTTTCCTTGCGGCCCACGAGATCGTCGACCTGGGCGACGTAGGTGTGGGTGAGCTTGTCGAGGTCCTTCTCGGCGGTGGCGACCTCGTCCTCGCCCGCGTCGCCGTCCTTCTGGAGCTTCTTGAGCTGCTCCATGCCCTTGCGACGGACGTTGCGGATCGCGATCTTGCCGTCCTCACCCTTGGACTTGGCCAGCTTGACCATGTCGCGGCGGCGCTCCTCGGTCAACTGCGGGATGGTCACGCGCAGCACCTGACCGTCGTTGGTCGGGTTCACGCCGAGATCGGAATTGCGGATCGCTTTTTCAATCTCGTTCATCGAGGACATGTCGTAGGGCTTGATGATGAGCATCCGCGGCTCGGGCACCGAGATGGTGGCCATCTGAGTGATGGGGGTCGGCGCACCGTAGAACTCGGCGATGACGCCGTTGAACATGGCCGGGTTCGCGCGACCGGTCCGGATGGTGGTGAGCTCGTCACGGGTGTGGTCGACGGAGACGCTCATGCGCTCTTCGGACTCAAGGAGAATGTCATCAATCATGAAAAAGGTTCCTTTGCTTCTTGACGTGTCGTCGCGGTCACCCGCGTGTGGGACGCAGGAATCTGAGAATTAATCTATCAGGAGTCGACCAGGGTGCCGATGCGCTCCCCCGCCACGGCACGGGCGATATTGCCCTCGGTGAGCAGGTTGAATACCAGAATCGGCATGTTGTTGTCCATGCACAGGGAGAAGGCGGTGGCGTCGGCGACCTTGAGTCCCTTCTCGATGACCTCCCGCGGGGTGATCTCGTGGAAGAGCTCCGCGTCGGGGTTGGTGCGCGGATCGGCCGAGTAGACCCCGTCGACCCCCTTGGCCAGGAACAGCACGTCGCAGCCGATCTCCAGGGCGCGCTGTGCCGCGGTGGTGTCGGTGGAGAAATAAGGCATGCCCATGCCGGCGCCGAAGATGACGACTCGCCCCTTCTCCAGGTGGCGGGCGGCCCGCAGGGGCAGGTAGGGCTCGGCGACCTGGGCCATGTTGATGGCGGTCTGCACACGGCACTCGACGCCCTGCTGGAGCAGGAAATCCTGCAGCGCCAGGCAGTTCATCACGGTGCCGAGCATGCCCATGTAGTCGGAACGCGCCCGGTCCATGCCGCGCTGCTGCAGCTCGGCGCCCCGGAAGAAGTTGCCGCCTCCGATGACCACGGCGATCTCGGCGCCGTCGCGCGCCACCTCGGCGATTTGCCGGGCCACGTTCTCGACCACGTCGGGGTCGATTCCGACCTTGCCGCCACCGAACATCTCACCCCCCAGCTTCAGCATCACTCGCTTGTAGCCGGTTCTGTTGGGGCTTTCGGAAGTGGTCACCGTGCGATCTCCTTCAGGTGGGGGTGCCGCGGGTCCGCCGGGGGGCACGGCTCGTCGACGGGCGAAGAGTCGGGGCCGGCACCTGGTTGCGGCGGATTTCGGGTCCATCCTACCGAACCACCCACCCGCTACCGGCGCTCCCCCACCGCGGACCTGGCCAGGCTGTCGTCACGGGCGGTGAAACACCCCCGGGCATGACGAACGGCCCGCCTCCCACCGCTGTCATCAGTGGTGGGAGACGGGCCGTTCCGATACGGCGGGTCAGAGGACGCGGAAGCGCGCCTCACAGACCCTGGGCCTTAGGCCTGACCGACCTCGAAGCGCACGAAGGAGGTCAGGGTGACGCCGGCGGCGTCCATCAGCTGCTTCACGTTCTTCTTGCTGTCGGCGACGGACGGCTGCTCGAGCAGAACGACGTCCTTGTAGAAGCCGCCCAGACGACCCTCGACGATCTTCGGGATGGCCTTCTCCGGCTTGCCCTCCTCGCGGGTGATCTGCTCCGCGATGGAGCGCTCCTTCTCGACGACCTCGGCCGGGACGTCCTCGCGGGTCAGGTAACCGGCCTTGAGAGCAGCGACCTGCATGGCGGCGTTGCGGGCCGCGGCGTGGGCCTCTTCGCCCTCGCCGGTGTAGGCAACCATGACGCCGACTGCCGGGGGCAGGTCGGCGGAACGCTGGTGCAGGTACACGGCGACGTTGTCACCCTCGACGGTGGCGGCGCGGCGCAGCTCCAGCTTCTCACCGATCTTGGCGGAGAACTCCTGGAGAACCTCTGCAGCGGTCTGTCCGTCAACCGGGACAGCAGCCAGCTCCTCCGGGGAGTTGGCCTTGGCGACGGCGGCGGCGCCGGCGATCTTGGCGGCGAATTCCTTGAACTCGGCGTTCTTGGCCACGAAGTCGGTCTCGGAGTTGACCTCGATCATGGTGTTACCGGACACGGCGATCAGGCCCTCGGAAGCGCTGCGCTCGGCGCGCTTGCCGACGTCCTTGGCACCCTTGATGCGGAGCAGCTCGACGGCCTTATCCAAATCGCCGTCGGTCTCCTCCAGGGCCTTCTTGCAGTCGAGCATGCCGGAGCCGGTCAGCTCGCGAAGCTTCTTGACGTCTGCAGCAGTGTAGTTCGCCATAGTTCGGGCGATCCTCCTCGTGTAGGAACAGTATTCGTTGGGAAAGACTAGCTGACGCGCCGGGCTTATGCCTGGGACGGGGTCCGGTGCGGCGCCGGCGCATCGACGGGAAAGCCCCCGTCCCCCGCCAGCCCCGCAGGACGCGGAGCGCGCACTGGCGGAGGTGGCGGGATGACGGGGGCGCCGATCGCGGCCGGGACTACTGCTCGGCGGCTGCGGTCTCGGTGGACTCGGC
>CAYSIP010000235.1:0-4303 GCA_964431055.1 uncultured Corynebacterium sp. | reverse complement strand
TCAACCACGTGCCCGAGTTCATCCGGGGCATGGTCCAGGTCAAGAAGGCCGCGGCACTGGCAAACCGGCGGCTGCACACCCTGCCCTCGAAGAAGGCGGAGGCCATCATCTGGGCCTGCGACCAGATTCTCGAGGAGGGCCGGTGCATGGACCAGTTCCCGATCGACGTCTTTCAGGGCGGCGCGGGCACCAGCACCAACATGAACACCAATGAGGTCGTGGCCAACCTGGCGCTGGAGTACCTGGGGGAGGAGAAGGGGTCCTACGACATCATCAACCCCAACGATGACGTCAATATGAGCCAGTCCACCAACGATGCGTACCCCACCGGTTTCCGGCTCGGCATCTACGCCGCCATCACCGACCTCATCGACTCTGGTGAGAAGCTGGGGGCCGCGTTCCGGGCCAAGGGCTACGAGTTCGCCGACATCCTCAAGATGGGCCGCACCCAGCTGCAGGACGCGGTGCCGATGACCCTCGGCGACGAGTTCGAGGCCTTCGCACACAACCTGTCCGAGGAACAGGCCATTCTGCGGGAGGCCTCGGCCCGCCTGCTGGAGGTCAACCTCGGGGCGACCGCCATCGGAACCGGGGTCAACACCCCGTCCGGGTACCGCCACCAGGTGGTGGCCTCCCTCGCCGAGATCACCGGCCTGGACATCAAGTCCAGCCGGGACCTCATCGAGGCCACCTCCGACACCGGCGCCTACGTCCTGGCCCACTCGGCAGTCAAGCGCGCCGCCATGAAGCTGTCGAAGATCTGCAACGACCTGCGGCTGCTGTCCTCCGGTCCGCGTGCGGGCTTCAACGAGATCAACCTGCCGCCCCGCCAGGCGGGATCGTCGATCATGCCGGCGAAGGTCAACCCGGTCATCCCGGAGGTGGTCAACCAGGTCTGCTTCAAGGTCTTCGGCAACGACCTGACCGTCACCCTGGCCGCCGAGGCGGGCCAGCTCCAGCTCAACGTCATGGAGCCGGTGATCGGCGAATCCCTCTTCCAGTCGATCCGCATCCTGCGCAACGCGTGCGACACCCTGCGGGAGAAATGCGTCGAGGGCATCACCGCCAACCCCGAGGTGTGCCGCGCGTACGTGGAGAACTCCATCGGCATCATCACCTACCTCAACCCCTTCATCGGCCACCACAACGGCGACCTCATCGGCAAGGAGGCCGCCGCCACAGGCCGCTCGATCCGGGACCTCGTCCTGGAGAAGGGTCTGATGGACAAGGCGACTCTGGACCAGGTCCTGTCGAAGGAGAACCTCATGCACCCGCAGTTCAGGGGAAAGCTCTACCTGGACAGCTGATCGGTGGCGACGTGGACCGGGGGGGTGTCCTCAGGTCGCCAGCACGAGGATGATCGTGCCCGCGCCCAGCAACAGCAGGGCCCCGGTCAGGGTGGCCACCGCCCCCGCCGCCGGGACCACCGCATCCCCGCGCAGCCCCTCAACCCCGCGTCGGTAGCGGCGACGCTGGGTGAACCAGATCCCGGCGGTCAGCCCGAGAAGGATGATGAGCAACGGGAATATCCAGGGCCCGTAGGCCCATGCCCACCGCAGCAGGACCGAGGAGACGACCGCCAGGGCCACGGTCGTGCGCGTCCACGACAGTGCCGTGCGCTCCGGTTGCAGGCCCGGGTCGCCGTGACGCGGGAACGGATCGGCCGCGGGCCGGGTGAGGCGGGTGGGGATCATGCCAGCACGAAAACCCACAGCGCCAGCACGGCGGCGGCCACCGCCCCGAAAGCCAGCAGGGGAACGATCAGGGGGATGGGCAACGGCTGACCCCGGCGCATGGCCCGTTCGATGGACACCCAGCGGCCCGCCGCCCCCGCCGCGATGAGCATCCCCAGCGCGATCACCGTCACCGACAGCATCGTCCGCAGCGTGGGGGAGACGTTCTCGACCGGGAAGGCCTCGAGTGCCACCCCGGCGGCGAGAAAGGCCAGGGAGGTGCGGATCCAGGCGAGGAAGGTGCGTTCGTTGGCGAGGGTGAAACGGGGGTCCGGGTCCTCCCCGTCGGGGAACAACCGCCGTGTCACGGGGCCACGGGTGTTGACGGCCGGGGCATCGGCGTCATCGGACGGGGTGGGCGAGTCGGTCACACACCCATGGTAACGGGGTCCCGGGAGCCGTGGCCCAGTAGTCTGTGGACCATGGCTTCCCAGGCACTCTCCGACGTCGACATCGCCCAGGCCCACCGGCTTGAACCCATCACCCAGATCGCCGATCGCGCGGGCATCCCCGCCGACGCGCTCATCCCGTACGGGACCACCAAGGCGAAGGTGGACATCACCCGCCTGCCCGCCGCTTCCCGCAGCGGAAAGCTGGTGCTGGTCACCGGCGTGTCCCCGACCCCGGCGGGGGAGGGCAAGTCCACGGTCCTGATCGGCCTGACGGACGCGCTGACCCGGGCGGGGAGGAAGGCCGCGGTGGCCATCCGCGAACCCTCGCAGGGTCCGGTGATGGGGATGAAGGGCGGCGCCGCCGGCGGCGGATACGCCCAGATCGTGCCCATGGACGAGATCAACCTCCATTTCACCGGCGATTTCCACGCCATCTCCGCGGCCACCAACACCCTGGCCGCACTGATCGACAACCACATCCACCAGGGCAATGCCCTGAACATCGACCCCCGGCGCGTGACCTGGCAGCGGTGCATCGACGTCAACGACCGCTCCCTGCGCGAGGTGGTCACCGGACTGGGTGGCCCCGCCCACGGCACGCCGCGCGAGACGGGCTTCACCATCACCGCGGCCTCCGAGATCATGGCCATCCTCGGCCTGGCCACCGACCTCGACGACCTCAAACGCCGCATCGCCGCCATCACCATCGGGTTCACCCGGGACCGCCGCCCCGTCACCGCCGGGCAGCTGCAGGCCGAGGGGGCGTTGACCGCCCTGATGAAGGACGCCGTCAACCCCAACCTGGTCCAGACCCTCGGCGGGACCCCCGCCTTCGTGCACGGCGGGCCCTTCGCCAACATCGCCCACGGCTGCAATTCTCTGCTGGCCACCCGGGTGGCACTGCAGCACGCCGACATCGTGCTCACCGAGGCAGGTTTCGGCTCCGACCTGGGCGCCGAGAAGTTCTTCGACATCAAGGCCCGCTACGGGGGCCTCAACGTCGACGGCACCGTCATCGTCGCCACCATCCGCTCCCTGAAGTTCAACGGCGGGCTCGCCCGCGGGGAGCTGAATACCGAGAACCTCGACGCCCTGAAGGCCGGGATGGTCAACCTCGAGCGCCACGTGACCAATATCCAGCAGTTCGGCGTCACCCCGGTCGTCGCCCTGAACCTGTTCACCTCCGACACCACCGCCGAACGTGAGTTCATGCGTACCTGGGCCAGGCGCTTCGACGTCGCGCTGGCGGAGGCCGAGGTGTGGGCCCAGGGTGGGGCCGGGGCAGCGGCCCTCGCCGACCTGGTCCTGGCCAACCTCAAGAGCAGGTCCACCCCGCTCTACGACCCGTCGCTCGGCGTCGAGGCCTCCATCCGCACCATCGCCCGCCGCCTCTACCGGGCCGGCGACGTCGAGTTCTCCCCGCAGGCGTTGAAGGATCTGGACGTGATCCGGAAGAACGGGTGGGACACCCTGCCGGTGTGCATCTCCAAGACGCAGTACTCCTTCAGCGACGACCCGGCCGCATTGGGTGCGCCCACCGGGCACACCCTGCACGTGCGGGAGCTGCTGCCACGCACCGGCGCCGGGTTCATCGTGGCGCTGACCGGAAACGTGATGACGATGCCGGGCCTGCCGGCCGAGCCCGCCGCCGAGCGCATTGACGTCGACGCCCGTGGGCGGGTTTCCGGCCTGTTCTGAGCCCCCTGCCCCCGCCGCCCACTCCCGCGTCCGTCCTGGCAGGGAACCTCACCCGGTGCCCCGACCGGTGCGGTGCGCGGGGGCAGAGGACGAGGAGAAGACGTTCGTCGCCTGCGCCTTTGTGGAGGCGGGCCGGGCCCACCGCCCCGGCAGATCAGCGAGCCTGGCTGTCCTTTTCGCCGGTGAGACTGGACAGGCTGGTGGAGCCGGTGTTCTCGGTGTTCTCAGTGGTCTCGGCACGTGCGGTGTCCGCCGTGCTGCCCGGCCATCCGGGGTACTCCGGGGGCGTGCCCCCGTAGGCGGGGCAGATGTCCTGGAAAGAACACCAGCCGCACAGCTTGGAGGTCTTGGGGCGGAACGTCCCGGCGCGCCCGTCGCCCTCGATCTTGGCCCACAGCTCGCCCAGGTCGCGCTCGAAGTACTCCAGCTCCTCCTTCGACGGGGTCAGGAACATCGAGTCCAGCACCTTCAGGTACATCA
>CAYSIP010000234.1:0-4316 GCA_964431055.1 uncultured Corynebacterium sp. | reverse complement strand
CCCAGACATCGAAGGTGTCGTTGGCGATGAAGGGGCTCGGCAGGATCTCCGCGTAGCCGTTGTAGGCCAGGGCGTGGCCGACCGCGCGGCGGCGGCGCTGCGCCGGGTTGAGGCCGCGGCCACCGACCGGGGTGGGCAGCACCAGCGGGATGTCCTCCAGGCCCTCCAGACGCAGGACCTCCTCCACCAGATCGGCGGGGATGCCCAGGTCGCTGCGCCAGGTCGGCGGGGTGACCTGCAGCAGATCACCGTCGGCCACGACCGTGCAGCCGACCTCCTCGAGGCGGGCGATGACGGTTTCGCGGCTGTAGGTGACACCGGCGAGCTGGGAGGGGTGGTGGACGTCCATGGTGATGGTCGGCATGGCCGGGACGTCACCGATGACGGTGCGTTCGGCGCTGATGGTGCCGCCGGCGATCTCCACGAGCAGGGCGCAGGCCATGTCGAGGGCGACCTCGGCGATGGCCGGGTCGACGCCGCGCTCGAAACGGCGGGAGGCCTCCGAGCTCAACCGGTGGCGGCGGGAGGTGCGCGCCACGGTGCGCGGGTCCCAGATGGCGGACTCGAAGTAGACGTCGGTGGTCTCCCCGGAGATCTCGGAGCGGGTGCCACCCATGACGCCGGCCAGGGACTGGATGCCGGTCTCGTCGCAGATGACCACGTCCTCGTCCGAGAGTTCGCGCTTGACGTGGTCGAGGGTCTCGAACTTCTCGCCGGGTTCCGCGTTGCGGACGGTCAGCCCGCCGGTGATGCGGCCGGCGTCGAAGGCGTGCATCGGCTGGCCCAGCAGCAGCATGACGTAGTTGGTCACGTCGGTGGCGGCGTTGACGGGGCGCTGGCCGGAAAGCATGAGTTCACGCTGCAGCCAGTACGGCGACTCGGCAGCGGGATCGATGCCGGTGACCTTGCGCAGACCGAAACGCAGCGCCCTCGTCTCCGGGCGCAGATCGATGTCGAGAAGCTCTCCTGAGGCCTCCGGCACGATGGAGAGATCGACGCCGACGACGTCCGGGTCGTCGGCCGGGTCGGTGAAGGTGAGATCGAAGGCGGAGGCCAGCTCGCGAGTGAGCCCGCGCGCGGACAGCGCGTAACCGCGGTCCGGAGTCACGTTGACCTCGAAGACGGTGTCGTGCAGGCCGACGAGATCACGGGCCTCATCCCCGGGCTTGCCGTAGTCCTCGGAGAGGGTGATGATGCCAGCGTTCTGCTTGTCGGTCAGGCCGAGTTCGGCGGCCGAACAGATCATGCCCTCGGAGACGTGGCCGTAGGTCTCGCGGGCGGAGATCTTGAACCCGCCGGGTAGCTCGGCGCCCGGCAGGGCCACGATGACCAGGTCGCCCTCGGTGAAGTTACGGGCGCCACAGATGATGCCCTGGGGCTCCCCGGTACCGTTGGCGTCTCCGACGTCGACCTGGCAGTAGCGGATCGGCTTCTTGAACTCGGTGAGTTCCTCGATCGTCGACACGCGGCCGATCACGAGCGGTCCGGTGGTCTCCGGGATCGCCTCGTGGCCCTCGGTCTCGAAACCGACGCGGACGAAACCGGTGTCGAGTTCGTCGGGGGTGACGGTCCAGCCGATGTTGGCGTGACCCAGCAGCCCGGTCACCCAGTTCTGTGCAATGAGCATGAATGAATCTCCTCGAAGAATTCTCGCGGGTGGACGGGGGCCTAGGCCCGGACGCCGAAGGGCAGGGTGAAGCGCACGTCACCTTCGACCATGTCGCGCATGTCGGACAGGCCGTTGCGGAACTGCAGGGTGCGCTCGAGGCCCATGCCGAAGGCGAAACCGGTGTACTCCTCCGGGTCAACACCCACCGCGGTGAGCACATTCGGGTTGACCATGCCGCAGCCGCCCCACTCGATCCAACCGGCGCCGCCCTTCTTGTTCGGGAACCAGACGTCGACTTCGGCGGAGGGCTCAGTGAACGGGAAGTAGTTGGCGCGCATGCGGGTCTTGGTCTCCTGGCCGAACAGGGTCTTGGCCAGGTGGTCGAGGGTGCCGCGCAGGTGAGCCATGGTCAATCCCTTGTCCACCGCCAGTCCCTCGACCTGGTGGAAGACCGGGGTATGGGTGGCGTCGAGTTCATCGGTGCGGAACACACGGCCCGGGCAGGCGATATAGAGCGGCACGTCGCGCTCGAGCATGGTGCGCACCTGGACCGGGGAGGTGTGGGTGCGCAGCACCTGCTTCGACTCGGGAACAGAGACGTGGAAGGTGTCCTGCAGGGTGCGTGCCGGGTGGTCGGGCAGGAAGTTCAGTGCGTCGAAGTTGAAGTACTCGGCCTCGACCTCGGGGCCCTCCTCGATCTCCCAACCCATGCCGAGGAAGATATCGGCGATGTGCTCGCTCAGCGTCGTGATCGGGTGGAGCGCACCGGTCTGGGTGCGGGTGGTGGGCACGGTGACGTCGACGCGTTCCGCGACCAGCTGCTCGGCCCGCTGCCTCGCCTCGAGCTCGGCGTGCACCTGCGCGTAATGCTTCTCGACGCGCCCGCGGGCCATGTTGACCAGCCGGCCTGCCTCCTTGCGGTCGGCCTTGGGCAGGGTGCCGAGGGCTCGACGGGCCTGCGGGATGGGCGCGTTGTCGCCCAGATGATCACGGCGGGCGGTGGCCAGCGCCGCCAGGTCCGTGGCGGCGTCGAACGCTGCGACGGCCGTCTCGGCTGCGGCGTTGAGGCCAGCCTCGGTCAGTTCGATTTCAGGAGTGTCAGACACGTTGGCCTCACCCGGACCCTTCATTTCTCTCGGTTATCGACGCTTCACGGACCCGTACAGTGTACCCGGCTCAGGCCTGGGCGCCCGCCTGGGCCTTGGCCGACTCATACAGGCAGATCGATGCCGCGGTGGCGAGGTTCAACGACTCGGCCCGACCGCGGATCGGTACGCGCACCCGGTGGTCCGCCTGGGCGAGGAGCTCCTCCCCCAGTCCGTGCGCCTCGTTGCCGAACAACCAGGCGGTGGGCCGGGCCAGCAGCTCGTCCGCCTCGTCGAGGTCGACCTCGCCGTCCGCGCTCGTCGCCAGGATCTGGAGACCAGCGGCGCGCAGCTGACCGAGGACGTCGGCGACGTTCGTGTGGCGCGCGACGGGCAGGTGGAACAAGGACCCGGCGGAGGCGCGGGCGGCCTTCCCGGACTGCGGGTCGACGGTTTCGCCGGCGAAGACGACAGCGTCGGCGCCCATGGCGTCGGAGACCCGGATGAGGGTGCCCGCGTTGCCGGGCTCAGACGTCTCCACCGGTACGGAAACAAGCTTCGGCCGGCCCTGCAGGGCCTTGCCGACGCTCCACAGGACCGGTTCGCACACGGCGAACAGGCCGGTGGTGGTCACCGTGTCGGACAGCGCCTTGGCCGCCCGATCGGTAATGGGGTGGGTGTGCACGCCCAGGTAACCGGCGGACTTGACGATCTCCCCGAAGCGGTCGGCCGCCGACTCCGTGACGAAGAGGTCCTGGGCCGCGCCGGTGGCCACGGCCGCCTCCACGGCGTTCTCCCCCTCCACGATGAAGGCCTTGGCCTTCCGGCGGGCGGCGGCCCGGTGCAGCTTGGCTGCGTTGACGACGCGGGGGGTGCGCTCGGTGAACGGTGCGGAGAAATCCAGGGTCATGACCTAGACGCTAGCAGCGACGCCACCGACGTCCGCCCGGACCCCGGGTACGCGAAAACCCCCGGCGGAGATCACCGGGGGTTGAACGACGGAGCAGAGCGCTTAGGCGGCCTTCGGGGCGTTGACGTCCTCGGGCAGGGCAGCCTTGGCGGCCTCGCAGAGAGCGGAGAACGCGGCGAAGTCGCTGACGGCGAGCTCGGCCAGGATCTTACGGTCGACCTCGATCTCGGCCAGGCGCAGGCCGTGGATGAGGCGGTTGTAAGTGATGTCGTTCATGCGGGCAGCGGCGTTGATACGCTGGATCCACAGCTTGCGGAACTCGGACTTACGCGCGCGACGATCGCGGTAGGCGTAGGTCATGGAGTGCAGCCACTGCTCCTTGGCCTTGCGGTAAAGGCGGGAACGCTGACCGCGGTAGCCCTTGGCGGACTTTAGAATTGCGCGACGCTTCTTCTTGGCGTTGACGGACCGCTTGACACGTGCCACGGTGATACTTCCTTTAGTGCGTTAGAGATGTGTGGGTGGGGCAGGCGGCCTGGATCAGGCCTTGCCGAGAAGACGCTTCATGCGCTTGACGTCGGCCGGGGCAACGTCCTTGGTGCCCTTGAGGCGACGGGTGCGGGTCGACGGCTTGCCCTCCAGGAGGTGGCGGCGGTTGGCCTGCTCGCGGCGCAGCTTGCCGGAGCCGGTGATCTTCACGCGCTTGGCGGTG
>CAYSIP010000233.1:0-4319 GCA_964431055.1 uncultured Corynebacterium sp. | reverse complement strand
CGCCTGCTGCACGACACCAAGTCCGTGCTCGCCGACCAGCTCGCCTCCGTCGAGCGCACCTCCGCTGACCGCGGTTTCGACGGCATCGACCTGTCGCTGCTGGTCGACGGCCTGCGTGCGGAGCGTGAGCAGGGCATCACCATCGATGTGGCCTACCGCTACTTCGCCACCGACAAGCGCACCTTCATCCTCGCGGACACCCCGGGTCACGTGCAGTACACCCGCAACACCGTCACCGGCATGTCCACCTCCCAGGTCGTGGTCCTGCTCATCGACGCCCGCCACGGCGTCGTGGAACAGACCCGCCGCCACCTGACCGTGGCCGCCCTGCTGGGCGTGCGCTCCGTCATCCTGGCCGTCAACAAGATCGACCTGGTCGACTATGACGAGTCCGTCTTCCGTGCCATCGAGGCGGAGTTCACCACCTTGGCCGCCGGCCTGGGCGTCGACGACGCGGCGGTCGTCCCGATCTCGGCCCTGCGCGGCGACAACGTCGTCGAGCGCGGCGTGAACACCGCCTGGTACGACGGCCCGACCGTCCTCGAGCTCCTCGAGTCCGTGGAGGTGCAGCGCGGCCGGGCCCACGGCCTGGGCTTCCGCTTCCCCATCCAGTACGTCATCCGCGAGCACGCCACCGATTACCGCGGTTACGCCGGGCGGGTCGACGCCGGTGAGATCTCCGTCGGGGACACCGTTCACCTGCCGCAGGGGCGCACCACCACCGTCACCCACATCGACTCCTCCGACGGTCAGCTCGTCACCGCCGGCGCGGGCGAGTCCGTCGTGCTGCGGCTGGCCGACGACATCGACCTCATCCGTGGTGACCTCATCGCCGGGGCCGACCGCCCCGAGGCGGTGCGTTCCTTCGATGCGACCGTCGTCGGCCTGACCGACAAGGACCTCAAGGCCGGCAAGGCGCTGAAGGTCCGTTACGGCACCCAGCTGGTGCGCGGCAAGGTCACCGCGATCGAGCGCATCCTCGACATCGACGGCGAGTCCGACGTGGAGAACCCCGGGGTCTTCGGCCTCAACGACATCGCGCACGTGCGTATCGACGTCGCCGGTGAACTGAACGTGGAGCCCTACGCCGCCCGCGGCGCGGTGGGTTCCTTCCTGCTGGTCGACCAGGCCGACGGTGGCACCCTCGCCGCGGGCCTGGTCGGGTACCGGCTGCGCTAGGAGAGGACGACAACGATGACCGCACTGATCACCCTGTCCCACGGTTCCCGCCATTCCCTGGCCGAACCCGGGATCCGCCGCCTGACCCGCGCCGCCGCCGGTGAACTGGGGGTGGAGGCAGTGGCCGCCCACCTCGATTTCAGCAGCCCGACGCTGCAGGAGGCGGCGGTGCGACTGGCGGGTGAGGGCGTGACCCGAGCCATCGTCGTCCCCCTCCTGTTCACCCACGCCTACCACGCGAAATACGACGTGCCGGCCGCGCTCGAGGAGGCCCGCGCCGCCAGCGGTCTCAAGCTGGCGCTGACCCCCTGCCTGGGCACGGGTTCCGACGTCGCGCAGGTGCTCATCGAGCGGGTGCGCACCGACGCCCCCGCGGGCGCCCACCTGGTGCTCTACTCCGTGGGTTCCTCCGACACCGACGCCAACCAGGCCGTGTTCGACCTGGCCCACGAGGTCGGCGCCGCCACCGGCCGCACCATCGAGGTCATCCCCGCCACCGGCGGGCAGGGCATCGGAGGGGCGGCGCTGGTCGAGACCGCGGTGCGTCACCGGCGTATCCACCTGCTGCCCCTGTTCGTCACCGAGGGGTTGCTCCTGCAGCGGGTGACCGACCAGTTCCCCCACATCGAAGAGGCCACCGGCACCACGCTCACCGCCTCTGCCCCCCTGGAGACCGCGTTGACCGGGGTCGTCGCCAGGCGCCACCGGGACGCCCTCGCCGGGTTCCTCTCCCACGCCTGACCCGCACCCCGACCCCACCTGAAGGACGTCCGTCATGAAAACCCTCATCCTCATCGCGATCGCGGGGCTCGCGGCCCAGCTCGTCGACGGTGGTCTCGGCATGGGGTTCGGGGCGACCTCTACGACGATCCTCATCATCCTTGCCGGCCTCGGCCCCGCCCAGGCCAGCGCGGTCGTCCACACCGCCGAGCTGGGGACCACCCTGGTCTCCGGCATCAGCCACTGGCGCTTCGGCAACGTGGACTGGAAGATCGTGTTCAAACTCGCCGTCCCCGGCGCCCTCGGCGCTTTCGCCGGAGCGACCTTCCTCTCCACTATCTCCACCGAGGCGGCCGTGCCCGTCACCGCCGCCATCCTCACCGCCATCGGCCTCAACCTGGTCTGGCGGTTTTCCCGCGGCCGGGTGCGTCGGGTGCACAAGGAGCAGGGGTACCGCCCGGGTTTCCTCGGTGGCCTGGGACTCTTCGGCGGCTTCATCGACGCCTCCGGGGGCGGTGGCTGGGGGCCGGTGACCACCTCCACGCTGCTGACCCTCGGGCGCACCGAACCGCGGCGGGTCGTCGGTACCGTCAACACCGCCGAATTCCTGGTCACCGCAGCGGCCACCCTCGGCTTCGCCGTCGGCATGTGGTCCGACATGGTCGACAACCTCGCGGCCGTCCTCGCCCTGTTGATCGGTGGCTCGATCGCGGCCCCGGTCGCCGCCTGGCTGGTCAGTCGCCTGGACCCGGCGATGCTCGGTGGCGTCGTGGGCACCTTGCTGGTGCTGCTCAACGTGCCCAACGTGCTCGGCATCTTCGGTGTCGAGGGGGCCGCGGTCTGGGTGGCGCGGGTGGTCATCCTGGTGGCGGGCGTGACGCTCTCGGTGGTCGGTTACCGACGCGCCGTGGCCAACCGCGAGCGCGAGGGCGCCATCGTGGCGGGCGTCAGCCTGGAACCGACGGCCCGGGACAAGGCGGAGGAGCCGGGAGAGTCGGCCACCGGGGCGGGCGCCACCGCCGGGTACGCGCGGGGACGCCTCCGGTAACCGGGTGGCCCGGGCCCGTGGTCCGATGATTACGCTGACAGACATGGCGAACATCGACCACGGGCCTCTTTTCGTCTCCGCCACGACAGAGGAGGCGGCCCACCTGCCACCGGGTGTCCCGCTGGTGGTCACGGGCATCGGAACCGTCAACTGCGCGGTGAACCTGTGCCGGGCCATCGAACGGCGCCGACCGAACCGGCTGGTCAACATCGGCACCGCCGGCGCCCTGCGCGACGGTTTGTCCGGGGTCTTCGAGATCACCTCCGTGCTCCAGCACGACCTCTCCGCCGACCTCATCGCCGAGATGACGGGAAAACCTTTTCCCCACCGGGTCGACCTGGCCGCCACGACCGGCCTGCCCACCGCCCGGTTGGCCACCGGCGACTCCTTCATCTCCGATTCGGGGATCCGCGACAGCCTCGCCCAGCGGGCCGAACTGGTCGACATGGAGGGGTATGCCGTGGCCCGCGCCGGGCAGACCTACGGCATCCCGGTCACCCTGCTCAAACAGGTCAGTGACTCCGCCGACGAGACGGCGAAGCTCACCTGGTTCGACGCCGTCGACCGGGGCGCCCGCGAACTGGCCGCGACCGTCGGAAAGTTGGGGTTGGCATGAGGGTCTGGTCGCTGCACCCGCGCCACCTCGATCAGAAAGGCCTCGTCGCCTGCTGGCGGGAGACGCTGCTGGCGCAGAAGGTGCTGCTCGGTGAGACGAAGGGTTACCGCAACCACCCCCAGCTCGTCCGCTTCCGGGCCCAACCGGATCCGGTGGCGTCGATCGGTGCCTACCTGCGGGGCATTCACACGGAGGCGGTGGCCCGCGGTTATAACTTCGACGCCTCGAAGATCATCTCGCAGGCCCCGGCAGGCCTGATCGAGGTCACTGAGGGACAGCTGGCTTTCGAGACCGGGCACCTGCGGGCGAAGCTGCTGGTGCGCGACCCCGCACGGGTGGCCCAGTTGCCGGAGGTGCCGGAGCCGCATCCGTTATTCACCGTGGTGCCCGGTGACGTGGAGGACTGGGAGAAGGTGTGAGCACGGAATGCTGTTCCGGCTGATCGTGCTTCCCTGAGGCTGTCGGAAACCGGAACACCGCCCATGCCGGGGTCGGCGTGGGCGGTGGTTACCGGTACCGGTGGGTGAATTCTAGTGCTCGTCCTCCGCGAACTCCTCGACGATCTTGTCATTGAAGGCCGGCAGGTCGTCCGGGGTGCGGGAGGAGACCATGCCGTTGTCCACGTGGACCTCCTCGTCGACCCAGGTGGCGCCAGCGTTGCGCAGGTCGGTCTGCAGACTGGGGAAAGAGGTCAGGGTGCGGCCCTTGAGCACGTCGGCGTCGGTGAGGATCCAACCGCCGTGGCAGATCACACCC
>CAYSIP010000232.1:0-4322 GCA_964431055.1 uncultured Corynebacterium sp. | reverse complement strand
TGTAGAGCATCTCCTCCGCCGGCCGGGCGATGCGGTGGATCTCGTCGATGAACAGGACGTCGCCCTCCATGAGGTTGGAGAGCATGGCCGCAAGGTCACCGGCCCGCTCGAGGGCGGGGCCGGAGGTCATGCGCAGGCTGGTGCCGAGCTCCTGGGCGATGATCATCGCCATGGTGGTCTTGCCCAGGCCGGGTGGGCCCGAGATCAGGACGTGGTCGGGCACCACCTGCCGCTTCTTGGCGCCGGCGAGCACCAGCGACAGCTGGTCGCGCACCTTCGGCTGGCCGATGAACTCCTCCAGGCTGCGGGGTCGCAGCGTGGTCTCGGGTTCCTGCTCATCGGCCTGCTGCCGGGCGTCGACCGGCGTGGTCGTCGGCCGGGCGACGGGGATGTCGTCCGGGAGCTGGAATTCGGTGCGTTCGATATCGGACATGGGGCTTCCCTTCTAGCGGTTAGCGGCGGCCGAGTTCCGACAGGGCGGCCCGGAGCGCGGCGGCGGTGTCCAGCCCCGGGTCGGCGGCGAGCAGTC
The DNA here is from genome assembly GCA_964431055.1 of uncultured Corynebacterium sp. Taxonomy (GTDB): domain Bacteria; phylum Actinomycetota; class Actinomycetes; order Mycobacteriales; family Mycobacteriaceae; genus Corynebacterium. The sequence continues at coordinate 3,793 of CAYSIP010000232.1, read as the reverse complement.
CGGTGACCACAGGCTGGGCGATGCGCTCGGTGAAGCCGAGGCCGAGCAGTGCCTCGGTGACCTGTTCGACAACGGCCTCGGCGCCGGCGGGCACGGGGCCGGTCCCGGGGAGCGGCTCGGTTCCCCCGGCCCCTGGTTCGGGGGCGAAGGCGGCGACCTTGTCCTTGAGTTCGACGATCATGCGCTCCGCCATGCGCTTGCCGACGCCCGGGATGCGCTGCAGGGTCTTGCCGTCACCGCCACCGATGGCGAGGGAGAGTTCGGTCGTGCTCAGCACCGACTGGGCGGCCAGCGCCAGGCGCGGACCCAGGCCGGTGACCGTCTGCAGGAGATGGAACATCTCCCGGGTGTCGTCGTCCGTGAAGCCGTAGAGGGTCATGGAGTCCTCCTTGACCACCAGGCTCGTCAGGACGGTGGACTCCTCGCCCCGGCGCAGGCCCGCCAGGGTCGTCGGGGTGGCGGTGAAGCGGTAACCCACTCCGGAACACTCGATGACGGCGTGGTCGAGACCGATGGTGATGACGGGACCGCGCAGGGAGGCGATCATGGACGGGCTCCTTCAGGATGGGTGGGTCGGGGGGCCAGAGCCGCGGCGGCGCGGGCCAGCAACGGGGCGCGCCAGCAGTGGCAGACGGCCAGGGCGAGCGCGTCGGCCGCGTCGGCCGGCTTCGGGGGCTCACTGAGTCCGAGGATGCGGGTGATCATGACCGTCATCTGCTTCTTGTCCGCGCGCCCGTTGCCGGAGACGGCCTTCTTCACCTCGGACGGGGTGTACATGTGCACGGGGATGCCGCGCTGGGCGGCGGCGAGCATGAGCACCCCGACGGCGTGGGCGGTGTTCATGACCGTGGAGACGTTCCCGCGTTCAAACACCCGCTCGATGGCGACGACGTCGGGGTGGTAGTCGTCCATCCACTCGTTGACAGCTTCAGAAAGCCGCAGCAGGCGTTCGGTGAGTTCAGCCCCGGCCGGGGTACGCACGACCCCGACGGCCACGGGGACGACCGCGCGGCCGCGGCCGGACTGGACGACGGACAGCCCGCACCGGGTCAGGCCCGGGTCGATGCCCATCACCCTCAGACCGACCTGGTTCACTGGCTGCGCCGCTTCCTTCATCACAGCACCATTATTAGCACACCTGTCCGAAATTTCCCTCAACGACGCACACCCCGGCGACCGCGGGACGCGGAACCGGGGCGTGGCGGCCCAGAGGCCGCGATCGAGTCGGAGGGAGAAACGGGGTGCGGGTCAGGCGTCGAGCTCCGCCAGGACCTCGTCCGAGAGGTCCATGTTCGTGTAGACATTCTGCACGTCGTCGGATTCCTCGAGCGCGTCGATGAGCTTGAGGACCTTCTTCGCCTCCTCGACACCCAACGACACCTCGACGGAGGCGCGGAAGTCCTGGTCGGAGTCCTCGACCTCGATGCCGACCTCCTCGAGGGCGGCCTTGACGGCCTGGAGGTCGGTCGGGGCGCAGATCACCTCGAACTGCTCTCCGAGGTCGTTGACCTCCTCAGCGCCGGCGTCGAGGACGGCCATGAGGACGTCATCCTCGCCGAGCTCGCCCCTGTTGACGACCACGATGCCGGTACGGGTGAACATGTAGGCCACCGAGCCGGACTCGCCGAGGTTGCCGCCATTCTTGGTCATGGCGGTACGCACCTCGGTGGCCGCACGGTTGCGGTTGTCCGTCAGACATTCGATGAGCATGGCGACGCCCCCGGTGCCGTAGCCCTCGTACATGATGGTCTCCCAGTCGGAACCGCCGGCCTCTTCACCGGAACCGCGCTTACGGGCGCGCTCGATGTTGTCGTTGGGAACGGAGGCCTTCTTGGCCTTCTTGATCATGTCGTCGAGCGTGGGGTTCGCGGCCGGATCGCCGCCTCCCGTGCGGGCCGCCACCTCGATGTTCTTGACGAGCTTCGCGAATTCCTTGCCACGCTTGGCGTCATTCGCGGCCTTTTTGTGCTTGGTGGTCGCCCATTTTGAATGGCCTGCCATCTCATCCCTTTCTCTCGCCCGCACCGCGCCGACTCAACCGTGGGGGTGCAGGAGCGGCGGATGCGCTAATTCTATGACTCGACCGATTATACGCTGACGACTGCGATCGCCTGTATCCCCTCGTCGGGGACGGACGGCCGGAGGTTGCAGGGACTCAGGGACGGGGTTTGTGCGGGATGGACTGTGAACCCTCGCGCAAGGTCCGGGTCAGACCCTCCTGGGTGACGATGGCCACGAGGTTGCCGGAACGGTCGAAGATTCTGCCGTGGGTCAGGGCCCGGCCCCCGGAGGCCGACGGGGAGAGCTGGTCGTAGAGCAGCCAGTCGTCGGCGCGGAAGGGTCGCAGGAACCACATGGCATGGTCCAGACTGGCCATCTGGACCTTGTGTCCGGGGTGGGGCACCAGGGAGGAGTGCAGCAGCGTCATATCGGACATGTAGGCCAAGGTGCACACATGGAAGGTGTCGTCGTCGGGCAGGGCACGCTTGGAACGGAACCACACCACCTGCTGACTGGCGGTGTACTTGTTTTTCTCGAAGTCACCGTTGGGCACCACCCGGATGTCCCAGTCACCCCACTCGTCGAGCAGGGCGCGGGAGCTGACCGGCAGGGTCGAGGGGTCGTCCCCCAGTTCCTCCGGGCCCGGCACCGGGCGTATGAGGTCGGAGTGCTCGGGCCCGGTGTCATCGCGCCGATGGAAACTGGCCTGCATCGAGAAGATCGTCTCCCCGTCCTGGACTGCGCTGACCTGGCGCGAGGAGAAGCTGCGGCCGTCGCGGATGCGGTCGACGAGGAAGATCGTCGGCTCCGAGGCCCTGCCCGGCGCCACGAAATAACCGTGCAGCGAGTGGACGGACTTCTCCCCGTCGTCGACGGTGCGGGTGGCCGCGACCAACGCCTGGGCAGCGACCTGGCCCCCGAAGGTGCGGGTCAGTTCGGACTCGACGGCCGGGCCGCGGTAGATGTCGCGGTCGATCCGTTCCAGACCGAGGATGTGTTCGATGCCGCTCAAGTGGGGCCTCCTTCGTGGTACCCGGATTATCTCCCGGGCCACATTACCGCGCGGAACGGCTGGTTCGGGCCCGACGGCGTCGGCAGGTAGCATCACGGTCATGACGACCGTGAGTGATCCGACCGTGCGCGAAGGCGCCGTGAGCCCGAAGAACCTGCACCGTATCGCCGCCTCGATCGAGATGTTCACCTGGACTCTGCTCATCCTCGGCATGGTCCTCAAGTACGGCGGCGTCACGGACGCGCTGGTGCCGATCGCCGGCCCCATCCATGGTTTCGGTTTCCTCTGCTTCGCCGTGATCACGGTGGTGTTGTGGATCAACAACCGCTGGTCCGTCGGCCTGGGTGTGCTGGGCCTTTTTGTGTCCGTGGTCCCGTGGGCGGCGCTGCCCTTCACCCTGTGGGTGGACCGCAAGGGTCGCCTGGACGGCGGTTGGCGCTACCTGGGCACCGAAGAGAAGCCGGGCAACATCGCCGACTGGGGTCTGGCGCAGCTGGTGCGCCATCCCGTGCGCACCATCCTCGTCGTGCTGGTGGCCATCGCGGCCGTCTTCACGCTGCTGTTGACGCTGGGTCAGCCCTACGACCCGGACGCGATCGTCGACACGGTCAACTGACCGCTGGTTTCCGCCTGATGTGCCGGACCCGCCGCCCCGCCGCCCCGTCTCCGGGCCAGCGGGTCCGGTTTTTCCGGGGACGCGGCCCCGGCTACCCGATTGCCAGCCACGTTCGGCCAGGCGGTGGGCCACGGGCAGCTGCTCGACGTTGATGCCCACCATCG
>CAYSIP010000231.1:0-4338 GCA_964431055.1 uncultured Corynebacterium sp. | reverse complement strand
CGAGGAGGATGCCCTTCTGCGCCTCGAAGAGATCCTGCGGGTCCTCGGTGGCGGCGGCCTCGGCGACGCGGTCGGCGTCGTAGAGCAGCACGCCCAGGTAGCGCAGGCGGCCCACGCAGGTCTCCGAGCAGATCGTCGGCTGGCCGACCTCGATGCGCGGGTAGCACAGCGTGCACTTCTCGGCCTTGCCGGTCTTGTGGTTGAAGTAGACCTTCTTGTACGGGCAGCCGGAGACGCACATCCGCCAGCCGCGGCAGTGGTCCTGGTCGACGAGCACGATGCCGTCCTCGGCGCGCTTGTACATCGCGCCCGACGGGCAGGAGGACACGCACGTCGGGTTGATGCAGTGCTCGCAGATGCGCGGCAGGTAGAACATGAAGGAGTCCTCGATCTCCTTCTTCACCGACAGGTTCATCTGCTGCAGGACGGGGTCGTTGTCCATCGTGGCGGGGGAGCCGCCCAGGTTGTCATCCCAGTTGGAGGACCAGCGGATCTTGTCGAGCGGGCGGCCGTCGAGCTGGGAGATCGGCGGGGCCGTCGGCATCGTGTTCTGGCCCTTGGGCGCGGAGAGCAGCTTGTCGTACTCGTAGGTCCACGGCTCGTAGTAGTCGTCGATGGACGGCATCTTCGGGTTGTGGAAGATGGTGAACAGCTTCTTCAGCCGCCCGCCGGCCTTCGGCTTGAGCTTGCCGGAGGCGGTGCGGACCCAGCCGCCCTCCCACTTCTCCTGGTCCTCCCAGCCGCGTGGGTAGCCGACACCGGGCCGGGTCTCCACGTTGTTGAACCAGATGTACTCGGTGCCCTCACGGTTGGTCCACGTCTGCTTGCAGGTGACGGAACACGTGTGGCAGCCGATGCACTTGTCCAGATTCATGATCATGGCGATCTGGGCCATTACCTTCATTAGTACTGCACCTCCTGGGAGCGGCGACGGATGCGGGTGACCTCGTCGCGGTTGTTGCCGGTGGGGCCGATGTAGTTGAAGCCGTAGGTCAGATGCCCGTAACCGCCGGCGACGTGGACGGGCTTGATCATGATGCGGGTCAGGGAATTGTGGTTGCCGCCGCGCCTGCCGGTGCGCTCGTTGAGCGGGGTGCCGGTCGTGCGTTCCTGGGCGTGGTTCATGATCACGGTGCCCTCGGGGATGCGGTGGGAGACGATCGCACGCGCCGAAACCACGCCGTTGCGGTTGTACGCCTCGATCCAGTCGTTGTCGGCGATGCCGAGCTTCTCGGCGTCCTTGTCCGACATCCAGATCACCTGGCCACCGCGGGAGATCGAGAGCATGTGCAGGTTGTCGAAGTACTGCGAGTGGATCGACCACTTGTTGTGCGGGGTCAGGTAGCGCACCGTGACCTCCGGGTCGCCGTTCTCGCCCGTGAGCAGCTGTCCCGGGTTGGTCTCTCCGTTGAGGTGGAGCCGGTCGAGCGGGGGGCGGAACACCGGCAGGGAGTCGCCGTAGTCCAGGTACCAGTCGTGGTCGAGGTAGTAGTGCATGCGCCCCGACAGAGTGTGCCACGGCTTGTCATACTCGACGTTGATGGAGAAGGCGGTGTACCGGCGGCGGTTGCGCTTGTCGCCGGTCCACTCGGGTGAGGTGATGACCTCGGCCGGACGTTCCTTGATCATGTCCCAGGTGATGCGCGTGCCGCGGGTGTCGGCGTGCAGGTCCGACATGTCGGTGCCGACGCGGTTGCCCTGGTTCTTGAAACCCTCCGCGGCGACCTCGCCGTTGGACACGCCCGACAGGTGGAGGATCATTTCGATGACCTTGGTCGCGGTGTTCAGGTCGGGCCGCTCGCCCGCGGAGAGGGTCTCCGAGGTCCCGTTGATCAGCGCGAGTTCCTCGACCTGCTTGGACACGTCGTAGGACGTGCCGTGCACGCCGGTGCCCTTCTCCCCGGTCAGCGGTCCCAGGTGGGTCCACTTCTCGAAGACCCTGGTGTAGTCGCGCTCGACGGGGATGAGCTTGGCCATCGTCCTGCCCGGCACGAGTCCGGTGTCCGCGAGGTCGGGGACGACGCCGTTGGGCATGTTGAGCTCGTCGGGGGAGTCGTGGCCGAGTGGGGCAGTGATGACGTCGCGTTGAGTACCCAGCCAGCGCTCCGCCAGGCGGGAGAAGACCTGTGCGAGGTCCCGGAAGACCTCGAAGTCGCTGCGGGCCTCCCACGGCGGGTCGATCGCGGCGTTGAAGGCGTGGATGAACGGGTGCATGTCGGTCGTCGACAGGTCGTTCTTCTCGTACCAGGTGGCGGCGGGCAGGAGGATGTCCGAGTGCATGGTGGTCGAGGTGTTGCGGAAATCCGTCGTCAGCATCAGGTCGAGCTTGCCGCGCGGGGCCTCGTCGCGCCAGACCAGTGATTCCGGACGCTCGTGGGCTTCCAGCTCGGTGGCGGAGACGTCCGAGTCCACGCCCAGCATGTGGCGGAGGAAGTACTCGGTGCCCTTGGCGGAGGAGCCCATGATGTTGGTGCGCCAGTTGAGCAGGATGCGGGGCCAGTTCTCCGGGGCGTCCGGATCCTCCGCCGCGAACCTCATCCGGCCGGATTCCAGCTCGTCGACGATGTAGTCCTTGACGTCCATGCCCTTGGCCTCGGCCTCGTCGCTCAGGAGCAGGACGTTGCGGTTGAACTGGGGGAAGGACGGCATCCAGCCCCGTTTCATCGCCTCGATGAGCGTGTCGGAGGTCGACTTGTCGCCCACCGTTCCGCGGTTGGCCAGCGGGGAGGCCAGGCGGGAGGCCTTGGAATTGTCGTAGCGCCACTGGTCGGTGGTCAGGTAGAAGAAACCGGTGGTGATCATCTGGCGCGGGGGACGCTGCCAGTCCAGGGCCATGGCGTACTGGGTCCAGCCGTTGATCGGGCGCAGCTTCTCCTGGCCGACGTAGTGGGCCCAACCGCCGCCGTTGACGCCCTGGGTGCCGCACATCGAGGTCAGGGCCAGGAAGGTGCGGTAGATGTTGTCGGCGTGGAAGTAGTGGTTGACGCCGGCGCCCATGATGATCTGGGAGCGGCCCTTGGAGTCGACCGCGTTCTGGGCGAATTCGCGGCCCACCCGGATGGCGGCGTTGGCCGGCACCCCCGTCAGTTCCTCCTGCCATGCGGGGGTGCCCGGGGTGGAGGCGTCATGGAAGTCCGTGGGCCATTCGCCCGGCAGGTTCAGCTCGGGGCGGTTGACGCCGTAGTGGGCGAGCAGGATGTCGAAGACGGTGGTGACCTTCCGGCCCCCGACCTCGCGTACCGGCACACCGCGGTGGACGATGCCGGCGCCGATGGGGCCGGTGCCGTCGACGTCGTCGGGATCCGGGGTCAGGTCGAAGCGGGGGAAGAGAATCTCTGCGGTCTCGAAGATCCCGGTCTCGGAGATCGACATCACGGGGTCGACGCCGTCCTGGCGCAGGTTCCACTTGCCGACGCCGTCCTCACCGTAGCGGTCTGCCAGAGTGCCCCCCGGGTCGACCACCCGGCCGTCCGGCTCCATGGTGAGCAGGCGGTGGGTCGCGTTGGCGGAGCTGTTCAGCCCGCCGTAGTCGGGGCCGTCGTCAAGCTGTGAGGCGGTGAGGAACTTGCCCGGGGTCCAGGTGCCGTCGCCGCGCTCGTCGAGGGAGATCAGGAACGGGGCGTCGGTGTACTTGCGCATGTAGTCCAGGAAGTACGGGGTGCGCTGGCCCACGTGGAATTCCGAGAGGATGACGTGGCCCATGGCGAACGCCAGCGCGGCGTCGGTGCCGGGGCTGATGCGCATCCACTCGTCGGCGAACTTCGTGTTGTCCGCGAAGTCGGGGGAGACCACGACGACCTTCGTGCCCTTGTACCGGACCTCGGTCATGAAGTGGGCGTCCGGGGTCCGGGTGACCGGGATGTTGGAGCCCCACATCATCAGGTACGCGGAGTTGTACCAGTCACCGGACTCCGGGACGTCGGTCTGATCACCGAAGGTCTGCGGGGAGGCCGGGGGAAGGTCGGCGTACCAGTCGTAGAAGGACAGTGCGACGCCGCCGATGGTCTGCAGGAAGCGGGTTCCGGCGCCGTAGGAGACCTGGGACATCGCGGGGATGACCGTGAATCCGGCGATGCGGTCGGGGCCGTATTCACGGATGGTGTAGACGTGCGCCGCCGCGGCGATCTCGATGGCCTCCTCGTAGGGGATGCGGATGAGGCCGCCCTTGCCGCGCTGGGAGACGTACGAGTTGCGCTTCTCCGGATCCGAGACGATCTCGCGCCAGGCGAGCACGGGATCTCCCAGGCGCTGTCTGGCCTCACGGTAGAGGTCGATGAGTGCGCCACGGGCGTACGGATAGCGGATGCGGGTGGGCGAGTAGGTGTACCAGGAGAAGGA
>CAYSIP010000230.1:0-4340 GCA_964431055.1 uncultured Corynebacterium sp. | reverse complement strand
CATCGTCACCCACGCGCTGGCCGGCCGGAAGGTCGTCCGCCTCAAGGGCGGCGACCCCTACGTCTTCGGCCGTGGTTTCGAGGAACTCACCGTCTGCCGCGAGCACGGCATCCCCTGCGAGGTGGTGCCCGGCGTGACCTCCGCGGTCTCCGTGCCGGCGGCCGCGGGTATCCCCGTCACCCAGCGCGGACTGGTCCACTCCTTCACCGTGGTGTCCGGCCACCTGCCGCCGGGCCACCCCAACTCACTGGTCGACTGGCGGGCCGTGGCGGAGTCGGGGGGCACGATCTCCGTGATCATGGGCGTGAAGAACGCCCCCGCCATCGCCGGCGCCCTGCAGGAGGTGCTGCCGGCCGACACCCCGGCGGCCGTGATCCAGGAGGGCACGACCGACGCCCAGCGCGCCGTGCGCTGCACCCTGGGGACCCTGGCCGCGACGATGGAGGAGCACGACATCGGGGCGCCGGCGGTCTACGTCATCGGCGAGGTCGCGGGATTGTAGGCGACCCCCCTCCCAGATGCTGCCAGGTCACGGAGCGGGATAGTTGAGGAACTCTGAACTTTTCCGGCTCTGAAAAGGCTAGAGTGGGTCGACTATCCCGCGGTCAACGGTCAGTGCTCCTCGCGCGGCTTCTGCCCGAACGCGTCGGCGGCGGTGTAGCTGGTGCCGGCCGTGCCGTCGGAGCGCCCGAAGGAGACGGTCAGCTCGTCCTTCTTGCCGAAGCCGACCAGGTGGCGGCCGACGACCCCCTCCAGCTGCTCGACGTACTGGCCCTCGGTCGTCAGCTGCAGCCGGAGGGCCCCCTCCTCCGCGGTCAGGGTGAGTTCGCCGACCAGTCCGCCGCTGAACTCCTCGCCGCCGAAGGTGACCTGGCCGCGCCCGGCCTCGGCGTCCCAGCTGCTCTGCAGCCGGCGGCCGAGGTGGGAGGCCAGCTGCTTGCCGTAGCGGCCGGGGCGGTCGGTGGAAACAAGGGCAGTTGATTCGATAGTCATGAATGCCAGGGTACCGATCCATTTTTAGGGTTACCTAATTAGGCGGCGGCACCCCCCGGGGGAACGGGGCGCTAGGGTCATTGACATCTCATCACCACCACGAAGCGGAGCATCCATGGCGACCACCACTGAAGCGAACCGGAAGACGATGATCCCGCCGATCATCCTCGGCGTGCTCGCGCTCGTCTCGGCCGTCGAACCGTTGTCCATCAACATGTACCTGTCGGGCCTGCCGCAGCTCGGGCGCGACCTCGAACTCAGCCAGGCCGGCGCGCAGCTGACCATCACCTTCTTCCTCGCGGGCATGGCCGTGGGGCAGCTGCTCACCGGCCCGCTTTCCGACGCCCGCGGCCGCCGCGGACTCTTCCTCACCGGTGCGGTGCTTCTCGTCCTCGCGACGGTGGCCAGCGCCCTGGCCACCCAGGCGTGGATCCTCTTCGCGGCCCGTTTCATCATGGGCCTGGCGGGCGGGGCGGCGGTCGTGCTGGCCCGCGCCGTCGCCGGCGACCTGGCCAGGGGGCCGGAGCTGGCGCGGATCTTCTCCCTGCTCATGCTGCTCGGTGGGGTGGCACCCGTGGTCGGCCCGATCATCGGCGGGCTGATGGTCGACGGCGTCGGTTGGCGCGGCGTGTTCTGGCTGCTGACCGGACTCAACCTGCTCGTCGTCCTCCTGGTCTGGCGCTTCCTCCCCGAGACCCTGCCCGCCGCGGAACGGTCCACCGGGGGAGTGGGGCCGCTGCTCCGGGCCATCGGGGGCCTGCTGCGCGACCGGACCTACGTCGGCTTCACCGTGGGCTTCATCTTCAGCTTCGCCACGATGTTCGCCTACGTCGCCGCCTCGCCGTTCATCCTGCAGGAGTACTACGGCTTCACCCCGGTCCAGTACTCGCTCATCTTCGCCACCAACACCACCGGCATGTTCCTCGTGGCGCTGGCCAACGCCCGACTGGTGAAGAAACTGGGGCCGTTGACGTTGGCGCGCATCGGCAACATCGTGATGCTGGCGGCCACGGTCTATCTCCTTGTCGCCGCGCTCATCGGAACCTCGCGGTGGTTCATCCTCGCGGGCCTGTTCATCGTCGTCGCCTCGATGGGCATCAACTTCGCGAACAATTCCGCCCTGGCGATCTCCCGGGCGGGCAGCGTCACCGGTTCGGCCTCCGCGTTCATGGGCTCCGGCCAGTTCGTCATGGCGGGCATCCTCTCCCCGCTGGTGGGCCTGGTGGCCGCCGCTGGGGTGTCCCAGCCGGTGGCCATGACCGCGGTCATGCTGGGCACCGCGGTGATCGCGACAGTCGGGGTCTGGAGCTCAACTCACCCGCGTCGGTCGTGATCCACCCCGGAGGAATGCCGCCAGGTAGGCGGAGGGGCGTCGGGGTGGTGGAAGAACTGGGTAATTCAGTAGTCCGCGAAGACCCTGCGCTCCACCCCGTCCAGCACAATGGTCCCGCCGTAGGGGAGGATCCACTGGGGGCGGGTGTGCCCGAAGGGGACACCGCAGACCACGACGGCCTGCGGGTTGTAGAGCTCGACCTGTTCGATCACCGCATCATAGATCTCATCGCGGTCCCGGTGCTCGGGGAGGAACAGGCTCCGGGCGGGTGGGCGGGCCATCAGCACGCCCTGCACCGCGCCGAGGATGTCGGCCTCCCCGAGGGCGCGGACGATCTCCATGATGCCGTGGGTGTTGGTCAGCCGCGCGGAGGCCTCGATCATGAGGATCCCGCCCACGAGGTCCTCCGCCCGCGGCATCCGGTCGGCCAGCGACATCTGGGTGATCACCTCGAGGCAGCCACCCCAGCTCCGGCCACTGACCTTCCGGGCCGCGCCGGCCCAGCGCCACGGCGGTGTCGATTCGCGCGGGCCGTTCTCTGTCAGGGCCAGCGGGTCACGCCAGCGGATGCCGTGGTCCTCTGACTGACCCGGATCCGTCACCTCGATGAGGCCGCCGCCGGTCAGCGCGGCGGTGAGAGAGGTGCGCAGGACGTCGTCGAGCCCCGGCCCCGCGCCGATCTGCACCTGCGTGTTGCCCCCGTGGAAGGCGGGGACACCCAGGCTGTAGAGCAGGTTGAGCATGTTCGTGTTGTCGCTGTAGCCGAAGAAGGGCTTCGGGTTGGCGCGGATCAGCCCGGGGTCGAGGAAGGGGATGACCGTGACCTGGTCATCGCCGCCGAGCGTGGCGAAGACGGCCGTGATCTCCGGGTCGGTGAACGCCGCCATGATGTCGCGCGCCCTGTCCTCCGGGGCGGAATCGGGCGTGCGGGTCGTGGGGTACTCCACCGGCTCCAGGCCGAATTCCCCGCGGAGGCGGCGCATCGCCTGCTCGTGGACCGCCGGCCCCATCGCGGGGGCTGCACGGGAGGGGGAGAGGACGGCGACCTTCCTCGTGTCTACGTGGTCAACCATGGGTCAACTACACCACCAGCGTCAGCTGAAAGCCAGAATCGCGTTCCACGGTCATACCGGCGGAGTGGGCGATCTCAGCCACGTCATCGATGCTGCGTGCCGGCTCGCTGGCCAGCGCCAGCACCCGGGCGAGTTCCCCCTTGTACTGCTTGTTGAAGTGGCTGACCACCTTCCCGTCCCGTTCCACCCGTACGGTCAGCGCGCCGGGTGCCTTCCCCAGCTGCTGGTAGGCGCCGGAACGCAGGTCGACGACGAAGTCCTCCCCGCTCAGGACTCCGGTGATGAGCCCGCCCCAGCGCGCCTTGAGCGTCGGGGAGTCCGGCAACCGGGTTCCGCCGGAGAGCCGGTAACGGGGGATCGGGTCGAGGGCGCGGACCACGCCGAAGAGGGCGGAGCCCACGGCGAGGCGCGAGAGCGCGGAGGTGGGCAGGGTGGGAGCGTCGAGGGCGTCGAAAAGCACGCCGGTGTAGCGGTGGATGGCGGGCATGGTGGGTGCGGTCCGCAGCTGACGGTTGGCCTCCGCCTCACCGCGCAGCTTCTCCGAGATCTTCAGCACCCCGAGCGCGTCATCGACCGGGAGCGCGGCCAGTTCGTCCACCAGATCCGCCCGGACGGAATTGAGCCCCGGAAAGGAGAGTTCCCCGAGGTCGAGGGCGGGCCCGTCGCCACCGGGGGCCTTGGTTTCGGAAGGGGGGAGCACGATCAGCATGCCCAGTAGGGTACCGGGTAATGTGACTGGTCATGATCACACGTCTGTCCACGCTGTTTCTGCGCACGCTGCGCGAAGACCCCGCTGATGCCGAGGTCCCCAGCCACAAGCTGCTTGTCCGCGCCGGCTACATCCGCCGTGCCGCCCCGGGCGTCTATTCCTGGCTCCCGCTGGGCCTGCGGACCCTGCGCAAGATCGAGGACGTCGTGCGTGAGGAGATCAACGCGATCGG
>CAYSIP010000229.1:0-4355 GCA_964431055.1 uncultured Corynebacterium sp. | reverse complement strand
GGGGTGGACAACTACGCCGACTACTTCAGTCTGCTCAGTGACAAGCTCAAGCCGGGCGGGCTGATGCTCAACCACTGCATCACCTACCCCGACAACCACAAGACGAAGAAGGGCGGTTTCATCGACCGCTACATCTTCCCCGATGGGGAGCTGACCGGTTCCGGCACCGTCATCCAGCACATGCAGGACAACGGTTTCGAGGTCCTGCACGCCGAGAACCTCCGCTTCGACTACATGCGCACCCTCCACGACTGGTGCGAGAACCTCAAGGCCAACTGGGATGCGGCCGTCGAGCTCGTCGGCCTGCCCACCGCCCGGCTGTGGGGAATGTACATGGCCGGTTCCGAGTGGGGCTTCGAGCACGACGTCGTCCAGCTCCACCAGGTCCTCGGGGTCCGCCTGCACGATGACGACTCCCGCGGGGACGTGCCCGAGCGCATGTGGTGGACCCCCTAGGCCCGCCCTCACCCCGGGGCGCCCGCCACCCCCGGATGGGCGGGATTTTCGAGATTCAGGTCACGAAAGGGTCACGGATCGGAACATGGTCGGGACAGGGACCGTTAATTAAATATGGGCACGATGAGACAGATGGTCGCGGTGCGGGTTGAACGGCTCGCCGTCACGCACGAGCGCTCCAAGGACGGCCGCTACGGCTACCTTGTGCGCCCCCTCACGCTGATCCTCGGATGGACGGTGCTGGTGGTCGGGCTGGTCACCATTCCGCTTCCCGGGCAGGGCTGGCTGACCACCTTCCTCGGCGTGGGCATCCTCTCCCTGGAACAGAAATGGGCGCATGACCTGCTCACCCGCGGTGTGCACCTCTACGACCGGTTCTTCGCCTGGTACCACCGTCAATCCCTGGCCGCGCGGCTGCTGATGATCAGCGCCCTCATCGCGGTCATCTGGGTCATCTTCGTCGGCATCCTCTGGACCGCCTGGCAGGCCGGGGCACTCGAATTCCTCGACCCCTACGCCGCTGAAATCGGGCTGAGCAGGTAACCCGCTACCGGGGACGTCGGATGACGCCCGCCGCAAGCACGCCCCCGAGCACCAGCGCCCCCAGCCCTCCCATCACCGCCAGTGACGCCGCCCGCGCCCGTCGTTCCGGGGTGGGCGGGGCGGCCACGCGCCGCACCCGGGCGTCGACCGTGTAGTCCGCCGCCAGGTGCGTGAGCACCCGGTGCGGTTCGACCACCCCGTGCCCGGGTTGCGCCCCACCCGTCACCCGGTCCCGCAGCTGGGCCGCCGATTCGTGCGGGTGGCGCTGTCTGAGCAGGGCCACCGCACCGCTGACCACCGGGGTGGCGAAGCTGGTGCCGGTGAACGGGACCACCTCGTGTTGTCCGGGGGCGTGCATGCCCGTCGCCCAGCCCACCCCGTCCGGGGAGAGTCCCACGGGCATCTCGCCGGGGGCGGCCAGCGCGGTGTCGGGATCCCCGGCCGGCAGGGAATACCCCGCCAGGGCGAGCGGCGCTGTCGCATCGAGGGCGGCGACCGCCAGGACCGTGGGCGCGTACGCCGGATAGACCACTGCCCCCGGCTGACAGTCCCGCCCCTGGTTGCCCGCGGCCGCGACGACCACCGCCCCCTCCGCCTCCGCGCGGTGGAGGGCATCGTCCAGCGGGGTGGTGTCCAACCGGTCGGCGGTCTCGGCGGGCACGCACGAGACCACCGAGACGTTGATGACGTCCGCCCCCGCATCGAGCGCCCGGTGTACGCCGTCGCCCAGGCTCGCCAGGGTCCCCGCCGCGTCCTCCCCCTCCGCGCCGGGCCTGCGGTGGTGCGCGCTGGACTGGCGCACGCTGATCACCGTGGCGTCCGGGGCGACGCCGGCGTCACGGGCCGCGATGATCCCGGCCACGACCGTGCCGTGTCCGTCGCAGTCCAGTAACGGCTGCGGGAAATCCGGGGTCACCAGGTCGCCGCCCGGCACCACCTCCCGCAGCTGCGGATGATCGGCCACCCCGGTGTCGATCACCGCCACCCGCACCCCCTCCCCGGTGGCGATGCGGTGTGCATCCGTGAGCTCCCCGGGGCGTTCCGCGGGCGCTCCGGCCGGTGCGGGCACCGCACAGGCGACGTCCGGCGCCCCCGGTTCCTGGGCGGAGGCAACGGTGACCGGGACCGCGCCCTGCAGGAGCGCGCTGAGCAGCACCGCGGCGGCCACCGGCCCCGCGGGACGTCCTCGCCCCCGCCTCATCCCAACCCCCGGATCAGGGTGAACAACCCGGCCAGGTGCGCCGCCAACGGCAGGGTGGCGGCCACGGCGAGGGATTCCGCCCGTTCCCACCACACCACCGCGGTCGGTTCCAGTTCCGGCACCCGGTGCGCCCAGAGCGGGGCCGTGATCCCCGAGAGTGACACCGCCGCTGCGGTGATCAGCTGCACCGGATGGCCACCGCCGGCCGTCGCCGCCAGGCAGACCCCCAGGCAGGCTGCCAGGCCCACCGTCAGCCACGCCCAGGCGGGGACCGCATGCCGGTGGCGGGCCGCGTGCAGCAACAACGCCCCGGCCGTCGCGGCACACAATCCCTGCGGAAACCCGCCCCCGGCCACCCCGACAGCGAGCAGGGCCGGCGTCATCACGACGGTCGCGCCCACGGCCATCCCCTCGTGCAGTAGCAGGGCGCGCCGGGCACGGTCGTCGACGTCCGTCGGCGGATCATCGGCGACCGCCAGGTCCTGGCCGGCGGTCGGCAACCGGGGGACCCGCAACCCGGCCGCCCGCATTGACAACCCCGGCGCGGTGTTCACCAGCAACAACCCGCCGACGACCACCAGCGCCGCTGGGGCGGCCAACCCGCCGACACCCCCGGCCGCAGCGCCAGGGAGGAACATTCCGGCCGAGGCGAGCGTCCCCAGTGATCCGGCGGCGGCGAGTCCACCCGCGGTGCGTGTGCCCGCCGCGCCCAACATCACCGTGGCGACCAGGGTGACCAGGGCGGCCACCCCGGCCGACAGGCCGGCCCAGCCGTGGGAACCCGCCTCGGAGGGGGCGGCGGCCAGCACCGCCGACGCCGCCGCGGCGGCAGCCAGCACCACGGCCAGGGGCGCGAGGATCCCCACCTCCCGCCGCCACACCAGGACGGTGAGCGCGGCGAGCGCCCCGGCGGCCAGGGCCACCGCGGCCGGCTGCACCGCCCACAGCACGGTCACCAGGCCGAGACATCCGGCCATGGCCCCGGCGGCGGCCAACCCCTCGGCGGGTGGCCCCACGGCGGCGTCGGCAAGCGATTCCGCCGCGTCGCGCACCACCGGGGCGGGCAACCCGTGGTGCGGGGTGAACACGAGCACCGCCCCGTGGTCGAGGCCCGTGGCGTGCAACGGGACCGCCGGATCGATCACCGCGCCGGCGGCGGTCGTCGCCTGCCAGGGCCGGGAGATCTTCGGCGCCCCGCACAACCGCCAGATCTCCGGCAGCAGATCGGCGAGCGCGGAACCGGCGGGTAACGCGAGGTCGGCCTCCCGTTCAAAACTGCCCACATGAAAACGCACGGTCAGACGTAGGAATTGGTCAACAGACACGGTGTGATCATCCCCCC
Organism: uncultured Corynebacterium sp.; assembly: GCA_964431055.1. Classification (GTDB taxonomy): domain Bacteria; phylum Actinomycetota; class Actinomycetes; order Mycobacteriales; family Mycobacteriaceae; genus Corynebacterium. The sequence continues at coordinate 813 of CAYSIP010000229.1, read as the reverse complement.
AGATGATGCTGATCCTCATGCCCCGGGTTCGTCCCCCTTGCCCGGGCACGACAATCATGGCCTACGATCGGGGCGGTGTCCACAGTTCGGGGGACTCGGTCGGGGGACCGGGGGACTGGGGACGAATGGGGGATACCCGCATGCTCGGCCTCGATGTCGACCGCATCGTCGAACCACTGACCTACGGGGAGAGGGAACCGGCGCCGCCGCTGCCGCAGGGTGGTCTGACCGCGGAGGCGGTACCACCCGCGCACCGGCCCGGGCCCGTGCCGTTGATCAGGCTGCTCATGCCGGTGGTGATGATCGCCGCCATGGCAGCCCTGGTGGGCCTCATGTTGCTCTCCGGTGGGGCGGCGAATCCGATGATGCTGATTTTTCCCCTCATGATGGGGATGTCCATGCTCATGATGTTCTCCCCGCCCCAGGGCAACGACGTCGACGAGACCCGCCGCACCTACCTGCGGCACCTCGCGGCACTGCGGAAGAAGGCCCTGTCGAACGCGGCGGCGCAGCGGGCGCACGAACTCCACCGCCACCCGGAGCCCGCGCACCTGTGGACCGGCGTGGACAGTCGTCGCTTGTGGGAACGCGGACCCGGGGACCCCGACACCCTGGAGGTGCGCATCGGGCTCGGAGACGCCGCGTTGTGCACCCCGGTGCAGGTCCCGGATCCGGGTGCCCCGGAGGACCTCGACCCCGTATGCGCCGTCAGCCTGCGGCGCACCGTACGCGCGGTGGGTATCCTGCCCGGGATGCCCGTGGTGGTGCAGCTGCAGGCCTTCCGCTTCCTCGGGATCTCCGGCCCCGGCGCCG
>CAYSIP010000228.1:3124-4364 GCA_964431055.1 uncultured Corynebacterium sp. | reverse complement strand
GGCCTGCTCGCGGCGCAGCTTGCCGGAGCCGGTGATCTTCACGCGCTTGGCGGTGCCCTTGTGGGTCTTCTGCTTCATGAGATGAAAGTCCTTAAATCCCGGTTGACAAATTCTCTACTTCTTGCCCTTGCGGATGGGGCCGAGGAGCATGGTCATGTTTCGGCCGTCCTGCTTGGGCCTGGACTCGACGACACCGATGTCGGCGACGTCGTTGGCCAGTCGCTCCAGGAGGCGGTAGCCCAACTCCGGGCGCGACTGCTCACGACCGCGGAACATGATCGTGACCTTGACCTTGGACCCCTTCTCCAGGAAACGGATCACATTGCCCTTTTTCGTCTCGAAGTCGTGGTCATCGATCTTCGGACGGAACTTCTGCTCCTTGACCACAGTCTGCTGCTGGTTTTTTCGAGACTCGCGGGCCTTCTGACCCTCCTCGTACTTGAACTTTCCGTAGTCCATGATCTTCGCGACCGGCGGCTTGGCGCTCGGGGCGACCTCGACGAGATCGAGATCGGCTTCGTAGGCCAGCTTGAGTGCGTCGTCCGTGCGGACGATACCGACCTGCTCGCCACTGGGGCCGACAAGACGGACTTCGGGAACTCGGATACGCTCATTAATGCGAGCTTCAGCGCTGATGTGTTACTCCTCAAGTAGCGGGGCAATGGAATCACATACCGTGCCACAACCGGAGATTCTCCCCCATAACGCACAATTCCCGCGCACCGGAACCGGCACACGGGAGATCACACGACAGGCGCTGCTCCCCTGATGACCCAGAGGACAGCTACCTGTTGATTACCTGTGTCCAATCGACCAGGTCGACGGCATGAGGTGGGAGGATCTCCGCTTGTGGCCCGAGCTCCTGGAGAAGGTGCTGCGGGCGGTAGTGGTAGCGACTCTAGCAGGAGCCCCCAAGGTAAGCAAACCGGTTCGATCAGTCACGGACCGCCCGGTCCTCCAGAACCACTACCGCGTTGTTCCCGCCCCGGCAGGTGAAGGAGTTTCCATCTTCCGGTCCGCACCGCATCGTGTAGGTCTGCCCCGTCACCGGACTCTCGGCCCGGACGTCATGGATGTTGAGCTGCCCCGAATTGCCGGCCATCGCGATCGCGACGTTTTCCGCGAATTCGCAGCTGGTTTCGTCGGTCACCCGGAAGATGCGCCAATTGACGTTGGCGGCGCACTGCTCCGCACCCGCGGAGGCCCGGAAGCTCGGGGGCTGCGTGGTGGTCGGGGTCGG
>CAYSIP010000228.1:0-3024 GCA_964431055.1 uncultured Corynebacterium sp. | reverse complement strand
GGTCGGGGTCGGCGGCGGCGGGGTGTCCGTTTCCTCCTCGGTGGTCTCGGTGGTCTCGGTGATCTCCGTGGTCGCCTCGATGGAGGAAGTGGTCTCCGTCGTGGTTTCCTCGGTGGTTTCCTCCGTCGTCAGGGGCGGAGTCGAGGTGGGTGCGGTGAGGGTGGTGGTGGCCGGTGCCGCGGTGGGTTCCCCGTTCTCGTCAGCGGTGAGGAAAGCACTGTAGAACCACACCCCCAGGGCAAGGGCGCCAATGATGAGCAACGCCAGGAGCCCCACCGCCAGGCCCGATCTCCGGGGCCGGGCCTCGGGCTGCTCCCGCCCCGGCACGTACTGCGGCTGGTAGGGCTGACGTTGCTCATGGGGCGGCGGGGCCGCATTGCCGTCGACCGGGGGAAAGGCGTTGGTTTCGGGCTCATCGTCTCGGCCGTGCTCCGGTCGTCGCGGGTCCTGCGGGGTCATGCGGGGTCTGCACTCCTGAGTGGGTCTGCGGGGTTCCTGCCCGTCATCCTAGGCCGGGAGACTGCCCGGGTGGACACCCCCCCGGTTCAGATGTCCGGCCGTGATCCTGCTTTCGCCTTAGTCTTGGGTCATGACCGAGATCCCCGGAGACGACCGGGACAGCAGAGCCGGTAGGGACGATATCGAGCTGCGCGACGCGCTGCGCAAACTCCGGGCAGCGGAGTTCGCTGTCGGTGAGGCACGCCGCAGTCTTGACTCCGTGCTCTCCCACCGCACCACATCGACGCCGACACCGGCATCACCACCCCAGCCCGTTTTCCCGGTCACCCAACCTTCAACCGGTGTGGTTGCCTACCCCGTACCGGAAGCTCGGCAGGGTGTTCCTCTGGGGCCTCCCCGACCGCCGAAACCTCCGGTGCCCACGGAGACCAAGATCATGCGCGTCATCGCGATCGCGGGTTCGTTAATCACCGTGACCGGCGTCGGTCTGGTCGTCGCCCTGGCCATTCAGAGTGGGTTGCTTGGCCCCCTTGGGCGGGTGCTGCTCTCGGCGCTGCTGGCGGTGCTGCTACTGGCCGGCGGCCTGTGGCTGGACCGGCGCGGTGGCGCCGCGGCCGGGGTGAACGCCCTGGTCGTCACCTCTTATCTGATCACGATCGTGATCATTGTGGCGATCGTACATGTACTGGAATGGTGGCCGGAGTGGGCGGGCACGCTCGCCCTGTTGGCCGCCTGGTTCGGGTACCTGGGACTGGCACGGGTCCGAGGCATGTGGGTCGTCGCCCTGTGCCTGGGCATCTCATGGCTGCCCCTCAGCATGTACGTCAGTTCGTCCCCGTCTACCTGGGTGCTCGTCGTCCTGCCGTTGACCCTGCTCGCCGCCACCTGGGGTTCCAGACGGGTCGAGGTCCGCATCACGGCAGGGGTCATCGCCGTGGTCCTGATGCTGCAGTACATCGGGGACCCCGGAACCGGAACCGCACTCCGCGAAATCGTGGCGGTGCTGGGGATGGTGTCGTCGCTGGCTTTCGCGGCGGTGTCGTTGCGCGATCCGCGGCCGAACCCGGTTCAGACCTACCTCGGGGCTTATCTTCCGGTGATCCTGCTGTTGTTGGCCGTGCCATCGGCCAGCGATTCCTATACTCTCTGGCTCCTGTTGCCGACGACCGTCGCCCTCGGGGCACTCGGTCATGTCCACCGGACTTCCGGGGGGACAGCGGCCTCGGAGATCGCTGAGCCGCTGGAGCTGACGGGTCTGTGCGGCACCGCGGTCGCGTTCCTCTTCATCTGGTGGCTATCCCCGCCGATGGGTGCCGGGGAGCGGGTGGACGCCACCATCGTCGTTGCGCTCTTCTTCATCGCGGCGGTGCTGATGTTCCATTGGCTGAGAACCAACGACAGCTTTGGCGCCACACCCTGGCTGGTGTGGTGGGTCGTGGCCATCGTCGTCACCTGGAACCTGGCCCGCAGCGTCCTGCTGCAGACCCCGGTGTGGCTGACCGACAATATCGCACTGGTCCAGGCGGCGCTGATCGCCGTCTTCCTCGCCTTCACCTACCGGTTCCGTGGCGCCCTGGAGGGGTTCGTGCCGTGGGTCCAGGTGGTCTTCGCGGTGGCGGCGCTGTACCTGTCGATGGTGTCTCTCGTTACCGCCGTCACCTGGCTGGGCGCGCTGATCGGCGGGAACACCGGCATGTGGGTGGGTTATCTCATCGGTCATGCCGGGGTCTCGGTGCTGTGGATGGTGCTGGCGGCGTGGGTGTTGCTGGCCCCCGCCCGGCTCACGGACCGCAGTAACCTGTGGGCGGGTGTCCTGCTCGCGGGGGCGGGTACCGCCAAGCTGGTGTTCTTCGACCTGGGGACACTGGAGGGGCTGCCGCGCGCGGTGGCCTTCCTCCTGTCCGGGCTGGCGCTGCTGGCGATGGCGTCATTGCGCACGCGCCGCGCCCGGCAGGCGGATCAGAGCATCTCGGACAGGAACTGACCGGTGTAGGACCCCTCAACCTTGGCGACGTCCTCGGGGGTCCCCTCGGCGACGACGGTGCCGCCGCCAGAACCACCTTCCGGGCCCATGTCCACGATCCAGTCGGCCATCTTGATCACGTCGAGGTTGTGCTCGATGATGAGCACCGAGTTGCCCTTGTCCACCAGCCCCTGGATGACGAGCATGAGCTTGCGGATGTCCTCGAAGTGCAGGCCGGTGGTCGGTTCGTCGAGAATGTAGATCGTCCGCCCGTTGGAGCGCTTTTGCAGCTCGGAGGACAGCTTCACGCGCTGGGCCTCGCCACCGGAGAGCGTGGTGGCTGATTGTCCGAGCCGGACGTAGCCGAGGCCGACATCAACCATCGTCTGCAGGTAGCGGTGGATGGACTTGATGGGCTCGAAGAATCCCGCCGCCTCGCTGATCGGCATGTCGAGGACCTCGGCGATGCTCTTGCCCTTGTACTTCACCTCGAGGGTCTCGCGGTTGTACCGGGCGCCGTTACACACCTCACAGGGGACGTAGACGTCCGGGAGGAAGTTCATCTCGATCTTCAGGATGCCATCGCCCTGGCAGGCCTCACA
>CAYSIP010000227.1:0-4370 GCA_964431055.1 uncultured Corynebacterium sp. | reverse complement strand
CGGCGTGGGTGATCTTCGAGGTCGAGGACATGTACCAGAAGCGGTTCGGGTGGCCCGCCTGCTCCGACAGTGCCAGCACGTCATGGGCCGGCGGGAACTCATTGGTCAGCGCGTGCACGGCATAGGCGTTGTCCCACACGATGCGGAAATCGGGGGCGGCGGTCTCCATCTCGGTAAGGCCGCGGACGATCTCCCCCGAGAAGGTCACGCCGGTCGGGTTCGCGAAGACCGGCACCGCCCACATGCCCTTGACCTGCGGGTCCTGGGCGAGTTCCCGGATGGCGTTCAGGTCAGGGCCGTCCTCAAGCATGGGGACGGAGATCATCTCGAAGCCGAACTGTTCCGTCAGGGTGAAGTGACGGTCATAACCGGGGACGGGGCAGATCCATTTGACGGTCTCCTCCTCCTTCCACGGCCGCTCCGAATCATTGTTGCCGAAGGCGTACGACCAGGAGATGAGGTCGAACATGATGTTCAGGGAGGACGAGTCACCGGCGATGAGGTTGTCGACGTCGACGCCCAGCAGGTCTGCCCAGATCTGGCGGATATCGCGGATGCCCTTGAGGTTCCCGTAGTTGCGCACGTCGGCGCCGTCGGCGTCGCGGTAGTCGTCCTGGCCCGGCAGCGCGAGAAGGGCGTCCGCCAGGTCGAGCTGTTCGGCGGAGGGCTTGCCGCGGGTCAGGTCCAGCTTCAGGTTCTTGGCCTTCAGCTCGTCGTAGTCAGTGCGGACCTGCGTGGCAAACTCGGAGAGACGTTCGGAATCGAAGTCGAGGAGCGTCAAAGTAATGCCTTCCCGTGTGAGGGCGCGCCGGCTGCGCGCCTGACTACCCACCATCGTAATGTCCACCGGCGCCGGACTCACAGGCGCTGCGGCCAGGAAGTTCACCGGGAGGTCGCCAAGCTGATCATCGTCGGCGCCGGAATCGGCCTCACCCCGATGCTGGCGACGGCCGACGAGGCCGAGCGGGAGGACGACCTCCTCATGGCCTACGCCTTCCGGGCAGCCTCCGGCAGGAAGCTGGTCCCGGGCATCTGTCCCCCGGCAGCGGACTGGGGAATCAGAGGGAGAACATCATGCCGTGTGTTGAGCTGCGGGATATTCCTTCCGCACCGACCCCCGCCGGCGTGGCCCGCACGGGGTTCCCCCGGGCCCCCGGAAAAATAAGGGGATCCCACGCACCCGTCAGAGCTCGCTGACCCTTGCTGCATTCCTGCCCTGGGGGAGTTCACAAGATGGACGCCGCGTGGGATCCTGGCGATAACTCTAGCTCATACCGGCGAGCCAAGGCCAACTGCCCTGCCACATCGGGCGTCCGGCTCGATGACCTGCGATTTGGTGTTCGCCAGCGGGATTGTGTACTGTTTTCTGAGAACGCAGCGGTGATCCGCCACGCTGTTCATCTTGGAGGATTCGACTAGCGGCCTATGTCGCACGCCTGGAACGCGTGTTGGGCGCAATCCCTCAGGGGTTCAAATCCCCTATCCGCCGCCACCGGAAGAACCCCGGTGCCCCAGGCGCCGGGGTTCTTCCGCGTCTGCGGACGGTTCAGAAGATGACCCTGGTGGCGACGAGATCCTCGCGCGCGCTCTTCGGAACACCGTCGAACAGGTTTGCCTCGACGGTCCTGCCGGAGAGGTGGCGCATGAACTCCACCGCCGGCAACGTCACCCTCGTTTCAGGAACCTCGCGCTCGGAACCCGGCCCAGGCCCCGCCGGATCGAGCAGGGATTCCAGCACCCAGGCCCCGCCCTCCGGCCCGGTGAGCTCCAGTACGAGATCCGGTCCCCGCCAGGCCAACCCCACATCACGCACCGCCTGGAGGACGACCTCCGCATCGGTGGGATCAGGTGCCGGGGTGGTGCCGAGGGCGCGGGCGATGTCATGGCGGCGCAGCCAGGTGTCCCGCGGGTAGATGACGTCGAAGAGGTAGGCCCCGTCGGCGTGCGCCGGCATCTTACCGTCGCGCAACGGCACTGCCCGGAACCAGTGCGGGCCGACCGCCTTCGGGATGACCTCGCGCAGATCCGCCAGCAGCTCCTCCGGACCCTTGTCCCTGCGGCGGTCAATTCCGAGTTCATTCATCGCGTCGATCCTCGACAGTCCGCGGTGGCGGAGCGGACCAGCCGCCAGGCCTGCCAGCATCCGCTCGGGCCGCCGCTGATTCTCGGCGCCCGCGACCACGTGGGCGACCATCTCGAGCACGGTCCAGCGGGGGCATTCGGTGCGCACCCGCCACTGCTCGGGCGTGAGGCGCTCCACCCCCGCCAGGAGGGCGTCACGCTGGGCCTCATTGACCCGGGTGCCGTCCGAACGGTTCGGCGGCGGGATGGCCACCGCCAGTGGGATGACGGGTTCCGGAAGGTCAGGTCTGTGCATGGCGGGACTCCTTGTCGTCCAGGAAGAAAAACTGCGGGGCCTCGTGCATCTTCGAACGTACGCCTCCCCCGCCCGGGCAACAACGGCGTCTGCCCCCGTTTCGCCAGGTGAACGTCCACCCCCGGGCCCGGCCATGCCCTGCCCTGGAAACCTCGTGATTCTGGCCCGCAGGCACGGTCCGGGCGACACCACCGGCGTCGGAAAACCGGACGGTCACGCGCTCAGGGCCGAAAATTCCGCCCTGTGGTTCCCGGAATTGGGCCGCACCCCCTTCTCCCACCACCCCTCCGCTGATCTGCGTGAATCACCGCCCGAGACGATTTGGTCGACCGAATCACCCCATTCTCAGGGTCGGTTCCCTGGTTCCTTCCCCAGCAATGTGACCACGGGCATACCTATGCTCGGTGACAAGGGCCCGAAAGCATCGGGCACCAGCCGCCGCCGCGCAACAGGTGGCGGCAATCAACGCCTGAAGGAGTAGAAGTGACTTCATCCCCAGACAAGAAGGCTCAGGACGCCGCCCATGTGGTTCCGGGCGTGCCGAACTCCATCACGCCTTCCCTCAAGGAGCCGACCACCCCGGTGCCGCCGGCCCCGCCGAAGCCGGACCAGACCGGCCCGGTGCCGCACACCCCCACCGGCAAGCGTCTCGACGCCAAGCCGGACGACATGGCGCAGCAGGGTGCGTACCTGACCACCGCCCAGGGGGCACGGGTCTCGGAGACCGACCACTCGCTGCGCGCCGGAACCCGGGGGCCGGTGCTCCTGCAGGACCACCACCTGCGGGAGAAGATCATGCACTTCGATCACGAGCGGATTCCGGAGCGCGTCGTGCACGCCCGCGGCGCCGGCGCCCACGGCGTGTTCGTGGCCAACGGCGCGGCCGAGTCGATCTCGAAGGCCGGGGTGTTCAAGAAGGGCAAGGAGACCGACGTTTTCGTCCGTTTCTCCACCGTGCTGGGTAACCGCGGTTCGATGGACACCGCGCGTGACACCCGCGGTTTCGCCACGAAGTTCTACACCGACGAAGGCGTGTGGGACCTGGTGGGCAACAACATTCCGGTGTTCTTCATCCAGGATGCCATCAAGTTCCCGGACGTCATCCACGCCGCAAAGCCGCATCCCGACCGGGAGATCCCGCAGGCGCAGAGCGCGCACGACACGTTCTGGGACTTCATCTCCCTGCACACCGAGGCCACCCACCACACCCTGTGGAACATGTCGGACCGCGGCATCCCGCGCTCCTACCGCATGATGGAGGGCTTCGGCGTCAACACCTTCCGCATGATCAACGCCAAGGGCCAGACCAGCCTGGTGAAGTTCCACTGGAAGCCGAAGCTCGGCGTCCACTCCCTGCTCTGGGAGGAAGCGCAGCTCGCCGGTGGCTTCGATCCGGACTTCCACCGTCGCGACCTGGCCGACGCCATCGAATCGGGCGCCTACCCCGAATGGGACCTGGGCCTGCAGGTCTTCCCGGACAACAAGGACGGGTTCTTCGAAGGCATCGACCTGCTGGATGACACGAAGATCGTGCCGGAGGAGCTCGCCCCGGTCCAGATCGTGGGCACGATGACGCTCAACCGTAATGTCTCCAACTTCTTCGCCGAGACCGAGCAGGTTGCCTTCCACCCCGGTCATCTGGTGCCCGGCATCGACGTCTCCGAGGACCCGATGCTGCAGGGCCGCCTGTTCTCCTACCTGGACACCCAGCTCACCCGCCTGGGTGGTCCGAACTTCTCCCAGATCCCGATCAACCGCCCACACACCGCGGTCAACGACATGTTCCGCGACGGCTTCCACCAGACCGCCGTGCACAAGGGCGCGGCTCCCTACCAGCCGAATTCGGTGGACGGTGGCAATCCCTTCCCCGCCAGCGAGGCGGAGGGCGCGCTGATCGACATCCCGGCGGACATCAAGCCGGGGAAGATCACCCGCGAAAAGCCGGAGTCCTTCGACGACCACTTCACCCAGCCGCGCATGTTCTACCTGAGCC
>CAYSIP010000226.1:0-4386 GCA_964431055.1 uncultured Corynebacterium sp. | reverse complement strand
TGTCGTCCACGCGGCCGGCGGTGGCCACCATGACATCGGCTTCGGTCCTGAATAGCTGTGACATTTCAGTTCGCCCCTCCTCGAATGAAGTGTGGTTCTGCGGCACCGGGGCTTCTCCCCGGCGCTCCCCCGAAAAGACCGCTGTCGGCCTCCTCACTTCTCTTGGACTGTTCCCGAACGCGGTCGGTTCCCGGCCCGGGCCATCCGTTTCAGTCAACCGGTCAGGGACAGACTCTCGACGGCCATGCGGCAGGCTGCCCGCTGCGGCAGCGTCGGTTCGGTGCGGGTGTGGCAGCCCACGCTGAACTGGTGGCCGGCCGCCACCCAGGTGGACCAGCTGACCTTCGAACCGTCACCGGGTGCCTCCTGATAGACGAGGACCTCGTCCCCGCGTCCACTGGTCTCGTCCGGGTGCAAACCGTCGAGGGTGGGGTCGGCGGTGACCATTTTCTCGACCTCCTGGTGGACGGCCCCGGGCGGGACGTTGTGCACCGGGTCGGCGGCCAGGTGGATCCGCAGGTCGGGGTCGTCCCCGGTGGCCAGCAACGCGTCGTCGCGATTGTCGACGCTGAATCCCACCGGTGCGGTCACCCGCAGCCCGGAGTGTTCGAGGATCACCTCCGGCGGGGTCTCCGGCGCGGATTTCTCACCGCTGCCGCTGCCGCCGTCCCGGTCCCCGTCGCCTGCCCCGGCCGCATTCCCGTCGTCATCCGTCGCCGCGGCGATGAGCGCCTCAGGCTCCCGGGCCGGATCATGGAGCACGGAACCCGTCTGGGTGTCGATGGTCCACCAGCTGACCGCACCCACCAGCAGGATGACGGCGACGATGACCAGGTGGAAGGGATGCAGGCCGATCCGCCCCCACCAGCTGTCACCGGCCCGCCCACGGAAGCGGTGTCGCCCGCTGACGGTGGGACGGGTGATCTCCACCTCACCGGTATCCCCGTCCCCGTCCCCGTCCTCTCCCGGCACCTCGGGCAGGGCGGTCTCCCGGAGCGCCTCCGTCGGGTAGGCCGCCACCCCCTTGTTCAGCAGGGTGCGGGTGAGCAGGTCCGTGGTGGGGTCATCGGCGTCGATGATGACCTCGACCTCCGGCCAGTGCAGGCTGCACAGCTCCCGGGCCTGGTCGATGACGGCGGCCAGGGCCCAGCCCTCGGTGACGCCGGTGCCGGGCAGGTCGTAGCGGTAGACGGTGTCCGGCCCCTCGAAGATCGTGGCCGTGTCGAGCACCGTGATGGTGAGGGTGTCCGGGCTGGGCACGGGTTGGACGCCGTTCGTGGTGACATCGTGGTCGTGGTGGTCGTGGTGGTCGTGATGGTCGAGTCCGGGCGGGGTCGCGGGTGCGCTCATGGGTTATTCCTTTTCTTCCGTGGTGGACGTCGTCTCCGTGGGTGATTCGACGGCCTCACCGGTGACCGCCACCTGGCAGATCCCGACGGTTTCACCGCGGACCTGCCAGGTGCCTCGGCCCGGGGGTTGCGCGACGGGTTTGATGCCGAAGATGGCCCCCTCCTCCCGGTCGGCGTCGAGCAGCAGCACGGCCGGCGTCTGGTCCCGCACGGCGGACAGGAACGGGGAGAACATCGCCCGTCCGATGCCGCCGGATTTGCGGGTGAGCACCAGATGCAGGCCGATGTCGCGGGCATGCGGCAGCAGCTCCACCAGGCGGTGCAGCGCCGCGTCGGGCACCAGGTCCAGGTCGTCGATGATGAGGTAGAGATCGGGGCCGGACCACCACGACCTCGAGGCGAGTTGCCCGGGCGTGATTTCCGGGCCGGGCAGGCGGGTGGTCAACGTGGTCACGGTGTCGTCGAGCACCTTCTCCGTGGCCGTGGTGGTGGCCGAGTAGGCGGCGACCATGGATTGGTCCAACCGACCGAGCAGTGCGCGGCGGTGGTCGATGACGACCATCCGGGCCGCGTCCCTCCCCAGCCGGCCGATGCCGGTGGCCACGGTGTGCAGGAGGGTGGATTTACCGGAGCCCTGCCCTCCCACACACACCAGGTGCGGGCTGTCCCAGCCGAGCGGTTCGAGCCGGGGGCCGCCCACCGCGAACGGAATTCCCGTCCCCACCTCCCCCAGCGCGGTGACGTCGATGAGCTCCGGCAGCACCCGCAGCGGCGGGACGGGTTCCTGCCCTGCCTGCAGGGTGGTGGCGGCAATGTGGGCGATGTCCTGGGTGGAACTCTGCGCGATGAGCATGGTGCCGCCGTCACCGGTGAGCCCGCGGCCGGGCAGCGCGGGCAGCTTCTGCTGCGCCTTACGGTCGATGAGCGAGTCCATCGCCTCCCCGAGTTTGAGCTCGAGGCGACAGGTGATCAGGTCACGGATGGCCGGGCGCAGCACCGTCCAACGGGGCGTCGACACGATCAGGTGCACACGCGCCGACGGCCCGTCGGCGGCCAGGCGGGTGATCGGGTCGACGAGGTCCTCGAAATCGGAGACCACGGCGTGCCAACCGTCGATGACGAGGAAGGTGTGGCGGTCCTCCGGTTCCTCGACCAGGCCGGCAACCTCGTCGACGATGCGCCGCAGCCGCTCCGGATCCGTTCGTCCCGCCACCCCGGCCACGTGTGGCAGGCGGTCCAGGGTGGCGAGTGTCCCGCCGCCGAGGTCGAGGACATAGAAGCGGACGGCCGCGGTGTGGTGGGTGGCCGCCACGGAGGACACCAGGGTGCGCAGGGCGACGGACTTTCCGGTCTGCGGCCCGCCGCACACCGCCACATGTCCACCACCCGAGTTCAGGTCGATGACCAGCGGGTCCTGCCGCTGGTGGAAGGGCCGGTCGATGATGCCGACCACCGCCCGCAGGTGGCCGACGTCCTCGGCCACCCCGGCCAGTTCGATGGTCGGGGGCAGAGGTGGCAGCCAGATGCGGTGGGCCGACTGGTTGCGTGCCACCGCGGTGCCGCGGGCGGCCGCCACGACGGCGTCGAGAAGCGTGGTGGAGTCGTCCAGGCGGGTGGGCGCCTCGGCTGCCTCGAACTGGTCCCACCCGGTGAAGAACGCCACCCGGCCACCGTCGTGGCCTGCTGCGGCGTCATCCCGGCGCGGCAGCGGCCCGGAGACGTAGGAGGCCTGGAAGCGGGTCAGCCCGTCGGCGTCGTGTTTGAGGTATCCGGCGCCGGGTTGGGCGGGTAGATGGTGGGCGTCGACGACGCCGAGGACCTGCCGGGATTCCGCGGCCGAGAAGGTCTTGAGGCCGATGCGGTAGGACAGGTGGGAGTCCAGGCCGCGCAATCGGCCCTCCTCGAGCCGTTGGCTGGCAAGCAGCAGGTGCACGTGCAGGGAACGACCCAGCCTGCCGACCGCGACGAACAGGTCCGCGAAGTCGGGGTGTGCGCCGAGCAGTTCGGAGAATTCGTCGACGACGATCAGCAGGGCGGGCAGTGGGGCAAGGTCGTCGCGGCCGTTCAACCGGGCCTCGGTGTAGTCGGTGACGTTGGCGAAGTTGCCGGCCGCACGCAACACCTCCTGACGGCGGGTCAGCTCACCGCTGATGGCGTCGTACATACGCTCGACCAGGATGGACTCGTCGGCGAGGTTGGTGATTACCGCGGAGGTGTGCGGGAGCGCCTCGAGTCCGAGGAAGGTGGCGCCGCCCTTGAAGTCGACGAGCACCAGGTTGAGTTCCTCGGGGCTGTGGGTGGCAGCCAGGGAGACGACCAGGGTACGAAGCAGTTCGGACTTCCCACTGCCCGTGGCCCCGATGCACAACCCGTGCGGCCCCATGCCGCCGTGGGCGGATTCCTTCAGGTCGAGGCGCACCGGCGCGCCCTGCGGGGTGACCCCGATCGGCACGGCCAGCCGTTGACGGGAGCGCTCGCGGCCCGGCCACATGCTCTCCGGAGTGAGCCGGTCGATGTCGGCGACCCCGAGCAGGTCCAGCAGGTCCCCGGAGCTCCCGTCGCTGCCGGCGTCGGGGCGGCGGTAACGGGTCAGGGAGCGGGCGAGCACCGCGATCTCTTCGACGCGCAGGGCGTCGGGGTGGCCGAGGACCTCCACCCCGGCGGCGGTGTGCACGCTCAGCTCCCCTCCCTCCCCGCCCGCGCTGAGCGCCAGGCCCTCCTGCTCCGCGCGGAGGCCGAGCGCGGTGGTCGCACGCGAACCGACGTCGATGATGGTGGTCCACGCGGGATCGTCGAGGAAGGCCTCGGTGCCGGTGGTAACCACGTCGTCGACGATGAGGATGCGGTGGGCGGCCCGCTCCGGGTGGCGGGTGTGCGGCAGCCATTTCACCCAGTCCCATCCCTCCCCCATCACCTGCAGGCCAAGGACGTCCGGGCCGTGGGCGGTGACCAGCTGAGCGATCATGGCGCGCGCCAGGTCGCCGGCGCCGGGGCCGGAGATCCCGAGGAAGCGGAAGGCCTGCAGCTGCACCACCAC
>CAYSIP010000225.1:0-4404 GCA_964431055.1 uncultured Corynebacterium sp. | reverse complement strand
ATCCAGGTTGGCATCGGCCAGCGGGGTGACCAGGTTCGTCGCGCCCGGACCGGAGGTGGCGATGCACACGCCCACCTTGCCGGTGACCTGGGCGTAACCGGTGGCGGCATGTCCTGCACCCTGCTCGTGACGCACGAGGACGTGACGCACCTTCTCCGAGGAGTACAACGGGTCATAAAGAGGGAGAATGGCGCCACCCGGCAACCCGAAGACTATGTCGGTGCCGAGCTCCTCGAGGGTACGGACGATCGACTGGGCTCCGGTCATGCGCTCGGGCACGGCACCGGACGCCTTCTTGGCCACCGTGGCCGGGGTGGGCGGTTGCGAAGCTGCCACGTTATCAAGCTCCTAATTCACAGGATGGGTTATTCACCGCGACCCGCCGGGCCCGTCCCGGGTGTGGGACGGCATGACGGGACCGCATACGTCGACGACAGTGTGCTTACGACCAAAAACAAAACCCCCGAACAGCCACTACGGGTGGGTGGCTGTCGAGGGCGCTTGTCGAGACGACTGGGGTCAGAACGTCACGGCAGGCGCCGTGCAGCTACTACCACAAGTCGAATGTTGATCATGTGCCCAATCATACACAGGGAAGCGCGTTTCCGAATTCCACCCCCCGCGCTCCCCCACTATCGTGGGAGCCATGCCTGTCGACTACATACTCACCAGACTTTGGCAGTGGGTTGCCGACCAAGGCATCACACTCGCCATCCTGTTCGTCATAGCTCTGCTCATCCCCCGTATCGGCCGATTCATGCAACGGCTGATCAACAACCGCATCGAGGAATCCGAGGACGCCGACGAGGGCAAGGCCCGCCTCGCGATGGTCGGCGTGGCCGTCTACGTCGGGGAGATGATCGCCTATTTCCTTCTGATCGTCTTTCTCCTGCAGGCCATCGGCTTTTCCCTGGCCGGGGCGGCCATCCCCGCCACGGTGGTTTCGGCCGCCGTCGGTTTCGGCGCGCAGTCCATCATCGCGGACTTCCTCGCCGGCTTCCTCATTTTGAGTGAGAAGCAGTACGGCGTGGGTGACTGGGTCCGCTTCGAGGGCAATGGCGTCACCGTCGAGGGCACCGTCATCCAGATCACGATGCGCGCCACCCGCATCAGAACTCTCGCGCACGAGACGGTGATCGTCCCGAACTCCGCCGCCCGGGTGAGCATCAACACCTCCAACTACTGGTCGCGCGCCGTCGTGGTCATCCCCGTTCCCCTGCTGGGCTCCCACAGTCCGCAGGAGGCCGTGGAGCGTTCCGAGGGTGCCACCCGTCACGCGCTGACCCGCCCGGACGTGGCTTCTGAGCTCATAGGCGAACTCGACGTCCACCCCGCGGTGGGCGTGAACCCGCCCACGGTCGTGGGCATGCCCTGGACCGTGGACATGCGCTTCATGATCCAGGTGAAGGCCGGCTCCCAGTGGCTCGTCGAGCGCGCCATCCGCACCTCCATCCTCGCGGAGTTCTGGGACGAGTACGGCTCCGCCACCACCGTCACCGGTGAAATGCTCGACCAGGTGCACACCGCTGAACTGCCCGAGCCGAGCGCCAGTGCCGTCCTGCCGGGAACCGAACGCCACGAGGCCCCCACGGAGCGGATCGACCACCGGGACGGTGCCGACCGCACCGAGCAGTTCAGGGCTGTCGGTTCCAAACGCACCGACGAGGCCCCCGTCCCGCCGGAATACGCCGACGAGGAGGGACGCGACCCGGCCGTCATCGAGGACGGGGTGCAGGTCACCGATCGTGATCCCGAGGATCCGGAAGGTAAACGAACCGACGGGGCCGACGATGAGGACGGAATCGTCTACGAGACCCGCTGGCAACAGCTGGCCTCCGTCAACGGGCGGGTACGCCCTTCAACCACATACCTGTTCGCCGCACTGTTCGCGCTGCTGATTCTGCGTGGCCTCACGCTCGACACCGGGGAGAACTGGGAGGGTTCCGGAGGCATCCTCGCACCGCGGGACCCCGGCGAGGAGACGACGCAGACCCCCACGCCGACGCCCACCCCGGAACCCGCGCCCTCGCTCGTCCCGACGCCGGAAACCACCTTCCCGGACAGCACCCGGGACACGACCACTCCGCAGGGCACGGCGACCCAGCCACAGGACACCGACTCCCCGCAGGGCACGGCGACCCAGCCGCAGGGCACCCAGTCCCCGCAGTCACCCCGGGCCCCCGGCCAGACCGGGACCCCGCCCCTGACCGGTGAGCCGGCGCCCACGGGTGGAGCCGGAAACGCCGGGACGGTTCCGCAGAACGGCGGGCCGGAAGCTGCCTCGACCCCGGACAGCGGGCAGGGTCAGACCCTGAACTAGCATGATGAACATGAGTTCTGAAGTAGAGCGCCCGGAGTCGGAGCAGTTCCAACCGGACCGCACCCACATCCTGGCCGCCCTCATCATGACCGGTATCTCACTGTTGGTCGTCGGCGTCGCCCCGCTGTACCTGTTCTGGATCCTGGCGTTCCCGATCCTGTTCATCGTGTGGGTGGTACGTTCCCGCACGATCGTCGACCGCGAGGGGATTCACCTCCACTACGCTTTCCGCGGGAACCAGCACATTTCCTGGGACAACCTGTCGGGCATCGGCTTCCGGGGTTCGCGAGCCCTGGCGACGACCGGAGAAGGCCGGGAATTCATGATGCCGGGCGTCACCTTCAACTCACTGCCCCGCCTGTCCGAGGCGTCACAGGGTAGGATCCCCGACGCGCTGACTGCGGGTCGGAAAGCCGCCGACGAAAAGGTCGTGGTCATCCACCGCGACGGTGAGCAGATCCTCATCACCAAGGAGGAGTACGAGGCCCGGCAGTCGGCCCAACGCGCCGAGGAGTCGGGCCGGGAAGACAGCGACCACAACAACGCTGGACATGACGAAGACAACAACCCTGACAACTCCCCGAGGAGCAAGTAAGTGATCCCGCTGCGATCAAGAGTCACCACCGTCGGCCGCAACGCCTCCGGAGCCCGCGCGCTGTGGCGCGCCACCGGCACCCAGGAGCATGAGTTCGGCAAGCCGATCGTGGCGATCGTCAACTCCTACACCCAGTTCGTTCCGGGCCACGTGCACCTGAAGAACGTGGGCGACCTGGTGGCCGACGCCGTGCGCGCGGCCGGCGGCGTCCCGAAGGAGTTCAACACCATCGCCGTGGACGACGGCATCGCCATGGGTCACAGCGGCATGCTCTACTCGCTGCCCAGCCGCGAGATCATCGCCGACTCCGTGGAGTACATGGTCAACGCGCACACCGCCGACGCCATGGTGTGCATCTCCAACTGCGACAAGATCACCCCGGGCATGCTGAACGCCGCCATGCGTCTGAACATCCCGGCGATCTTCGTCTCCGGCGGTCCCATGGAGGCCGGCAAGGCCGTCGTCGTGGACGGCGTCGCCCAGGCTCCCACCGATCTGATCACCGCGATCACCGCTTCCGCCAACGACGCCGTCTCCGACGAGGACCTGCGCATCGTTGAGGAGTCCGCCTGCCCCACCTGCGGTTCCTGCTCCGGCATGTTCACCGCCAACTCGATGAATTGCCTCACGGAGGCGCTCGGCCTGTCCCTGCCGGGCAACGGCACCACCCTGGCCACCCACACGGCCCGCCGCGAGCTCTTCGAGCAGGCCGGCCGAACCATCGTCGAGATGTGCTCCCGCTACTACGGAGAGGAGGACGCCTCTGTCCTCCCCCGCAATGTCGCGACCAAGGCCGCGTTCCAGAACGCCATGGCGCTGGACATGGCCATGGGGGGCTCCACCAACACGATCCTGCACACCCTGGCCGCCGCCCAGGAAGGTGAGATCGACTTCGACCTCTCCGACATCGACGAGGTCTCCCACCGGGTCCCCTGCCTGTCCAAGGTCGCCCCGAACGGCACCTACCACATCGAGGACGTCCACCGCGCCGGCGGAATCCCGGCCATCCTCGGTGAGCTGCGCCGCGGCGGACTGCTCAACGAGGACGTCCACACGGTCACCTACCCCACCATGGCCGAGTGGCTCGACGACTGGGACGTCCGCGGCGGCAAGGCACTTGACGACGCCGTCGAGCTGTTCCACGCCGCCCCGGGCGGGGTGCGCACCACCGAGGCGTTCTCGCAGTCAAACCGGTGGGAGTCGCTCGACACCGACGCCACCGCGGGTTGCATCCATGACATCGAGCACGCCTTCTCCGCGGACGGCGGGCTGGTGGTCCTGCGCGGCAACCTGGCTCCTGACGGTGCCGTGCTCAAGTCGGCGGGCGTCGAGGAGGAGCTGTGGAGCTTCACGGGACCCGCGCGAGTCGTCGACAGTCAGGAGGCCGCCGTGTCCACCATCCTCAGGCGTGAGGTCCAGGCGGGTGAGGTCGTCGTGATCCGCTACGAGGGTCCCTCCGGTGGCCCCGGCATGCAGGAGATGCTGCACC
>CAYSIP010000224.1:0-4410 GCA_964431055.1 uncultured Corynebacterium sp. | reverse complement strand
GTTCTCCAGCAGGATGGGCTCCAGCAGGGTCTGCGGGATGTCGCAGGGCATGGCCGGGGAGGCCAGCTCATAGGCGGCGCGGTGGTCCGGACGCACACCCCAGGTGGGGCGGCGGCCGATTTCCTCGCCGGCCAGTGACTCACAGTAGACCGTGTCACCCATCAGCTCGTGCGGGGTGGCCACGGCGAGCACCTCATCTTCAAGATCGACGTCGCGCAGGATCTCCATGGTGCGCTGGTTGGTGATGTGCGCCCGCGGGGTGTTCGCGGTCCAGCGGTACTTGGTGATCATGATGTTGTCCACGCCATGGGTGGACAGAAACAGGGCGGCGGAGGAACCGGCGGGGCCGGAACCGACGATCAGCACGTCGGTGGTGACGACATTGGTCTCTTCGGGTGCCTCGGTGGCGGCGATTCCATCATTGAAGACAGGCATCTTGATCTCCCTCGTGATTGTCCGGCGCGGTGCCGGGAAGTCCCATGCAGTTCGGGTGGGGGCCGGACTGCGGGATGCTGTCCCGACCCATTGGGATGAAATGTATCCGGGGTCACAGGAATTCAGAAGATGAGAGTTGCCTCACGTCTGGTCTGGGCAAGAACTTGTCTCTGCTGGGCAAGAATGGGGGAAATCAAGGCGAGAACCACCGTCGGTTCAGGGGTGCGGGTGGGCCGAGCGGGCCTGTTTCCGCCACTGCAGCGGGGTGACGCCGAAACGGTCGCGGAATGAGCGGCTGAAGTGGCTCTGGGAGGCGAAACCGCACCCGGCGGCGACGTCCGCTACCGTGAATCCGTCGTGGTCCGGGGAGGCCAGCCGGCCCCTGGCCAGGTCAAGGCGGCTATCCAGGATGTGGCGTCCGACCGTGGTGTCCTGCTCCGCGAACAGGCGGCTCAGGTGGCGCTCACTGACACCGACGGCCACGGCCACCAGGCCCGGGGAGAGGTCCGCATTGGAAAGATTCCGGGCGATGAAGTCCCTGGCGGAGGCCAGTAACCCGACCGGGCTGCCGGCCGGTTCCGTGAGGATCAGCCGCAACAGGCCGAGCGCCTCTTCCTCGGTCCTGGCCAGGTCGACCCCCGGACCTGTCCCGGGTTCGCGTTCCGGTTGGGTGAGCGCCTGCATCGTTCTGCCCAGCAGGCGAGCCAATGCTCTTTCATGCGTGCCCCCGTCGGCACTGAAATTGAAGACGGCCGGCAGGGCGGGTGGGGTGGAACCCACCAGTTCCGCGTACAACTGCCGGGGAATGGTGAGCACCAGCTCCCTCACCCCGTGTGCGAAACCGCGGACGAACGGGCGGTCGGCGTCGTAGAGGACCGCCTGTCCGGGGCGCAGCGAGAGGTGGCCTCCGGGGTGGTAGAAGAACGCGTCGCCGTCGAGGGCGAAGAAGATCGCCATCATGCCGGTGGGATGCGAGCTGATGAACGCCTCGGAGCGCTCGACGAACTGGGAACTGCCCGTCACGTCCGCCATCCGGATCGACGGAAGATGCAGGTTGGATTGCCGCGCCCTGATCGGCGACGGGTCGAGGGTGCGCACATCCAACGGGATCAGCGCGCGGGCGTTGTGGCCTTCCCACAGCTGGATCCGGTTGTCCGGGGAAAGCCCCTGGGTGGTGAAGCGCAGGATCTGGGCCGAGCGCTTCGGTGTGTGGCTGGACATGGTTCCGCAAGTTTAGGCGTGAATCCGCGGAAAGAGGGCGGTATTTGAGGGGGTGGGCGGGAAATGATCCGCACCTGGCCCTGGTGCGGGACCGTTCAGCACGGGGAGCCTGAGTTATTCCGGCGGGAAGCTGAAAATAAAGAAACATGGCATAAGGGCAGTTAAATGGGGCTTTCCTGGGGCAGGGGTGCGGTATACAGGCAGCCCCGTAGAAAACTTTCCAACGAAAAGATGATTATTTTCCTCGGTAAATGTATGTATTAGATAAGGCCACGATCTTTAATGAGGCTTCCGCTCGTGCCGCTGTCCAGGTTCCACTTTTCTTGCAGGAGGGCGATGAGGATTTTCCGCGCAGTTGCGTTGGGCGTCGTATCGGCGCTCGCGCTTTCGGGCTGCTCAGCT
Organism: uncultured Corynebacterium sp.; assembly: GCA_964431055.1. Lineage (GTDB taxonomy): Bacteria > Actinomycetota > Actinomycetes > Mycobacteriales > Mycobacteriaceae > Corynebacterium. The sequence goes on along the minus strand of CAYSIP010000224.1, from coordinate 2,352 downwards.
TTTGCTGGCCATGCCCGGGATCAGGACGGCGCCGAGGATGATCTCCTGGTGGGGAAATCCCCGACGGGGATCATCCACGAGCTGTCCCGTCTTCCGATTGGGGACCGCCCGGCCGATTTGACCGCCGTGGTTCACCCCCATCACCTGGTGCTCACCCAGGGGGAATTCGATGTGCGCATGACACTGCCCGAGGGTCAGTTCTACCTGGCGGTGGCTCCCTATATCGGACGGGCGCCCGAGTGTCACCACCACGATCTGACCTCGGATCTGGGCCCGCTCCCCGGCGCCCGGTTGGAGGTGCGCGTCGTCGAGGCGGGCAGCGGGGAGGTGCTCGTGGAACGCAGTGGGGTCATCGCGGACAACGGTTTCATCGGTTTCTGGCTGCCGCGGGACACCGCCGGCACCGTCGAGGTGTCCACGTCCGCGTTTGTCGGCAGCGTGGAATTCGCCACCAACGATGATGACCCCACCTGTCTGGCCGGGCCGCGGTTGATCCCGGCGGACGTGTCGCGGGGTTGATCCGCTGGCGCCCCTCCGGAGGGGGGCGCGTGTGCCGCCGGGAGTCCGCAGGTTGGGCGGGGAATACGTGTGATACCCAACACGTATTGGATACCTGTCGTGGTCCCGATCACAATGGGGACAGATCCGGCAGAAAGGGTTGCCATGTCCCACTCCAAGCTCATGACCTTGCCCGAGGCGATCGCGGAATATGTCCACGACGGCTCCTCGGTCTCCCTCGAGGGTTTCACCCACATCATCCCGTACGCGGCGGCCCACGAGATCATCCGGCAGAAGAAGCGTCACCTGACGATCTACCGGATGACCGCGGATATCGTCGTCGATCAGCTGATCGCCGGGGATTGCGTGGATTCCTTGACCTCCTCCTTCATCGGCAACAGTTCCGTCGGCTCCCTGCACGAGCTGCGCCGCCGAATCGAGGGCAGGGGCCGTGCGCCGCTTGAATACCACGAATACAGCCATGGCGGCATGATCGCCCGCTACCTGGCCGGCGCCTCCGGCCTGCCCTTCTATCCCGTGCTCTCCTATGCCGGTTCAGACCTGCCGGAGGTCAACAAGGACATCCGGGTGATGGAGTCCCCCTACGACGGGGAGAAGGTCTATGTCGTCCCGCCGATCAACGCGGACGTCGCGATCCTGCACGCCCAGCGCGCTGACACGAAGGGCAACGTGCAGATCTGGGGATTGACGGGGATTCAGCAGCAGGTCGCCTACTCGGCGGACAAGGTGATCGTCACGGTCGAGGAGATCGTCGAGGACGAGGTCATCACCTCCGATCCCAACCGGACCCTCCTGCCCAGCCATGTGGTGGATGCGGTCGTCGAAGTGCCCAAGGGGGCGCACCCCTCCTTCGTCCAGGGTTATTACGACCGCGACGGTGGTTTCTACCGGGAGTGGAACGACATCAGCAAGGATCCCGAGCTGCTGGACCGCTGGCTCAACGAATGGATCCATGAACTCGACAGTCACCGGGATTACGTGGACAAGCAGGGCCGGGAGTTCTGGAGCGAACTCGAATCCCCCTACGTCCCCTCGCTCCCGGTCAACTACGGAAGTAGGAAACCATGACCCACACGACGGAGGCCGTCAAGGCCACCACCTCAGAGCTGCTCGCGGTCGTCGCCTCCCGCGAGCTGGCCCGGGCCCGCACCGTGTTCGCCGGAATCGGGTTGCCCACCCTGGCGACCTCGCTGGCGCACCTGACATGCGCGCCGGACATCGAGATCATCTACGAATCCGGCGTGTGCGGGGCGCATCCGGCGAGCCTGCCCGAGACCGTCGCGGACTCGGTGTTGATCACCGGTGCCGAGGCGGTGCTCGACATGACCGCCCTGTTCAATTACGTGCTGCAGCGCGGCCACATCGACGTCGGTTTCCTCGGCGCGGCGCAGATCGACAAGTGGGGCAACCTCAACAGCTCCGTGATCGGGGACTGGGACAACCCGAAGGTCCGGCTGCCCGGTTCCGGCGGCGCCGCCGAGGTCATGGCCAATTCCAAGGAGGTCTATGTGGTCATGCGCCGCCACGAGGCCCGCTCGCTGGTCAATGAGCTCGACTTCTGCACCTCCCCCGGCCCCGATCGGGCGCTGGCCGCCGGTTTCACCCCGCGTGGGCTAGGCGTCACCAAGGTCATCACCGAGTTGGGCGTCCTCAGTCGGGAGGCGGTGGGGGAGGAGCTGAAGCTCACCGCCGTCCACCCGGGCGTCGACCCGGCGGACGTTGTGGTCGCCACCGGGTGGGATCTGCAGGTCAGCGACGACCTGGAGATCGTGCCCGCACCCACCGACACCGAGATCAACCTGCTGCGCAATGAGATCGACCCCACCCGGGTCT
>CAYSIP010000223.1:0-4423 GCA_964431055.1 uncultured Corynebacterium sp. | reverse complement strand
ACCTGGGCAACTCCCTGGGATTCCTGATGGTGCTCAATATCGGCGCCGTGATCGGGCTGGTCATCGCCGGCAAAGTCGCCGACGTCCAGTCCCCGCGGCGGACGGCCCTGCTGTGGTTCTTCCTCTCCGCGGTATTTCTCGCGCTGCTGGCGGTCCGCATGCCGATGGTCGCCCTCTACGGCGTGGTCCTGCTCACCGGCGTGTTCGTGTTCAGCTCCCAGGTGCTGGTCTACGCCTTCGTGGGTGAGAACCACCCTTCCTCGGTGCGTGCGACCGCGATGGGCTTTTCCGCGGGCATCGGCCGCCTCGGCGCGATCTCCGGACCACTGGTCGGTGGTCTGCTCGTCACCGCCGGCATCGCCTACCCGTGGGGCTTCTTCGCCTTCGCCGGCGTGGGGCTGATCGGTGCGCTGATCTTCTCCACCTCGGTGACCCTGCGCGACCGCGACGCCGATGCGGTCGAGGCGGCGACGGCGGCCGCCTGACCTGCCGCAGACCCCCGTACCCCGCGATGCGTGCGCTTTTCTGTGCGCCGCGAGGTTCGTGTCATTTCCGCCCCGGCGCCTTGACTGCCTGGTGTGACCGGCCCGGATTTCTTCTCGCCACCGGTCCTCGGCCGGGCACCCTACGACAACCACGGCGGTCTCTCCGGGCAGATTGCAGCGATGGGACCCCGCGACTTCCCGGATCAGGGGCCGTTCCGGCGCCCTGTCAGCTCACCCGCGGTTGGCGGCTCGGATGGCCGGCCCCGGGCCGTTAGCGGGGCAGGACCGCCTCAGGCGTTCTCCGGAGGGAGTCGGCGGCGTGCTGATCCGCTTCCGCGGGCCCGGCAGTCACCGAGAGCGAGGAATCGGCGAAGATGGTGTCATTGCCGCCCCTGTCGGATTTCCACGCCCACAGGTAACCCGCCAACGCCGTTCCGAGCATGACGCCCGGCAGGATCCACACCATGATCCGCGGTGATTCGTCGCCGATCATGAGACCGAAATTGAAGAGAATGAGGACGGCGATGGCCGCCAAAGCGATTGCCGAGAACAATGGGGCGATGACCCGGGTGAATATGCCGTACCCCTGAGGGTTCTGGCGGAACCATGCCAGGACCGCGGCTGAGGTACCGGTCATCAGGATCACCAGGCCCAGGGCCGGGGTGGTGGAGAACCAGGTAAACAGGGTGAGAACCGGATAGAGCTCGCCAAATGGGGAGTTCATCCCACCGAGTGCGAACAACACAATCATCAGCAACCCGGTGGTTGACTGTGCGAGGGATCCGCCCGCCGGCGCGCCGTTCACGTTGAGCTTCCCCAGGATCTCCGGCAGCACCTTCGCCCGACCGAGTGCGAAAAAATAGCGGGCGGCCGCATTGTGGAAGGCCATCAGCGCGGCGAGAATACTGGTGATGAACAGGAGCCGGGCGACATCGGCCAGGAGCGGGGAGAATTGCCCCAGGTAGAAGAAGAGCAGTTCAGGCCCGTGTTGGCGGGATTCGTCGATCACCGCACTCGGACCGATCCCCATCGAGAAGGCCCAGGTGGATATCGCGTAGAACACCGCGATGATCGAGACCGCGACATAGGTGGCGCGGGCGACAGTGCGTTTGGGGTCCCTGGTCTCCTCCGAATAAATCGCTCCCGACTCGAAACCCAGGAAGGCGGCGATGGTGAAGGCCAGTAGGACACCGGTTCCCGGCGCAACGAAGTCCTGCGGCCGTAGGGTGGCCGTGCTCAGGCCTTCGGGCGCGTTCCCCAATCCAATCACCATCACCACGATGACGACGAGAAATTCCAGTGCGACGAGTACGGCCAGCACTCTGGCCGTCAGGTGCACATTGCGCATCCCCGCCAGAGCCACCAGGCCCCAGGCCGGGAGAGCGCACAGCCACCAGGGCACCTGTAGGGCCGTCCAGGCGAGAAGCGCGGTGGACAGGGAGAATCCGAAAAGACCGTACAGTCCTATCTGGAGCATGTTGTACGAGACCAGGGCCAAGAGGGCGGCTGCGACACCGGCCCGGGGCCCGAGACCCCGGGAGACGTAGGCGTAAAAGGCTCCGGCATTCCGGATATGGGAACTCATCGCCGCGTAACCGACCACGAAGAGCAGCAGCACGGCTCCCAGCACCAGGTAGCCAAGTGGGAGACCGAGCAACCCGGAGACGGCGAAATTTGTCGGCGCCCCGCCCGCCAGAACGGTCAAGGGGGCGGATGCGGCAATGATCATGAAGACGAGAGCGGGTGTGCCGAGCTGCCCACGTCTCGGAGTGGTTGATGCACTCATGGCAGGATTCTCCTTGGAGGGGTGGGGGGAAACGACACTGGGAACAGGTCCATCCCGCAGGTTTTCCGAGCTTTGACTGGGTGAAATTGGCCCGCGGTGAATGTCCGGGGTCGGTGGACGATCAGTTCAGGACAGTGGTCTCCAGCCTGTCCAGGTCGATTTTTTCTTCGGGGACCATCAGTGCCCGCTTGCCCCGGGCGCCTGGAATCATGTCGTCGATGAGGGCGAGCTTCACGGTTCCCTCATCCAGATCCGGATAGGCGGCCTTGAGCGAGGTCGAGGCATTCCGGAGATACTCGGACCGGTCGATCCCGGGAGCCACCACCAGAATCGTCACCGCGCCCTCTTGCTGGACGAGCTGAACTCCGTGAACCTCCGGTAGCTGAACGACCGCCAGGGAGATGCCCACCGCTTCCAGCGGCTGGGTGACACCGGTCCGGGTCGGGAGGTGGATGATGTCCGCGAGCCTGCCTTTCACGGGGCCGAGTTCAAGCACTGTCCCGCCGGGTCCCGTCGAGACCGGATCAATCACATCACCGATCCGATAATTGATCAGGGGGAAGGCACGGTCGCCGATGGTGGTGACCAGCGCGCAGCTTTCCGCGCCAACCCGGAGCAGACTGTGGTTCCACACCGTCCGCATCGGCCAGGTGCCTTCCGAGGTGGAAGCCGCGATCACCCCGATTTCACGGGTGCCGTATTCCGAGCTCACCGTGGTGTTGAGGCCCGTGGCCACCACCTGGACGCAGTCAGGGGTGATCAGCTCGCTGGTGATGATCGTGGCCCGGGGCGCATAACCCGCGTTCCGCAGTATTCCGGTCTCCTCGGCCCGGCGAGCGAGAACCTTCATCGAGTTGGTGCGGCCCACCAGATAGTCGGGTCGCATCCGCGCGATCCTGCTCAGCTGGGCGTCGAGACGCGTGGGGTCGGTCTCGAAGGAGTTGAACATCCAGGAGTTGCCGAGGACGTCGCGGGCCCTCCGCGAGAGGAAATTCCGGGACAACTGGGCCTTGCCGGCCACTGTTCCGGGGTGGAAGTCATCGAATGCTCCGAAACTGTCGAAGGGCTGCAGTCCGAGGGCTCCGCGATAGGACCACATGGAGGCGTAGATGGCGTCACCATCGTGCCTGCCCATGGGAAAGCGGATGGGGTCGGACGTCGTTCCCGAGGTCTCGTACGCCAGGGCCCGGTCCATGCCCGCCCACATCAGGTCCTCGTCCTGGCGAAAATCCTTCTTCGTCAACACCGGCCACTGGTCGAGCTCGTCCAGCTGCGAGATGACGGTCGGCAACTTATGCTCTGCCGCCACCTTCTGATAAAAGGGCAAGCTCAGGGCATGCGCCCAGGTTCGGTTAAACCGGTCAACCTGCTCCCGTGCGATCTCTGTGGGGTTCGGGGGAGTGGCGAACAGGTCAACATCCCGCATACCCGAGCGGTACCGGGTTTTGCCGACGGTGCGGCGCACGAGGTTTTTGGGGTACTTGAACAAGGGCAATCTGAACACCTCTCCTTGACTTGGGGCCGTGACCCGCCGCAGATGATGCGCATCAATGATGTGAAAAGGCAAAAAGTTTCTGGGCAAATCTTCAGCTGTTTGCCAGCATCGCACTCAGGATTCTCTTTGTCAATTGATAATCTGGTATTATTTTTCCCCCTCTTCAGGGAGAAATCACATCTCATCCGTCCGGATGTCCCCCCATCTTCCTCAGGAGATCCGTTACGGAATTGGCTATGGGGGGAGGGCAGGTCAGCCCAGCCGGTGCATCTGGCGCAGGGAGGGTGATTCCCCCGGTCCGGGAAGCTTCGGAAGACTCGGTACTCTCGTGCTTCCCAGGACTGGCCATAGCACCGGATCCAGGTGGAATGAGCCCTGACGCCCCGCTTCGTCGGTCCTCTTCAGGAGGCTGGCGGCGTGGCGTGTCGGGAGAGGGACGTCGGTGATTCCTGTGGCGCGCTGCGCAGGACTGGGGGAGCGGAATCGGCACGCGGGGCGAGTCGGACGGCGGTGCTGGTGGATCTGATCGGCCAGGACCGGGGGTCGAGATCCTGTCGGCTATGGCGCTGCCACACCTACGGCCCCTGAACGGGGGGCCGTCTGGTCATTCTCTGCGTAGCAGCTCGCGCAGCTCCTGCCGTGATTGCAGGCCCAGCT
>CAYSIP010000222.1:0-4448 GCA_964431055.1 uncultured Corynebacterium sp. | reverse complement strand
ACGCCGAGCCCGAGCAGATCGGGATCCGGGGCGGGTCCAACGGCGGGCTGCTGACGTCGGGGGCGTTGACGCAGTACCCGCAGCGCCTGGGTGCGGCGGTGATTCAGGTGCCGTTGACGGACATGCTGCGCTATCACACCTGGTCGGCCGGGGCGTCGTGGATGGCGGAGTACGGCAACCCGGACGATCCGGCCGAGCGCGCCGCCATCGAGTCGTGGTCGCCGCTGCACAACGTGGCCCCGGAGCCTGCGTACCCGCCGGCGCTGGTGACCACCTCCACCCGCGACGACCGCGTCCACCCGGCGCATGCGCGACTCTTCGCGTTGAGGCTGGCCGAGGCGGGGCAACCGGTGGACTACTTCGAGAACACTGAGGGCGGGCACGCCGGCGCCGCCGACAACAAACAGGTCGCCCGCGTCGAATCGCTGATCTACACCTGGCTGATCGACCAGCTGGGGGCGTAAGCGGGGGGCCATTCCCCGGGTGGGTGTGTGGTCGAAGGGGCAGAGGTGTTTCCTCCTCCACACGCTCAGGTCCGGTCGGGGTCAGAACCCCGCGGACCGTATGACCCAACGAACCACATGTTCCTTCCTCCACACGTTCGATCCGGATTCCATCCGAAACCCCACTTACGCGTGTGCACGAACGAACACCGCGCGGTCCTTCCGAGCCACTCACCAACGGTTCCCGCCCGCAGGCCGGGTAACATCAGTTCCCGATGTTCAGAAGGCTGCGTTCCACCCCAATCCCCGGCACCCGTGACGAGTACACCGGTGTCGATTTCAACCTCGGCTTCCACGTGCGGAGCTATGACCTGGATCTGACGTACCGCGTGGGTCCCAATCACCTGTCGGGCGTGGCGGTGCTGCAGTTGGACAACTGGAAACCGCTGAAGACCATGACGCTGGATCTGTCGGGGTCGCTGCGGGTCAGCAGGATCGCGGCCACGGGTTCCGCCGGGGTTGACCCGCAGGTGGCCCGGTTCCGGCAGTCGGGCAATAAGCTGCGTCTGACCTTCGTCGATGATGTCCCGGTCGACAGTGAGTTCCAGTTGCACATCCGGTACTCCGGTTCCCCCCGCCCGATCCGGACGGTCTGGGGAACGCTCGGGTGGGAGGAATTGGAGAACGGCGCCCTGGTGGCGTCGCAGCCGAATGGCGCGCCCAGCTGGTTCCCTTGTGACGACACCCCGGACGAGAAGGCGCGCTACGAGTTCCGGGTGTCCGTCGATAATCCTTTCGCGGTGGTCGCGAATGGCGAGCTCGTCGGCAAGCAGACCGCCGGTTCCCGCAGCACGTGGCATTACCGGGCCAACTATCCCATGGCCAGTTATCTGGCCACTGTGCAGGTGGGCGAGTACGAGCAGCTCACCCTGAGCGGGCCGGGGCAGGTGCCGGTGCACGCCTGGGTGCCGGCGGAGCTCAAGGAGGTGGTCCGGGAGGAGTTCGCGGATCAGTCGGAGATGCTGGAGCTGTACGACCGGCTCTTCGGTCCGTATCCCTTCCCCGCCTACACGGTGGTGGTCACGGAGGATGAGCTGGAGATCCCCCTGGAGGCGCAGGGGTTGTCGATCTTCGGTTCCAACCATGCCGAGGGTGACCACGCCTGGGAGCGCCTCATCGCCCACGAACTGTCCCACCAGTGGTTCGGTAATTCGCTGGGTCTGGCCCAGTGGAACGACATCTGGTTGAACGAGGGTTTCGCCTGTTACGCGGAATGGCTGTGGTTCGAGCACTCGACGGGCCGCCATGCGGCCGATTCCGCGCGCGAACATTACGACCTGCTCAGCCGGGAGCCGCGGAATCTGCTGTTGGGCGATCCGGGCCCCAAGGACATGTTCGACGACCGCGTCTACAAGCGCGGCGCCCTGACGGTCCATGCCCTGCGCTGCCTGCTTGGCGACGCCGCCTTCTTCCGCGCCCTGCGCCGCTACGTCGCCGCAGGACGGCACGCGGTGGTGGAGCCACGCGACCTGAAGCGTGAGGTGATGGCGGAGGCGAACGCGCAGTCCATCCCCCAGGAGATCGTCGAGAAGCTCTGGGATGACTGGTTGTTCCAGCTCCCCCTGCCGGAGTTCCCGGAACCCCGACGATGAGGTCCCTGTCCCTGGCGACGGTGTTCGCCGCGCTGTCGGGATTCGTCGTCATCTACGTCGCCTCCTGGGCGCTGGACAACGAGGGTTACCGGCAGTTCCAGGTCTACTGGGGATTGTTCTTCGCCTGCACGGGGTTCCTCGACGGCATCATGCAGGAGACCACCCGTGGGGTTTCCGCCGCCCGGGAGACGAAACGCAGTGGTGACGCCCGCCCCTGGCGGTTCGGCGTCATCGTGGCCTTCGCCGCCCTGTTGATCATCGGGATCACCGGCTTCTGGTGGCTGCCCGGGCTGGTGCCCGGCAACGCCGCCTCCGCGACCGTCTTCCTGGGTCTGGGTCTGGCCTCCTACACCTTCCAGGCGGTGTTGTCGGGCATCCTGTCGGGGCTGGGGCTCTGGAACCAGTACGCCTGGCTGGTGGCCCTGGATTCCGGCATCCGCCTGGTCCTGGCGGTCATCGCCTGGGCCGCCGGCTGGACCATGCTGGCCTTCCTGCTCATCACGGTCGTGGGAGCGGCCACCTGGCTGGTCGTCCTCGTCGGCTCCGCCGAGGCCCGGAAGGCGGTGTCCGCCGGCATGGACGTCGACGCTGCGGCCCTGGCCCGCCGGGCCGGTTCCGCGATGCTGGCCACCGGTGCCTCAGCGGTCCTGATCACCGGTTTTCCCGTGCTCGTCGGGGCCACGTACTCCCCTGACGCGGGCGACGTGGTCACCGTGGCAGGGATGATCAACGCCGTCACACTCACCAGGGCGCCGATCCTGGTGCCGCTGCAGCGTTTCCAGTCCGCCCTGATCGTGCGTTTCGTGGAGAACCGCGGCCGTCTGTATTCCGCGCTGCTCACCCCGGTCGCCGTGGTCCTCGGTGTCGGCCTCCTCGGGGCGGCGGCGGCCTGGCTGATCGGCCCCTGGATCCTGGAGACCTTCTTCAAGGAGGGCCTGGAGGCGCCCGGCCTGATCCTGGCGGTGCTGACCTTCGCCTCGGCGTGCACGGGTTCGCTGATGATCACCGGCACCGCCACCCTGGCCGTGGAGCGCCACCGCGCCTATGTCGCCGGGTGGATCACCGCCTCGGTCGTCGCCTTCGCGGTCCTCCTGCTGCCGCTGTCCCTGGAAGTGGGTGTGTGTGTCGCTCTCATCCTCGGCCCCGCCGCCGGCGGCCTGGTCCACCTCTCCGCGCTGCGGGGCACCGTGCGCGCGCAGGCGGACCCAGTAGGATCTTGAGACCATGACCACGCTCGCCGCCCTCGTCACCGTCTATCACCGCATCGTCCCGGAACAACTGTCCCAGGCGCTTGAATCCCTGGCCGCGCAGACCCGGCCGGCCGACGAGATCGTCATCGTGGAGGACGGGCCCGTCGGCCCTGAGCTCCGGACGGTGATCGACGCGTTCGTCGAGAAGCGTCCCGAGGCGCGCACCGTGGTACTCGCCCGCAACCAGGGCTCGGGACCGGCGTCGGCGGCGGGCATGGCCACCATCACCAGTGAACTCGTGGCGCGTCTCGACGCCGACGACGCCGCCAAGCCCGAACGCTTCGCCCGCCAGCTGGAGTTCTTCGAACGGCATCCCGACACCGACGTGCTCGGCACCGCGTTGGCGGAATTCACCGAAACGCCCGGTGACGGGGAGAAGGTGCGCTCCCTGCCCGAGACCCACGACGAGATCGCGAAGTACGCGCTCATCAATTCGCCGGTGAACAATCCGTCGGTGCTGATGCGCGTCGCGGCCGTCGAGAAGGCCGGCGGCTACCGCGACGTCCACCACATGGAGGACTACGACCTGTACGCCCGTCTGCTGGCCTCCGGAGCGCGCTTCCACAACCTGCCCGAACCGCTGACCTGGTTCCGGGTCTCCCCCGACCAGTTCGCCCGCCGCACCGGCCGCGGCATGTTCGCCGCAGAACGCCGGATGCAGTCGAACCTGGTGTCCTACGGGCTGGTCTCCCGGCCGCGCGCCGTGCTCAACCTTCTGGTGCGCACCGCCTACCGGTTGCTTCCCACCGAGCTGCTCACCCGCGTCTACGGCAGGTTGTTCCACCGTTAGGCCCCGGCGGGGGATAGCATGAGGACCATCATGCACGAGATCTCGCCTGCCGCCGACTATCGGGACACCTGGCTGATCATCCCCTGTTACAACGAGGGGCCGGTCATCCAGGAGGTCATCGAGCACGCCCGCGCCACCTTCCCCAACATTGTCGCAGTCAACGACGGCTCCGCCGACGACTCGGCCGAACGCATCCGCGCGGCCGGGGCCCACCTGGTCGACCACCCCGTCAACCTCGGGCAGGGCGCCGCCATCCAGACCGGCGTCGAATACGCGCGCCGCCAACCGGGCGCCCAGTACTTCGTCACCTTCG
>CAYSIP010000221.1:0-4560 GCA_964431055.1 uncultured Corynebacterium sp. | reverse complement strand
TCAGCACCGTCATGTTGGGGAACAGGTTGAACTGCTGGAACACCATGCCGATCTTGGTGCGGAGCCGTTTCTGGTCCTTCGGCCGGACCGGCACCCGCTTGCCGTCGCGTTCGGTATGGGTCAAAGGCTGGCCGCCGACGAAGATGTAGCCGTCCGTCAGTTCCTCCAGCGTCATCACCAGGCGCAGGATGGTGGTCTTGCCCGATCCCGAGGGGCCGATCAGGGTGACCCGTTCACCCCTGTTCACGGTGAAATTGAGGCCCTGGAGCACGGTCTGGTCACCGAAGGACTTGGCCACGTCCCGGAACTCGATCACCGGGGTCGTGGTGTCGGCGGCCTGGATGGCGGAGGGATCAGTGGGCGTAGGCAAGTCGTTTCTCCAATCGGTTCACGAGCACGGCCGTGGGGTAGCTGGCCGCCAGGAAGATGAGTCCCGCGATCGTGATGACCTCGTTGTAGCGGTAGGTGAAACCGCCGATTTCCAGGGCGGTGTTGACCATCTCCATGACGGTGATGGAGATCAGGAAGGGGGTTTCCTTGAACATCGAGATGGCGTAGTTGCCCAGGGAGGGGATGGTGGAGCGCAGCGCCTGTGGGATGATCACCCGCGACCACGCCCGGCGCGGGGAGATGGACAGGGCGGTGATGGCCTCCCACTGGCCCCGGGGCACCGACTCGATTCCGGCCCGGTACACCTCGGACATGTAGGTGGCGTAGTGCACGCCGAACACGATGATGCCGATGACCAGGGGATCCAGCCACACCAGTCCGTAGAACAGCATCAGCAGTTGGACGATCAGCGGCGTCATCCGGATGAAGTTCGCCGCCCAGCGCACCACCGCGGCCAGCGGGCGGGGCAACACCCGGATGAGGATGGCGATGACCAGCCCCAGGACGGCGGCGATCAGCGTGCCGAGCACGGTGACCAGCAGGGTCACCTGGAGGAAGGATGTGAGCAGTTCCGGGAGGACTTCCCAGGCGAAGTCCCAGCGCCAGATGCTGGTGCGGTCCACGATGTCGGGGGCGTCCACCTCTTGGGCGGTCACAACGGTCGACGCGTTCAGGTACACCTCTCCGGTGAGATTCATCGGGCGTCTCCTTGCCTGCCGCTACCTGCCGGAGCAGGAGTACTACCGGGGGGATTCAGACTCGTTCCACTGCCACCGCCGGCGGTCGCACCGATGCGGATGGTGGGTTTCAGGGAGAGGACCTCCCGCAGGCTCGGTCCCCGGCCGAGCCGGAACTTGGCGCGGACCTCCAGCAGGTGCATGCCCCAGGTGATCACCAGGGCGAGCAGGAAGTACCCGATGAGTCCGACGACGGCCAGGGCGAAGAACCAGTCGGTCTCGCGGCGCAGCTGCAGGATCTGGAAGGTGAATTCGCTCAGTCCCACGATGTAGACGATGGAGCTGCCCTTGAGCAGGTGGACCCAGAGGTTCGTCAGCGAGGGCAGCATCAGCGCCCAGGCCTGCGGGAAGATGATGCGGCGCATCTTGTGCGACCACGACATCGACAGTGCCGTCGTGGCCTCCCACTGCGCCCGGGGAACCGAGGTGAGCGAGGCGCGCACCGCTTCCGCGGCGTAGGCCCCGTAGTTCAGGCTCAGGGCCATCACCCCCACGGAGAACGCGTCCAGCTGGGGGCCGAACAGCGGCAGCACGTAGTAGAGCCAGAACAGCTGCACCAGCAGTGAGGTGCCCCGGAAGAACTCGATGATGACCCGCGCCGGGATACGGAGGATGCGCCTGGGGCTGCCGGCGGCGAGCCCGAGGACGATGGCGAGGATGAAGGCGATCAGCCCGCTGATCACCGTCAGCTGGATGGTCAGCCACATCCCGTCCCAGAGCAAGGGTGCCCGGGAGATGAGTCGTTCGAGGTTATCCACGTGACGTCCCAGGGTTTGGTGAACGCCACCGCTCGAACCCCGGTTCCCTCAGGAACCGGGGCGGGCGGTGACCCTCAGCACGGATATCAGTTCTCGATGTCCTGGAGGGCCGCCAGGTCACCGGCGCACAGCTCGGCGGCGGTCATCTCCACCGGCGGGACCTCGGCCTCGGAGAATCCGTACTCACTGAGGATCTCCAGCAGTTCGCCGGACTCCTTCAGATGGGCGAGGTGGCTGTTGTATTCCTCCCGGGTCTCGGGGTCATCCAGGCGGAAGACGGTCGAACCGGCGCCGTACTGCTTCATCCCGTCGATCTCCTGCACGAAGGGATCGGTCACCTCCACCGCGGAGTTGCCTTCCGCCATCTGGTTCAGGGAGATGGCGGTCATGGCGAACACGTCAACGCGTCCGCCCTCCACCATCTCGAGCCCTTCATCGGCGCTGCCCACGCCCTGGTACTCCAGGCCCATCTGGTCGGCGTAGTTGGCCTCGATGCCGGCGGTGAGAACGGACAGGGTGATGTCCTCTCCGGCGTCCATGGCCGCCTGGACGTCGTCCAGGTTCTCCACGCCGAGCGGGTTGCCCGCCTCCACCACCAGTGCGGTGGTGTACATGATCTCCGGTTCGGCGAACGCCGCCTCGGCGCAACGCTCCGGGGTGATCGACATGCCGGCGGAGATCGCGTCGAAGCGCTGGGCCTGCAGACCCGGGATCAGGTTGTCCCAGTCCACCAGGTCTGCCTCCACCTGATAACCCATTTCCTCGCCGAAGATGCGCTCGGCCAACGCCACGGTGGCGCCCTCCGGGTCACCGGATTCGTTGAGATAGGAGTACGGGACCTCGCCGGCGATGCCGATGGTGAAGGTCTCACCCCCACTGGCCTCGCTCTCGCCGGCCTCGCCGTTTCCGCTCTCTGCGCCTCCACAGGCGGTTAGCGTCAGGAGGAGGGTGGCTCCGATGGCTGTGGCTGCTCTTCTTCCGGTGCGTGCAAACATTCTGGGTGCCTCATCTCAAGTGGGTACGACGGATCGAACTTCATCTTGTAGCTGGCTAACAGAAATATCTCGGCCCCTGGCCAGAGTTGGCGAGTGACAATAATGCTATAAGAAGCTGATACGGCCTCAGGGGCTTTTCGACCTGCAATATTCCTGAACGGGGAGAAATACCAGCAGGAAAACCGGATCTGACCGTCCTGGTGAGAACGAGGACGGACCACGGCGCTCTGCACTGCACCCCTGTTGGCGGGGCAGGCTCCCAGAATTCTCGATTCCCCAGAGCTCGGCCGCGAGGTGTAATCAAGGACCGAGAATCTCAAGAAGCACTTCGGCAAGAACCTGGGGGCGTTCAGGGTCTCCGCCTCTTTTCGTGGGCGTGAACTCCGCCTTCCGCTCGTTCACGAAGCCTGCCCCCGTCATGACAGAAAAGCCTCCGTCCTCCCCGCACCCGCCATTTTTCTCTAATCTTGGCCCCATGCCGCCGCATGTGGACACATCCCAGGAAGCATCGCCAGGCGCGCTCCGGCGCACCCTGAAACCACAGTGGGTCTTCGCCATGGCCCTCGGCTCGGCCGTGGGATGGGGAGCGTTCATCCTCCCCTACGACTGGATGAGCACCGGCGGCCTCGGCGGCACGGTCATCGGCTTCCTCCTCGGAGGGGGCCTCATCGCACTCATTGCCCTGAACTACGGTGCAGTCATCCGGGCGCTGCCCGTCACCGGCGGCGGCGTGGCCTTCGCCCTCGCATCATTGGGGCGGGTGCACGGTTTCATCGCCGGCTGGGCGCTGACCCTCGGCTACGCCTGCGTGGTCGCGCTCAACGCCTCCGCGGTCACGCTGGTCTTCCGGGTCACGCTCCCCGACCTCGTCATGCGCGGGAAGCTGTACACCGTGGCCGGGTGGGACGTGTTCATCCCCGAGGTCATCATCGCCACCGCCTTCCTGTTGATCTTCGCCTGGATCAACGCCCGCGGGATGGAGATGTCCGGCCGCTTCCAGTTCATCGCCGTCGTGCTGATGATCGTGGCGGTGGTGTTCATCCTCGCCGCCTGCCTGGTCTACTACTTCACCGCGCGACCACCGTTGGCCCCGGCCTTCCCGTCGGAGGTCTCCCCCGCCGTCGCGATCGCCACGATCGTCGCCTTCGCCCCCTGGGCCTACGTCGGGTTCGACAGCGTGCCCCAGCTCGCCGGCGAGTTCAATTTCACCCCGCGCAAGGCACTGGCCCTGTTGATGTGGGGCGTGTCCGTGGCCACGTTCATCTACCTGGCCATGACCCTGGCCACCGCCATCGCGGTCTCCGACGACTGGGCGGCCTACCAGTCCGATGCCTGGCCCCCGGCCACCGCCATCACCGAGGTGATCGGCCCGGTGGGCATGATCCTCATGGTCGTGGCCGTGAGCATGGGTGTGCTCACCGGTCTCAACGGCTTCTACGCCTCCGCCAGCCGCGTGCTGCTGACGATGGGCCGGGCGAAGATGGTCCCCCGGGCCTTCGCCGAACTCCACGCCTCGCGCGGGACTCCCGTCGTGGCCATCGCCTTCATCGCCGCACTCTGCCTGATCACCCCGTGGTTCGGACGCGCGGCACTGACCTGGGTGGTCGACATGACCAGCGTCGGCATCACGGTCGCCTACTTCTACACCTGCTACTGCTCGTTCAAGATCGGCCGGACGGG
>CAYSIP010000220.1:0-4590 GCA_964431055.1 uncultured Corynebacterium sp. | reverse complement strand
CCTTCTACAACCAGACCGGCGATGAGCCGATCCACCCGACCCCCGTCGTCGGCGTCCTCGGCGTCATTGACGACGTCCACCAGGCCATCGGCCACGACCTCGGCGCCGTCGAGGAGCCGGAGGTGCTCGTCCTGCTGGGCGTCACCCGCGACGAGTTCGGCGGCTCCATCTGGCAGCAGATCTCCGGCGGCGGACTCAATGGCCTGTCCCCGCAGGTGGACCTGAAGGACGAGGAGAAGCTGGCCGACTTCTTCGTCGGCAACACCATGCTCACCGCCGCCCACGACCTGTCCGAGGGCGGCCTGGCCCAGGCGGTCGTCGAGATGGCGATCCGGGCGGACCGCGGCGTGCAGCTGGACCTGTCCGGCGTGCACGACGACGCCTTCGTCGCCTTGTTCTCCGAGTCCGCCTCCCGCGCGCTCGTGGCCACCACCGCCGACCACCTCGACGGTGTGCTGGCACGCGCCGCCGAGCTGGGGATCCCGGCCGTGCAGGTCGGCGCCACCGACCTGGAGAACCGCGACCTGAGCTTCGCCGGCGTGACCGCCCCGGTCGCCGAGCTGCGCGAGGCCTGGGCCGGCACCCTGCCGGAGCTGTTCGGCCACGCCGTCGGCGCCAACGCGGTCGTCGAGTAACGGCAGCTGAACGAAACAGCGTCTCCCGATGGGGGGGCGCTGTTTTCGTGTCTCAGGGGCGCGGCGGATCCTCGCGCAGCAGGCGCCGGGTGACCACCCGGGCGCCGCCGGTGACACCTGGCGGGATGAGCATCCACCCCGACCAGAAGTAGAACCCACCGTGGGCGACGGTGACGGTGCCACGGCCGGAATTGCCTCGTCCCGTCGCGCCACCCGCTTCTCGACGCTCACCAGGTCGGCCACCACGGTTTCGGCAGGGCCGGCGTCGTGGGCAGGGGAGGGATCCGGTTCCCGGGGAGCGGGCGCGGTCATGGCGGTGTCCTCCGTCGTCTGTTTCCCCGACCTTGATTTCAGTGGCCAGCGGCCACCGCCGTAGCTGGTGGCAGCGGGGGAGAAAGGCGGCGTAGACTTTACGCGTCCGTAACTTACTGAATCGGAGGCAGGTACCCCATGGCGGAGGGAATCCCCGGTGACGGGGCGAGGCACGGCGAGGACGGCGACAATGACGTCACCGACAGGAAGCCCGATGAGCCGTTGATCCAGCTCACCCGCTACGTGATCGACCGTGGGCAGCGGCCCGCCACCCGCGGCTGGTTCCACCTGATCGCAGCGTTCCTCTCGGTGATCTCCGGCTCCGTCCTGTCCACCTACGCGTGGATGACCCTGCCGTGGGGTCAGGCGCTCGGGGTGACCATCTACGCCGTCGGAGTCTTCGTGCTCTTCGGCGTCTCCGCCATGTACCACCGCGGTCCCTGGCGCAGCATGCGCACCGTGCAGTGGTGGCGGCGGGCGGACCACGCCACCATCGCGGTGTTCATCGCCGCGACCTACACCCCGCTGTGCCTGATCGCCCTGGAACCGACGACCGCCACGTGGATGCTCACGGCCGCCTGGGTGGGGGCGTTCGCCGGGGTGGTGCTCAACCTCGTCTGGATCACCCACCCGCGCTGGCTGGCCGTGGCGGTCTACCTGGTGCTCGGCTGGCTGATCGTGCCCCTGATCCCGCAGCTGTGGTCCAATGCCGGGCCCGCGGTGGTGTGGCTGCTGCTCGCCGGCGGCATCGTCTACTCGCTCGGCGCCCTGATCTACGGCTTCCGCTGGCCGGGCCGCAACGCCCGCATGTTCGGCTACCACGAGTACTTCCACGCCACCACGATCGTCGCCGCGGTCATCCACCTCGTGGCCGTGTGGCTAGTGGTCGTCCAGGGCTGAGCCGGCGGCGTCAGTCCACCGGCAGCGGCCGGTCCCGGACCACCGAGCGCATCACCAGCGTGGAGTTGATCTTCTCCACGCCCGGCAGGGTGCTCAGGAGGTCGTCGCGGATGCGCTGGTAGTCCGCCAGGTCGCGGGCGACCAGGCGTACCAGGAAATCCGGGTCGCCGAACAACCGCTCGGCGGTCACCACCTCAGGGATGGCGGCGAGCTGCTCCTCCAGGGCCGCCACCGTGGCCCGGTCCTCGCGCCCCAGGGTGATGAAGGCGGTGACCTGGGTGCCGAAGCCCACCGCCGCCGGGTTGACGCGGGTGTGGAAGCCCTCGATCACGCCGTCACGCTCCAGCGCGCGCAACCGCCGCAGGCACGTGGATGACGACACCCCGGTCTGGTGCGCCAACTCCGCGGCGGTGATCCGCGCATTGTCCTGCACCAGTGCCAGAATCTTTCGGTCGACGGCGTCCATATGACGGATTCTTGCACATCGACCCGGAAAACCCGCGCGGATGACGCGAACCGTCCCCGGTTTCCCGGTCCGGGCTGAAAAGGCACCATGACGGCAGTCAATCCGCCGGAGAAAGGGACGCGCCATGGAGGCCACCGTTCTGCTCAGTTTCTGGGCACTCGCCCTGCTGCTCGTCATCACCCCTGGCCCCGACTGGGCCTTCGTCCTCGGGCACGCCCTGCGGGGTCGTTCCATCGTCCTCCCCCTGGCCGGCATCGGCATCGGCTACCTGGGACTGACGGCGGTCGTGGCCGCCGGCCTGGGCGCGGTGGTCGCCTCACATCCGGCGGTGCTCACCGTCATCACCGTCCTGGGTTCCCTCGTCCTGGTCAGGATCGGCTGGTCCATGCTCGGCGCCGCACTCCGGGGCCCCGTCACGACGCCGACGACCGCGGAGGAGTCGAAGCTGGAGACCCGGGAGCCGGCGGGCAGGGCCGGTGGCACGGTGGTGGCGACGAAACCGCGCGTGACGACGCCGCCGTCCGCCCGGGCCGCCGCCCGCCCCATGGCGATGCTGCTGCAGGGCGCGGCCGTCAGCGGTCTGAACCCCAAGGGGCTCATGCTGTTCGTCGCCCTGTTGCCCCAGTTCGTCTCCCCTGCGGGGGAGTGGCCGGTGGCGGGGCAGATCATCGCGCTGGGGCTGGTGTTCATCGCCTCAGCCCTGGGCGTCTACTCGTTGCTCGGCGGGTTCGCGCGCACGGTGCTGGCGGGCAGCGACCGCGCCTCCCGGGTGCTCTCCGGTGTGGCCGGTGGGGCGATGCTGCTGGTCGCCGCCGGCATGCTGGGCCAGCAGCTCCTGGGCTGAACCGGAAGGTGTTTCCGCTCACATAAAAACAGCTCATTCGGCCTGGCCACGGTGTTTGACCCGGAAAATACACATCCGGCCCAGCGGGAATCCATTCCTCAGGACGCACTCATGCCTTCCGAGGCCTTCCTCAGCTTGAGAAGAAAAAATGAGTCGCTACGCTCTCCCCGAGTGACCATCATCTCCCTGCCCCCATCCCTTCCCGCCAGGCTGACCGCCGCCGGCCTGCTGGCCCTCACCCTCGGGGTGACCGGGGCCGTAGCCCCCGCCGCGGCGCTCGGTTCCTCCGCACCCGCCGGTGAGCGCACGAATTACGCCCAGCAGGCCGAGCACAGCTCCGGCGCCGTCCGCGTCTACACCGAGGGGGTGGACTTCTCCCGCCCGGTGGGCGTGGTCGTGCGCCTGCACGGTGACGGGGCCTATGAATACCACCACCCGGAATACCGGCTCGACGGGTTGGCGGCCGTGGCCGCGGAAGACAACAAGATCCTGGTCGCCCCGTTGACTCCCGACTCCGCGACGACCACCTGGTGGCGCGATTCCGAGGCCAACGCCGACTGGTTGGCCGACCTGCTCGAACAGCGGATCCTGCCGGAATACGGCGTCGACCGGTCCGACGTCTGGTGGATGGGCTACTCCGGCGGGGCGGAGATCCTCGCCCGCGAACTGATCGCCACCGAGCCGCAGCTGGTGACCGGCGGGGCCATCATGCTCGGCGGCGGGGGACGGCCCTGGGGCGTGGACTCCGCCGCCGTCACCGCGGCCGCCGACCAGGTCGGCCCCCTGACCTGGGTGACCGGCACCGCCGACGACGGCCGCGACCCGCGCTCACCCGTCAACGCCTACGAGGCCGCCCGGGAAGGCGCCGCCTGGTACCGCGACCACGGCTTCGGGCCGATCGTCGAGTCCTACCCACCGGGCGTGGACCACTTCGGCCTGGACGACGTCAGCGTCCTCCGGACCGCGCTGGGCTAGATGCTGTAGCTGGTCGCCACCGGGGTGATCAGCGGCATCGGCGCGTACTCGGCGCGCAGCTCGCGCAGGGTCGTCGCGTGCCCGGCCAGCCGGACGTCCTCCTCGGTGCGGGGGATGAACTGGCGCGCCGGTAGCGGATTTCCGTCGATGTCCACGGCCAGGTAGGTCGCCGTCGCGTGGATGGCGGTGCGCAGGTGCTCGCGTCCCCCGCGCGGGCTCCCGGAGCGCACGTGGATGGACATCTGCATGGAGCGGGTGTCGGTGCGCATCATCCGGGCGTCGACCTCGATGAGGTCTCCGATGGAGATGGGGCGGTAGAAGCGGATGCCGCCGGCGTAGACCGCGACGGTGTGCTCGCCGGACCATTCCATGGTGCAGGCAGCGCCGGCCTCGTCGATCCACTCCATGGCGGTGCCGCCGTGGACCTTGCCGCCCCAGTTGATGTCGGTGGGCTTGGC
>CAYSIP010000219.1:0-4629 GCA_964431055.1 uncultured Corynebacterium sp. | reverse complement strand
TTCTCCTCCATCGCCGGCTGGCGGGCACGCCGCGCCAACTACGTCTACGGCTCCACCAAGGCCGGACTCGACGCCTTCTGCCAGGGACTTTCCGACCGCCTCCACGGCAGCGACCTTCGTCTGATCACCGCCCGCCCCGGCTTCGTCATCGGCTCCATGACCGAGGGCATGGACCCGGCCCCGCTGTCGGTGACCCCGGAGACCGTCGCTGAGGCCGTGGCTGAGGAGATCCGTACCGGCAAGGGGAGCACCACCCTGTGGATCCCGCGAACCCTCCGGCTGCTGGCCTGGGTGATGAAGCTGGTGCCGCGCCCCATCTGGCGTCGCATGCCCCGCTAGGTCGGCCCACGTCCGGAACCGACGACGCCACCCAGGACTGAGCGTGGCCGTCGGCGGGGTTCAGACCGGATCCGGGCCCGGGGTCCATGCCCGGCACACACCGGGCTGTCGCCGGCCCACGCAAACACCCCGGCAAAACCGCCGAAAACATCGCTTCCCGGTAAAGCGGTACGGACGCGCGACACCCGCCGACCCCAGGAGATGGACTACGCCCGCTCAGTGACCTCGTACTCGCCGTCGGCCGTGGCCCGGTACTCCGTGTGCGCCCCATGGGGTCGGCCACAACCCCGACCACAGCCGATGAAATGCACGGGCACGCCACCGAGCTGACCCGAGGACACCGCCTGCGCGGCGTCCTCCCGCACCCGGGACAACCCGTGCCCGCAGGCCGGAGCCCCCACACACGCACTGACCCGCAGCCACGGAGATCGGGCGTCGAAGATCAACCCCAGCGGCGCCAGCACACGCACCACCTGCTCCGCGATCCCCTCCTCCAGGTCGTGAATCACCAGCGACGCCCACGGGGTGACCGACACCGGGGCCTCAATGACGTCGAGCATGCGCGCGACCTTCGCCTCCAATACCCCGAAACGCAACCCCGCGCCCAGGCCCACCAGGCCGTCGGACTGCCCCAACCACCCGATGGGCGCACCATGGTCGGTCGCCGGCACCGGGGAGGGGGAAGAGACCCGGGCCAGATCCGCAGGCAGCTGCCCCTGGGCCACCAGAGCGAGCACCTCCCCGGCCCACCCTTCCTCGACCAGCAGCCCGGTGGGCGCCCCCTCCGCGATCAACTCCATCTCACCGTCGTGCAGGCTGTAACCGAGCACCGGGAACTGGCCCAGAATATCCCCGGCCCCGCCATCCACCCCGATCAGACTGCGCCGCGGCAACCCCACCCCGGACAACGCCTCCTGGAGCTCACCGGCCAACACCCGGGCAGTCGGGGACAGGGGAGAGGCCACCACGTCATGACGGCCACCCACCGGCACCCCCGACAGCGCCTCCGCCACCGCCGCCACGTCCCGGACCCCGCGCACCTGAATCTTCCCCCGGGCCGTCAGATGCAGGAAACCATCCCCCAGAGACTCAGCCACCTCCGCCAACCGCGTCCAGGTCCCCGGTGTGACCACACCACCAGGCAGACGCAACCGCACCACGGTGCCGTCGACAGCGGAAAAAGACTCGAAAGGGGTGATCATGGGGTGACAGTCTAGTAAGAGTGGAGGGGTGACTCCCACACCAGAGCCAGAGCCCGCCGTCCACCGGTCGGGACAGTGGTCCGCCGTCACCCGGGCACTGCTTCCTCTGGCACTGGAAACCGCCCGCACCGCCACCCGACACCTGACCGGGGCCTCCCGGCCACCCACCCGGCAGGAAACCCGCCCCACCTGGGACACCGAACCCGGCTTCGCCGACGCCACCTGGGTCATCGGACGCGAACCAGGCACCCTGCTCCACCACCGCCTGATGCGGTTGCTCGGCACCACCGGCGCCCTCAACCCAGCCACCGCCCACCACATCGAATACGTCACCACCGACGGACACGACCGCACCATCACCGCCACCGGCGCCCTCTTCCGATCCCACCGGCCCCACCGCCACCCAGGCCCCCGGCCCCTCATCGCCTTCGCCCCCTCCACCCAGGGCGTGGCACCCCACTGCGACCCCTCCTACACCTGCACCGTAGGCCTGAACGTCTTCCGCACCCGGCCCCGCGACGTCATCGCCGCCTACGAACTACCCGCCATCAACCTCTTCCTCGCCGCCGGATGCGACGTCGTCATCACCGACTACCCCCGCGACCCCGACCTCGGACTACAGCTCTACTGCGACCACCCCTCCGGCGCCCGCGCCCTCATCGACGCCGTCCGCGCCGCCCACCAACTCGGCGTCCCCACCAACGCCCCACTGGGATTCTGGGGCTTCTCCCAAGGCGCCGGCACCGTCGCCCGAGCCCTCGAGGACGCCGACTACGCCCCCCAAGTCACCCCCCGGGCCGCCGTCGTCGGATCCCCACCCGCCCAACTCGACCTCGTCCTCCGACACGTCGACGGCTCACTCGCCACCGGGGTCGTCGCCTACGCCACCGCCGGACTGATGGTCACCTCCCCGGAAATCCGCGAAGAAATCCTCTCCGTCTTCACACCCGAGGGACTCGACCGACTCATCGCCAACATCACCACCTGCACCGGCGGCTCCGTCCTCGCCTCCGCCTGGCACACCACCGCACACTGGACCCGAACCGGCCACCCCCTCGGAGAACTCCTCGACGACCTCCCGGCCGTCGCCGCCGAATTCACCCACCGACGCCTCGGACAAGGCACCCCCCGGATACCCGTCCTCCTGTGGGGCTCCCGACACGACGACATCGTCCCCTTCGAACCCATCCGCCAACTCCGCGACGACTGGCTCTCCCGGGGCGCCCGCATCATCTGGCGGGAGAACACCCTCCCACGTCTGCCCGGCCGCACCGGCCTCAACCACTTCGCCCCCTACTTCCAGTCAATTCCCCGCGACGCCGGCTGGTTACTCGACCAGGTGCGCAGGTAGACTGACACATGTGCCTTTTCTCCTCGCTGTCCCGTATCTGCTGACAGAAGCCCTCGCCTTCTGGGCCGTCGCCTCCTGGATCGGAGTGGGCTGGGCCCTGGCAGCCCTCTTCGGCGCCATGTTCATCGGAGGCCTGCTCGCCGGCATTGAACTACGCCGCATCGGCCGCCTCGCCGCCACCGAACGCATCAGCCCCGGCCGCGCCACCGGGGACTACGGACTGCTCGTCGCCGGCGGAATCCTCGCCGGCATCCCCGGCTTCGTCACCTCCCTCCTCGGCCTCCTCCTGGTCTTCCCGCCCACCCGCGCGCTGATCCGCGCCGGGTTGGCCGTCAAGCTGAAGAAGATGGTCGAGAACCTCGGCGTCCGCGCCTTCGAGGTGACCAACGCCCGTCGCCCCCACGACCAGTACGGGACTTTCGGCGGCTTCGGTGGTTTCGGCCAGCCGAACGGTGCCGACGCCGCGGGAACCACCGGCGCAGGGCCGGTCGGAGATGATCAGGTGATCATCGACGAAGAGGAGATCCGCGAGTGGACCCGGGACGTGCGCCCCGAAGACTTCGGCGGAGAGGGCGGCGAGCGGAAGTGACCCTCCTGCTGCGGCGAGGAGAACAACGAACGGGTCAGGGGCGGGGGCGGGGGTCCACGAGATCACGGCGGGGGAGAGCGCGACCTCCGGCGCTCACCTTCCTGCTGCGCCTGCTTCTGGCGGTCGTCTCGGGCCTGCTGGTCTACGCCTCCCACGAGCCCCTCGGCTGGTGGGTCGCCGGGATTCTCGGTATCGGTCTGCTGTACCTGTCGCTGGCCCCCTGGCAGTTCCGCGATGACGTCCCCGGGTTGCCTGCCGGTGCCCTGATCGGTTTCGTCCACGGACTGGCGCTCTACCTGTTGATGTTGCCGTGGATCGGCGAATTCGTGGGCGACCTGCCCTATGTCGCACTCGCCATCGCCTGCGCGCTCTACGCCGTGGCCACCGGTGCCGGGGGGATCGCGATCGCCCGCTGGCGCTTCGGTTTCCTCGCCTTCCCCTTCTTCTACACATTCGTCGAATTCGCCCGCAGCTCCTGGCCCTTCGGTGGCTTCTCATGGGTGCGCCTGGCGTGGGGTCAGGTCAACGGGCCTCTGGCAGACCTGGCCCCGTGGGGCGGGCCGGCCCTGGTCACCCTCGCCGCCGCGCTCGTCGGCAGTGGTCTCGCAGCACTGGTGGTGAGGGACCGCCGCGTGCGGCTGGCGGGTGCGCTGGCGGCCATTCTCCCGTTGGCTCTGGGTTTGCTCTCGGGTCTGGGCGTCAACGACCCCCGGCACACCGTCGGCGAGGTCGAGGTCGCGGCCATCCAGGGCAACGTGCCGCGCATGGGTCTGGACTTCAACGCCCAGCGCCGCGCGGTGCTGTCCAACCACGCCCGTGCCACCGAGGAACTGGCGGCCGGCGGGGAAGAGGTGGACCTGGTCATCTGGCCCGAGAACTCGTCCGACGTCAACCCCTTCGCCGACGAACGTGCCAGGGAGCTCATCGACGGCGCGGTGGCCGCGATCGACGCGCCCGTCCTGGTGGGCACGATCACCCGTGACGAGGTCGGGGCGCGCAACACGATGGTCGTCTTCGATCCGGAGACCGGCCCCGGGGACCACCACCACAAGATCTACCTCCAACCTTTCGGCGAGTACATGCCGATGCGGGACTTCTTCCGCCTGTTCTCCCCCTACGTCGACCAGGCGGGCGATTTCAAGCCCGGC
>CAYSIP010000218.1:0-4633 GCA_964431055.1 uncultured Corynebacterium sp. | reverse complement strand
CCGATCACGGCGCCGATATTGAGCACCATCAGGAATCCCAGGGAGTTGCCCAGGTCGTACTCCGCCTGGACCATGATCTGTGGAAGCCAGGTGTTCATGCCGTAGACGAGCAGCAACCCCATGAAGGAGGTGCCCCAGATGGCGATGGTGTTGCGGCGGAAGGTCGGGCGGAACAGCGCCTTCAGTCCACCGGAGCCGGCCTCCTCCTGATGCCGGCGGTCGAGGGAGTCCTCGGCCGACAACCCGTAGGCGGCGGCGATGGCGCCGGCCGCATCCACCCGGCCCGTGGCACGCAGGAACTGCGGGGACTCGGGCAGCAGGAAATACAGCACGGGCGCCAGGATCAGGCCGGGGACCGCTCCGGCGATGAACATGGAATGCCAACCGAAGGGCTCGATCAACAGCAACGCGAGGAAAGCGGTGGCGACGGCGCCGACGTGGTAGCCCGTCATCAGGGTCGTCGAGGCCGAACCGGCCTTGGAACCGGGACGGAACTCGGTGGCCATCGCGATGGCGGTCGGCAGCGCACCTCCCAGACCCACGCCGGAGAGGAAGCGCCACAGGATGAACATCCAGACGTTGCCGGTGAAGGCCAGCAGCAGGGTGAAGATGGAGAACGCCAGGACGGAGAAGATCAGCACCCGGCGGCGGCCGAGCTTGTCGGTCAGAAAACCGATGGCCAGGGCGCCGATGGTCATGCCGACCAGACCCGCGGTGCTGATCGTGGTGGCGTCGGCGGGACTGAGATCCCAGCCCTGGTCGGCCAACATCGACGGGATGGTGGCCCCCAGGACCACCAGGTCAAAGCCGTCGAGCAGGATCGCCACCCAGAGCAGGGTGATGACGGTGCCCACGTTCTTGGTGGGACGGGAGCTGGGGTGGTTGCTCATAACCTCAGATTTCGAATCGGGGAAGGTCCAGGCCCACGTACTGCTCGGCCAGGTAGGTGCGGCCGGCCTCGGTAGCGAGGACGGAATTCAGCTCGGCGACGCGGCGCTGATCCTGGAAGTAGGGGTCACCGGGCACGGCGTGGAGCATCGACGACATCCAGTAGGAGAAGTGCTGGGCCTTCCAGATCCGCGGCACGGCCAGCGCCGAGTACTGGTCCAGCAGGTCACGGTTGCCCTTCGTGATCGCCCGCGCCAGGCCCGGGGCGAGGACGGAGACGTCGGCCACGGCCAGATTCAGACCCTTCGCGCCGGTCGGGGGCACGGTGTGGGCGGCGTCGCCGGCGAGGAATAACCGGCCGCGCTGCATGGGGTCGGTGACCGCGGAGCGGAAGCGCAGGACGGCCTTGTCGAAGATCTCCCCCTCGGAGACCCGCAAGTCTTCGGAGTCGACGCGGTCGTGCAGTTCGGACCAGATACGCTCGTCCGGCCACTGCTCGACGGTGTCGTCGGGGTTGCACTGCAGGTAGTAGCGCTGGACGGTTTCGGTACGGGTGGAGATCAGCGCGAAGCCCTGGTCATGGGTGGCGTAGATCAGTTCCTTCTGGGTCTGCGGGGCGTTGACCAGGATGCCGAACCAGGCGTAGGGGTATTCGTGGCGGGCCCGTACCGCCCCGTCGAGTTCCAGGATGGGCTTGCGGTGCGGGGAGTTCGAACCGTCACCGGCGATGACGTAGTCGGCGGTCAGGGTGTTCTCCGTGCCCGAGGAATCCGTGTAGCGGATGGTGACCTGGTCACCGTCGTAACCGGTGACGTCATCGACGGTGGTCTCGAAGTGGATGACCCCACCGTCCTCGAGGCGTCTGGCGATGAAGTCCTTGAGGTACTCGTGCTGCGGGTAGACGGCCATGTGGTGGCCGGTCAGCTCGGTCAGCCCGATGCGGGTGCGTCGGCCGTCGATGGAGATCTCGATGGCGTCGTCGATGTCGGCCTCCCGATCCATGCGTTCACCGACCCCGGTCTCCCGCATGAGCCGCATGGTGCCCTGCTCGAGAACGCCGGCGCGGACGGTCTCTTCGACGTCGGCGCGCGAGCGGGACTCGAAGATCACGGATTCGATGTCGTACTGGTGCAGCAGGTGTGCCAGGGTCAGACCGGCGGGGCCGGCACCGATGATGGCGACTGGGATGTGGGACATGTCCTTGCTCCTCTTCTACTTCTCTGTCCCGGCGGTCTCTGCGACGGCCGCGGACAG
This sequence comes from uncultured Corynebacterium sp., assembly GCA_964431055.1. Lineage (GTDB taxonomy): Bacteria > Actinomycetota > Actinomycetes > Mycobacteriales > Mycobacteriaceae > Corynebacterium. The sequence continues at coordinate 2,491 of CAYSIP010000218.1, read as the reverse complement.
CAGCTTGAATCCGTGGTTGGAATTGGGGACGCCGGCGTAGACGGCGGTGTGCAGCAGCACCTCGGCGATGAGATCCTGGTCCACACCCGCCCGCAGCGCGGCCCGGATGTGCATGTCCAGTTCACCGTCGTTGCCCACGGCGGTCAGGATCGCGATCGTGAGCAGGCGCCGCTGGGTGTGGTCGAGTCCCGGGCGGTTCCAGACGTCCCCCCAGGCGGTGCGGGTGATGAAGTCCTGGAAGATCCCGGTCGTCGGCGTCTGCTTGGCGACGGCTGCGTCGACGTGCGCGTCTCCGAGCACGGCCCGGCGGTTTTTCATGCCGGCCTCATGGGCGGCGGTGCGCCCCTGGTCGTACAGGTCACTCATCGTGGGTGGTTTCCTCTCTCGGGTGGGTGGTCGGAAATTCTGCGGTGAGACCGGCGAGGACGAGATCGACGATCTCCTCCGCGTGCCCGGCATCCGCCCCCGCGGGGTCGGCGCCGGTGCGCACCATGTTGGCGGCCATGGCGCCCGTGTCCACGTCGATACCATCGAGGGCGGCGTGGAGGCGGGACACCGCGGAGGCGGTGACGGCCAGCAGGTCGCGCAGGGTCTGCCATTCGGAGTGCCAGCTGCCCACCCCGCGCTGCCAGCGACAGTCGAGGGCGTCGAGCAGCGTCGCGGCCAGGCCCGGTGCACGGCGGGCGTAACCGTCACAGGCCACCGAGGCTGCCGGGTTCGCCTTGTGCGGCATCGAGGAACTGCCACCGGGGGCAGGCTCGCGCAGCTCCCCGATCTCCGTGGCGGAATGCGCCACGATGTCGCCGGCGACCTTGCGCACCGCGCCGGCGAGCTGGGCCGCGGCCACGGCCACGGCGGTGAAGGGCAGGCGGTTGGTGTGCCAGACCAGTGGCCGGTCGGCCAGGCCCAGGCGTGTGGCCAGCTCATCGTGGACGGCGATGCCGCGCGGGTGGGTGGCCACCAGGTTTCCCGTCGCCCCGGCGTACTGCACCGGGAGGGCCGTGATCGCCCGGCGCAGTTCACCGGCCGCTGAGTGGACGCCTTCCGCCCATCCGGCCGCAATCACCCCGAAGGTGGTCGGCAGCGCCTGCTGGCCCAGGGTCCGGCCCATGACCGGGGTGGACCGGTGCCGGCCCGCCAGCCCCGACAGCAGGACCACGACATCACCGGCCCGGGCGATGATCGCCTCACCGGCGCGTTTGACGCACAGGACGAGCGCGGTGTCGATGGCGTCCTGGCTGGTCGCGCCGACGTGGATGCCCGCGATGCCCGCGCCGTTCTCCTTCGCGAGCGACTTGAGTCCGGCGGCGATCGGGATGGCGGGATTCCCACCGGCCGCGGAGGCCGCGGAGATCTCCGCGACGTCGATGGAGAAGGTGTCGATGGTCCGGCGGGCGGCGTCGGCGTCCGGGGTGGAGACGACTCCGACCGCTTCAGCGGCGTCGGCGAGCGCCCGTTCGAAGTCGACGATCGCGGTCAGGAACGCCTCGTCGGAAAGCTGTCGGTGGGCGGTGACGTCACCGCCGGCGAGGTCTCCGAAAACAGACCGGCTCAGGTCCATGGGAATCGCACTCCTTGGGGGGGTGTGTGGAATAGCTGGCACGGGGGTCAGACGCGGAAAAAGGGGGTCTCCCGGGTCGGGTCCTCGTGCTGTATGACGATCGTCAGGCGGTAGCCGTCGTCGGCGGCCTCGGCGACGAGCAGGTTCCGACGTTCCGCGGGCACGGCCGAGAGCACCGGGTCAGCGGCATTGGCCTCGGTGTTCTCGGGGAAATACAGGCGCGTGTAGAGGCGCTCGAGCATTCCGCGGGCAAAGACGCCCAGCTTCAGGTGCGGGGCCTCGGCCTCCCCGCCCTCGGGGGTGAGGGCGCCGGGGAGGATGGTGGTGAAGGTGACGGAACCGGTCGCATCGACCATGCCGCGGCCCAGCCCGCGGAAGCCCTCGGCGGTGGCCCGGTCCCCGGTGCGCGGGTCGAGCGGGGAGTTGAACACCCCATCTGCGCCGGCCTGCCAGACCTCGATCATGGCGTCGGTGATGGGATCCCCGTTGCCGTCAATGACGATGGTGGTGACGTGGACGGCCCCCTCGGTGCCGTCAGGGACGATCTTCTCGGAGTCTTCGAGGGTCAGGCCGATGTGGACATAAGGCCCGACGGTCTGGGAGGGGGTGATGCCGAATTCGGCCTCGTCCTGGTCGCGGATTCCGGAGACCGGGTAGCGGAACTCCGTGGCGTTGGAGGTGTCGATCATTGCTGGCTCCTTGGTGGGTGCTGGTCGGGGGAGGGCGGACTATTCGAACGGGGTGGCGTGGCGCCCACGCAGGACGATGTCGAATTTGTAACCCAGGGCGAAGTCGGGGCGGGTCTCGTCGTAGTCGAAGACGGCGATCATGCGTTCCCGGGCGCCGGCCGGCACGGAGTTGTAGATCGGGTCCTGGAAGAACATCGGGTCACCGGGGAAGTACATCTGGGTGACCAGCCGCTCCGCGAAC
>CAYSIP010000217.1:0-4652 GCA_964431055.1 uncultured Corynebacterium sp. | reverse complement strand
CCGCATGAAGGACATCCTGACCGACATCCAGGACGGCACCTTCACCAAGCGCCTGCTGGCCAACGTCGAGGGCGGCAACAAGGAGCTCGAGGGCCTGCGCGAGGAGTACGCCAAGCACCCGATCGAGGAGACCGGCGCCAAGCTGCGCGACCTGATGAGCTGGGTCAAGAACCCGCTCGACGCCACCGCCTAAGTCTGCGGTAGCGCCCGGGGACGTTTGACCCGCGCAAGGAGGGGTCCGCCAGAACGGCGGGCCCCTCCTCACGTATTTCCACCCCACCCCAATAGTTTTCATTAGGTTTTCAATAAGGGCGTGGCAAGACTAGGCTGGAGTCATGATCACCCACGACCACGACCAGGACCGTGGCCACCACGATCACGATCATGGCCACGGTTCCCACAGCCACGCACCGAGCGGTTCCCTGCGCGCGTTGACCGGCGTGTTGGCGCTCACCGGAACCATCTTCTTCGCCGAGCTCATCGGCGGCCTCGTCTCGGGCTCGCTGGCGCTGTTGTCGGACGCGATGCACATGCTCTCCGATTCCACCGGACTGATCATCGCCCTGGTGGCCATGATCGTCGGCCGGCGGGCGGCCACGGACCGGGCGACCTACGGTCACCGTCGCGTGGAGGTGTTGGCAGCGATGGTCAACGCCACCGCCGTCACCGCGATCTCCGTCTGGATCGTGGTCCGGGCCATCGCCAGGTTGGGGGGACACCACCCCATCGACACCGGCCTGATGCTCACCGTCGCGGTGATCGGCCTGGCCGCCAACGCGATCTCGGCGTTCATCCTGGTCCGCCGTCAGCACGAGAGCCTCAACATGCGCGGCGCCTATCTGCACGTGCTCTCCGACCTGATCGGTTCGGTGGCCGTGATCATCGCCGGCCTGATCATCCGTTTCACCGGCTGGCTGCCCGCCGACACCATCGCCTCCCTGTTCATCGCCGCGCTGGTCCTGCCACGTGCCCTACGCCTGCTGTGGGATTCCGTCTCCGTGCTGATGAACCGCGTCCCCCGCGGCGTCGACACGCATGAGGTGGAGGCCGCGCTGCGGGAACTGCCGGGCGTGGTCGGCGTGCATGACCTCCACATCTGGAGCACGGACGGCACCGAGCCGCTGGCCACCTGTCACCTGGTCGTCGATGCCGCCGCAATCGCCCCCTCGCTCTGCGGGGCGGACGGGGAGCCGTGTGCCTCCTGCCCGGTCCTGGACACCGCCCAGGCCCGGTTACGTGACTTCGGCATCAGCCACTCCACCATCCAGCTCGAACGGGCCGGGCACCCTCGGAACGAGGAGATCTGCTGAGCATCCTGGGCGCTCAACCCGGTCGGGTGGGAATACGGCTGCGGGGTTAGAATCGGGCCATGGGTTTCACGACGCCGAGTTACGGCCTGACAGACCTGTTTGCCCGCATCGACCGTGGAGACCTGCAGCTACCTGATTTTCAACGCTCCTACGCCTGGGACGTCGACCGCATACGCGCACTGATCGTCAGCGTCCTGCGCGGGTATCCGGTCGGATCCCTGCTCGCGCTCGACACCCGCGGCGAGCCGATGCGCTTCCGGCCCCGCCCCGTCTCCGGTGCCCCGGACACCGGCGTCGACCCCGGTCTGCTGCTTCTCGACGGGCAGCAGCGCCTGACCAGTCTCTATCACTGCATGCGCGGTGACGGGGCGGTCGATACCGTGGACTTCCGTTCCAAGCGCATCCGTCGCACCTTCTGGGTCGACGTCGGGCGGGCGGTGGAGACGCCCCTGCTGCCCGACGAGGCGGTCTTCGCCGTCGACGAGCACGGTGAGATCCGTTCCCATTTCGGTCCCGCCCTCCCCGGTGGCGTGTCCGACCGGGAATCCGCGTTGGCCGCCGGATGCGTGCCCGTCTCCGCGTTGCTGGGGGAGGCCGCCACCGACCTGCTCTTCGACCTCGCCGTGGCGGACGGGGGGCGGTGGCGGGAGAGCGTCAAGGCCTTCCATGACCGTATCGTTCGCCCCTTGTCGGCTTATGCGGTGCCGATGATCCGGTTGAACCGGGAGACCGCGCAGACGGGAATCGGTTCAATTTTCGCGCAGGCCAACTCGGCGGGCCTGCAGATGGACGTCTTCGAGCTGCTCACCGCAGTTTTCGCCTCCGAGGACCCCGACTTCCGGCTCCGGGATGACTGGGCCGAGACCGAGCGGTACCTGCGGGACTATCCGGCGCTCGACGGGGTCGGCCGCACCGAATTCCTCACCGCGGTCTCCCTGCTGGTCACCGGCCGGCGCGGGCACGCGGCCGGGCAGCGGGAGAACATCCTCGACCTGACACTGTCGGACTACCGGGGAGCCGCGCGGGAGCTGCGGATCACATTCCGGGAGGCGGCCGAGTTCCTCTCCCAGCGTTGCATCCTCAGCTCCCGGCAGGTGCCCTACACCGCGCAGCTGATTCCGCTGGCGGTGATCCTCGCCCTGCTCGCCGACACCCCGAGGTCCCTGGCCTCCTCCCGGGGTTGGGACCGGCTCAACCAGTGGTTCTGGTGCGGTGTTCTCGGTGAGCTCTACGGTTCTGCGGCGGTGATTCACCGCGCCGCGCGCGACGTCGACGAGGTCACCGCCTGGATCCGGTGCAAGACGGAGACCCCTCCCAAGACGGTGGGGGACGCGTCCTTCGCCGAGTCCCGTTTCTTCTCCGTGCGCGAGGATTCCGGGGTTTTCCAGGGCATTTACGCTCTGCTCATGGGGCGCGGGGCCCGCGACTGGCGGACCGCGCAACCCTTCGACCGCTGGACCTTCGACCCTCTGAACCCGGGTTTCCACCACATCTTCCCCCTGGAATGGTGCCGGGAGCGCGCTGTGGACCCGGTGCTGGCGGACAGCGTTCTCAACCGCACGCCCATGGGCAAGCGCACGGAAGTCGTGCTCGACGGTTACGCGCCCTCCCGTTACCTGCTGCGGGTGCAGTCCAAGTCCCTGATGGAGGACGGTGAGTTCGACGCCGTGCTGGCCACCCACGAGCTCGATCCGGCCCTGCTGCGGGAGAGTGACATCGCGGCCTTCCTCGCCGACCGGCGGGATCGCCTGGTGCGCGTGGTCGAGCACGCCATGGGCAAACCGGTCATCCGCGACGTCGACGACGCCGATCTCGCCGGTGGCGATGAGGGACCGGATGCGTTCACGCTCTGAGCTGAGATTATCGCCTGTGCTGCTGACCGCAGCCCTGTTTCTGTCCGGTTGCGCGGTCGGGGAGGAAGGCGCGGGTCTGTTCTCCGCCCCGGAGGCCGTGGTGACCGGGGCGGGAGACGACGACCCGCTGCGGGAGGCGCGGGCGGCCAACCGTTTCCGCTACGTTGACCCGGATTTCCCCGCCACTCCCGTGGTGCTGGAGGACTCCGACGGGCGGGGATCCGCCGAGTTGTTTTTCGGCGCCTCGCAGACCGCGGTCGTGTCCGGCCCCTCGGACGCGGCGCAGCTGCGCGCGGCGTCGATCGCAGTGGCCAACCATGCCCCGATGCTCGTGTACACCCGTGAGACCCACCCGGAGATCGTGGCCGAGCTTGAGAAACTGGGCGCCTCGCACATCCTGCTGGTGGGGGACGTGCAGTTGGCGGCCACCTCCGGCAACCGGGAGGTGATCCGGGACCCCGGCACCCTCGACGCCCTGGGGCAGCTGACGGCGCGCCGCTTCACGGAGCAGACCGTCGACGACCCGGCGGACATGGTGCCGGCGCTGGCGGTCCTCGACCCGGGGGAGAGCACCCTGCTCGTCCCCACCTGGGATGAGTTGCCTGCGGAGCAGACAGCGGGGGAGCGGCTGCCGGCTTTCCCTGCGCAATCGCGTCGCGACGCCCGAGCGGCCCCGGTGGTGATCGCGACGGCTGCCAGCCCGCTGGTCGCGGTGGCCAACGCGCGCAGTTACGGTGCCGACGTCACGGTCCTCGACGATCCGGACCCGGCCGTCTCCCTCGAGTCCATGAACCGCGTCGCCGGGTTGGCGGACAGGCCCCTCATCGCCCTGGGCGGGCAATTCGGCACCGCCGGGCAGCTCGCGGAGCGGATCCGTGCCGGGGAAGAAAGATTTGGCTGATGCCCCGTAAAAGGCAGGTCCGGTGCCCGGGGTGATAGGCACCGGCTAAAGTAGCATTCGTTCCGCGTCCTATCAATCGTTCAGTGCAGGAGAGATCACCAGTGAGCCGTCCCGTCGTCCTGATCGCAGACAAACTCGCCCAGTCCACCGTCGACGCCCTCGGAGATGCCGTGGAGGTGCGCTGGGTAGACGGCCCGAACCGTCCTGAGCTGCTCGCCGCCGTCCCGGAGGCCGACGCCCTGCTGGTCCGCTCCGCCACGACCGTCGACCGCGAGGTCCTCGAGGCCGCGTCGAAGCTGAAGATCGTCGGTCGCGCCGGCGTCGGCCTGGACAACGTCGACATCGAGGCCGCCACCGAGCGCGGTGTGATGGTCGCCAACGCGCCGACGTCCAATATCCACTCCGCCTGCGAGCACGCGGTCTCCCTGCTGCTGTCGACCGCCCGCCAGATCCCGGCCGCGGACGTCACTCTGCGGCAGGGTGAATGGAAGCGATCCTCCTTCAAGGGCGTCGAGATCTTCGGCAAGACCGTCGGCATCGTCGGTTTCGGCCACATCGGCCAGCTGTTCGCCCAGCGCCGGGCGGCTT
>CAYSIP010000216.1:0-4662 GCA_964431055.1 uncultured Corynebacterium sp. | reverse complement strand
ACGCGGAGAACCCGCCGAAGAAGTACCAGGACATCTACCCGGTCAACTTCGACAATGACCCGCAGGGGATCTACGAGGAGGTCTACCGGGTGGTGAAGTTCTGGGTGGACCTCGGCGTGCGCACGTTCCGCGTGGACAACCCCCACACCAAGCCGGTGAATTTCTGGCACTGGTTGATCGCGGAGATCCACAAGACCGATCCGGACGTCATCTTCCTCGCGGAGGCGTTCACCCGCCCCGCCCGCCTCTACGGTCTGGCCAAGCTCGGTTTCTCGCAGTCCTACTCTTACTTCACCTGGAAGACGACGAAGGCGGAGCTGACCGAGTTCGCCACCACCGCCGCCGAGATGGCCGACATCTCCCGTCCCAACCTCTTCGTCAACACCCCGGATATCCTGCACGCGTCGCTGCAGCACGGCGGGCGCGGCATGTTCGCCATCCGCGCCGCCCTCGCCGCCACCATCTCCCCGCTGTGGGGCGTCTACTCCGGCTACGAGCTCTTCGAGAGCGTCGCCGTGGCCCCGGGCAGCGAGGAATACCTGGATTCGGAGAAGTACGAGCTGCGTCCGCGCGACTTCGAGGCCGCGCTGGCCGCGGGTGACTCCCTCGAGCCCTTCATCACCGCCCTCAACCACATCCGCCGCGAGAACCCGGCGCTGCAGCAGCTGCGCAACCTGCACATCCATGAGGCGGACAACGACCACATCCTCGCCTACTCCAAGGTGGACCCGGTCAGCGGCAACGCCGTGCTCGTGGTGGTCAACCTCGATCCGCGCGAGGCCCAGGAGGCCACCGTGACGGTGGACCCCGAGGCGATCGGCCTGACGCCGGGTACGACGTACCCGGTCCGCGACGCGATCACCGGGGCGGCGTGGACCTGGGGCGAGAACAATTTCGTGCGCCTGGAGCCGTGGCGCGACGCCGCCCACATCCTCGTGCTGCCAGACGTCCCCGTGGAGCGCCGGGAGGAGCTGGCCTGGCGGAAGGTCACCGACTACCGGGCGTAGCGGCGAGCCAGCCGTGAATCGGCCGCGGATGGCACAGGTGATCGGTCACCGGTCTCGGTCACCGATCACCGATCACCGCCATTCCCCCACCCCCGGGCGTGATCCCACGCCCGACTGTGCCCGCTCAGGTAGCGTCTGAAGTACCTGGGCGGGCACAGCCCACGAATAATCCGGAAATCATCCCGTACCCCGAGGAACAGTCATGACCGACGGCATCGACCAGCAGCTACTCATCCCCGAGCAGGACCTGGATCGCCTGCGCACCTGCAGCCACCACGCACCCCACGACTTCTACGGGTGGCACCCCACCCCTGACGGTTCGGTGATCCGCACCCGTCAGCTGGGCGCCACCAGGGTGGAACTGCTCATCCACGACGACGCCCGGGACTTCACCGCCCTGAACGACGACATCTGGGTGATCGACCTGCCGGACACCGTCACCCCCGACTACCGGCTGCGCATCCACTGGCCCGACGCCGAACCGGTGGAGAAGGCCGACCCGTACCACTTTCTGCCCACCCTCGGCTCCCTCGACCTGCACCTGATCAGCGAGGGCCGGCACGAGCGGCTCTGGGACGTCCTCGGGGCGAACCCACGCAGTTATGAGACCGAGCGGGGCACCGTCACCGGCACCTCCTTCGCGGTCTGGGCGCCCAACGCCCGGGGCGTGGCCGTCATCGGTGACTTCTGCGCCTGGAACCCCAACCAGTTCCCCATGCGCTCGCTGGGTTCCTCCGGAATCTGGGAGATCTTCCTGCCCGACGTCGGACCGGGCACCATCTACAAATTCGCCGTCCAGACCCAGGACGGCCACCGCCGCGACAAGGCCGACCCGATGGCCAAGGCCACCCAGGCCCCGCCGCAGACGGGATCCGTGGTCGCCGATTCATCCCACCGCTGGAACGACGGTGAATGGATCCGCCAGCGCGCCCAGCAGAACATCGACGCCGCCCCCATGAGCGTCTACGAGGTGCATCTCGGGTCCTGGAAGCTCGGCCTGGGATACAAGGAGTTGCGCGAGGAGCTCGTCGACTACGTCGTCGAGCAGGGCTTCACCCACGTCGAGCTCATGCCCGTGGCCGAACACCCCTTCGGTGGCTCCTGGGGTTACCAGGTCAGCGGCTACTACGCCCCCACCGCCCGCTGGGGTGACCCGGATGAGCTGCGTGCGCTGATCGACGCCTTCCATACCCGCGGCATCGGCGTCATTGTCGACTGGGTGCCCGCCCACTTCCCCAAGGATGACTGGGCCCTGGCCCGCTTCGACGGCCAGGCCCTCTACGAGCACCCGGACTGGCGCCGGGGTGAGCAGAAGGACTGGGGCACCTACGTCTTCGACTTCGGCCGCCCCGAGGTGCGCAACTTCCTGGTCGCCAACGCCCTGTACTGGATCGAGGAGTTCCACATCGACGGCCTGCGCGTCGACGCGGTGGCCTCCATGCTCTACCTGGACTACTCCCGGGAAGAGGGCGAATGGGCGCCCAACCAGTACGGCGGCCGCGAGAACCTCGAGGCGGTGCAGTTCCTCCAGGAGATGAACGCCACCGTCCACCGCAACCACCCGGGTGTGCTGACCATCGCCGAGGAATCCACCTCCTGGCCGGGCGTGACCGCCCGCACCGAACACGGCGGTCTCGGCTTCTCCCTGAAGTGGAACATGGGTTGGATGAACGACACCCTCGAGTACTTCAAGCTCGATCCCGTCCACCGTTCCCACCATCACAACGCCATCACGTTCTCGCTCATCTACGCCTACTCGGAGCGCTACGTCCTTCCCTTCTCCCACGACGAGGTCGTCCACGGGAAGGGTTCGCTGTGGGGCCGCATGCCGGGAGACGACTGGAACAAGGCCGCCGGGTTGCGCACGCTCTACGGTTACATGTTCTCCCACCCGGGCAAGAAACTACTGTTCATGGGCCAGGAATTCGGCCAGACCGGTGAGTGGAACGAGGCCCACTCCGTAGACTGGAGCAACCTCGAGGGCTGGGGACACGAGTACCACGTCGGCATCCAGCAGCTGGTGAAGGACCTCCACGCCCTCTACCGCGGTACCCCGGCCCTGTACTCCCAGGACCACGAGCCGTCCGGTTTCCAGTGGGTCAAGGGCGACGACGCCGCCCGCAACGTCCTCGGTTATATCCGCTGGGGTGACGACGGTTCCGCCGTGCTGGTCGTGGTGAACCTCTCGGGGACCTCCCAGGACGCCTACCCCCTCGGTGTGCCGCGGGGCGGTGAGTGGGAGCTGGTGCTCAACACCGACGACGAGGAGTACGAGGGTGCCGGCAGTGAACTGCCGGAGGTCCTCACCACCGCCGACTCGGAGTGGGACGGTTTTCCGCATTCGCTGTCGATGCACATCCCCGCGATGAGCGTCCAGTGGTACCGCTGGCGCGGATAACCACCCGACGATGACGCCGAGCCGAGGACCCCGGCACCACCCAGTGGTGCCGGGGTCTTCGGTCGTTGTCCGGGCTACAGCTGGTCGATCAGGGCCCGCACGCGGGCGTCGATGTCGTCGCGGATGATGCGCATGCGTTCCATGCCCTCAATGCCGCGTTCCGACGGTTCGTCGGTCATCCAGCGCTCCAGGGATCCGCGCGCGTCATCGGGGAGCTCCAGCTGCGCGTCCGCGCCCAGGATGACGGTGCGGTCGACCTCGCGCAACAGCTGCGGGTCCACCCCCTTCGGGGTTCCGTGCGACATGTCCGCCCCGGCTTCGGCGACGGCCTGAACGGACTCGGCGTTGAGTCCGCCGCCCGGCTTCGTGCCGGCGGAGTGGATCTCCAGGCGGTCACCGGCGTGCGTGACGGCGAGCGCGGCCGCCATCTGGGACTTGCCGCCGTTGCCGACGCAGACGAACAGGATTTTCGGCCTGGTGCTCATGAGGTGACGCTCTCCTTCTCGGACGGTTCGGTCTCGGTGGTTCGGGAGGTCGGGGGCAGGGTGGGATCCCCGGGGAAGAGCCGCGGACCCAGCCACAGCATGACGTAGACCAGGCCGACGAGCACGGGGACCTCGATCAGCGGACCGATGGTGCCGGCCAACGCCTGCCCGGAGGTCGCTCCGAAGGTGCCGATGGCCACGGCGATGGCGAGTTCGAAATTATTTCCTGCGGCGGTGAATGACACCGACGCCGACTGGGCGTAACCCATGCCCGAGGCCCGGGAGACCAGCAGGCTGATGGCGAACATGCCGATGAAGTAGATCAACAGCGGCGCGGCCAGGCGGGCCACCGCCCAGGGGTTGGCGGTGATCGCCTCGCCCTGCAGGGCGAACAGCAGGACGATGGTGTAGAGCAGGCCGATCAGGGCCAGCGGAGAGATCGCCGGCAGATACCTGTTCTCATACCAGGCCCGGCCCCGGGCCTTTTCACCGATGATCCGGGAGGCCACCCCGGCCAGCAGCGGGATGCCGAGGAAGACGAGCACCGAGGTCACGATCGACCAGAAGGAGAACTCCGCGGAGGTGGTCTGGAGACCCAGCCAGGACGGCAGGACCTGCAGATAGAACCAACCCAGGACGCCGAACATGATCACCTGGAAGACGGAGTTGATGGCCACCAGCACGGCCGTGGCCTCCCGGTCGCCACAGGACAGGTCAGACCAGACGAGCACCATGGCGATACAGCGGGCCAGGCCGACGATGATCAGGCCGG
>CAYSIP010000215.1:0-4678 GCA_964431055.1 uncultured Corynebacterium sp. | reverse complement strand
CGGAGCAGCTCGTCCCCGGCACCGCGGACGCCGACATCGACGCCGCGCTCGACCGCTTCGGCCCCACCTGGGTGGTCAAGGACGACGGGCTCGCCGGCGGCAAAGGCGTGGTCGTCACGGCCGACCGTGCCGAGGCCCGCGCACACGTCGACGCCGTCCACGCCCACGGCAACCCCGTGCTGCTGGAATCCTTCCTCGACGGCCCGGAGGTCTCCCTCTTCTGCCTCGTCGACGGTGAGACCGTCGTCCCGCTGCTGCCCGCCCAGGACCACAAGCGCGCCTACGACAACGACGAGGGTCCCAACACCGGCGGCATGGGCGCCTACACCCCGCTGCCCTGGCTGCCTGCCGAGGGTGTGCAACGCATCGTCGACGAGGTGTGTGTCCCCGTCGCCCAGGAGATGGTCCGCCGCGGCACCCCGTACTCCGGCCTGCTCTACGCCGGCCTGGCGTGGGGGGCGGAGGGCCCGTCGGTCGTCGAGTTCAACGCCCGCTTCGGTGACCCCGAGACCCAGCCGCTGCTCTCGCTGCTCAAGACCCCCCTGGCGGGGCTTCTCGACGCCGTCGCCTCCGGCCGGTTGGCCGAACACCCGCCGCTGGAGTGGGAGGACGGTTACGCCCTGACCGTCGTGCTCGCCGCGGAAGGGTACCCCGCGGCGCCGCGCAGGGGCGTGGCCATCGCCGGTGACATGCTCGGCGATCCCGAGCGGGTGCTGCACGCCGGCACCGCGCTGGGGGAGTCCGGCCCGGTCTCCTCGGGTGGGCGGGTGCTCAACATCCTCGGCAAGGGGGCGACCCTGGAGGAGGCGCGCGAGGCCGCCTACGCCACGATCGGGCAGATCGAGATGGTCGGCGGCTTCTACCGCCGCGACATCGCCCTGGCCGCCGTCGAGGGGCGCATCAGCATCTGAGCAGGCGCCTTCGGGGTCTAGACTTGGCCCCATGAAGCCTTCCGGGAACCCGATCGCCAGCCAGCGCAGCCAGGTGCAGCCCTTCCGCGTCATGCAGATGCTCGATCTCGTGCAACGCCGCAGGCGGGAGGGCCAGGACACCATCATGCTGTGCGCCGGACAACCGGCCACCGGCGCCCCGAACCCGGTGCTCGACCTCGCCGAGCGGGAGCTGCGGGCCTCCCCGCTGGGTTACACCGAGGTCGTCGGCGACCGTGAGCTGCGCGAGACCGTCGCGAACTGGCACTCATCGACCTACGGCGTGACGACGTCCGCCGACAACGTCATCATCACCACCGGTTCCTCCGGTGGTTTCGTCGCCGCCTTCCTGGCCGTACTCGACCACGGCGACACCGTCGCCCTCTCCTGTCCCGGCTACCCGGCCTACCGCAACATCCTCGAGGCCTTCGGGGCGCGGATCGTCGACCTGGTCTGCGACGACTCCACCCGCTTCCAGCCGACGGCCGCGATGCTGGAGGCGCTGCCCGCCGGGGATAAGCCGAAAGCGGTGATCGTCACCTCCCCAGGCAACCCGACGGGCACGATCATCGACCCTGACGAGCTGGAGCGGATCGCCCGGTGGTGCGAGGAGAACGACGCCGTGCTGATCTCCGACGAGGATTACCACGGCATGAGCTTCGGCCGCCCGCTGGCCACCGCCCGGCAGTTCTCCGACCGGGCCGTGGTGGTGGGCACCCTGTCGAAATACTTCTCCATGACCGGTTGGCGCGTCGGTTGGCTCATCGTCCCGGACGACCTGATCACCCCCATTGAAAACCTCCAGGCCTCCCTGGCGCTGAGCCCGCCGGCCATCTCCCAGGTCGCGGGCCGCGCCGCGTTCGGCCCCGGGGCGAAGGCGGAACTCGACGGTTACGTCGAGGACTACCGGGCCGCCCGCGCCGTCCTGCTGGAGGAGCTGCCCAAGATCGGCCTCCCGCACTTCGCGGAACCCGACGGCGGGCTCTACCTGTGGCTGGACGTCAGCTCCATCACCGACGACTCCGAGGCCTGGTGCCACGAGCTCGTCCAGGAGATCGGTGTGGCGCTCGCGCCGGGCATCGACTTCGACCCGCTCAACGGCCGCGGTTGGGTGCGGTTGTCCCTGTGCGTCTCGCCTGACGACGCCCGCGAAGCCTGCCGTCGACTGGGGGAGTACCTGGGTCGGTAGCTTCCGGGAGTTTATTCGTTTGAGGGGTTGACCGGCTTTGTTGCCGTGGCTAATATCGAACGCGTAAGCGAAAAACTTCGGGGGCGGGGTGAACGTGACCATGGGGATGGCGGAAGATGTCGCGCGGTGCGTCGACCAGGTCGAGACCGGCCTGGTCGCGCTCGCCGAGCTGCTGGATGACCCCGATGCCGTCGTCTTCGACGAGATTGCCCCGTTGATGGAACGCCTGGAGAAGGCGGTGGCGGGCAAGTCCTACCTCGACGCCGCCTTCGCTTTCATCGCCGAACAGGCCGAGGCCGGGCGCCGGGTCGGTTCCACCAAGGCCGTCGACTACCTGACCGGGAGGCTGGGCCTCTCCCGCTCCGAGGCGTGGAGCCGCATCACCCGGGCCCGCTCCCTGTTCGAAAAACCGAAACCGGTGGAAGAGGCGGACGGGGTTGAACACGGCGCCGCGGAGCAGGCCGCACAGCAGGAGGCCGCCGAACGGGTGCGTAAGGAAAACGCGGCCCGGGAACGCATGCGGGAGAAACTGCGTAGGGAGAAGGCCACCGCGGAACGGCTGAAGATCATCGAGCGGGAACTGGGACACCTCTCCCGCCACGCCGTGCCCGGCCGCAACGCCATCTACGCGGAAGCGCTCGACCAGTCCCGGCGTCGCAGCCCCGAGGATCTGCGTGCCTGGGTCCGCGAGAAGGTGCGCAGGGCCAATGCCGCCGGCCACCGGCCCGACGGGACGAAGGACCCTTTCGCCGCGCTGCGTAAACGCAGGGTGCGCTTCTCCCGGCCGGACGCCGACGGCGGGATTCACGTCTCCGCCTACCTGCCCGCCCCCTCGGCCGCCAAGCTCAAGGCCGCGCTCGACCCGGCCAAGAAACCCGGCCACCTGGTGCCCGTCCCGCCGGAGGAGGACCGGCGCACCCTCGATCAACGGCGCGTCGACCAGCTCGACCGCATCCTCACCGGCCATCTCGCCGGGGAAGGGGCCAGACCACGCGGCCTCGGTTCCCTCGTGGTCACCGCGACCCTCGATGAGCTGGAGTCCATGAGCCTGGACAGCCGCTTCCCCACGAACACCGGGGACCTGCTCAACCCTTTCGAGCTGCTGCGCCTCGGCGCCGCGGGCACCGACCTCCTGCTCATCACCGACGAGGACGCGGTCGTACCCCTGGCGATGGGGCGGGCGAAACGCACCGCCACCCTTGAGCAGCGGATCGTCCTGCTCGCCCTGGAACTGGTGTGCAGCCACCCCGGCTGCGACCGCCCTGAAATCGACTGCGACGCCCACCACGTCATGCCGTGGATCCGGGGCGGACGCACCGACATCGAGAACCTCACTCTCCGATGCCGCCGGCACCACGGCAACAACAACGACGCCCACGACGGCAGCGGAGGCATGGGGCACGCCGAGCGCGACCCCGTCACCGGCAGAATCGGGCACCGCTGGGCCGGCGCCGACGCCGACACCGTCGACGTCAACGACACCGTGTCGCACGGACACTCGGCCGCAGCGAAACTCCGCCGACGGCGAACCACCCCGGCCAAGATCCCGCCGGAGGAACCCGGGCTCTTCGCCCGACCCGCCTGATAGCCCGCCTGACGAACCCGCCGCCGGGCCCCTCACCTGCGCCCGGAGGGGTGAGCGGCACCTGCGGTCATTCCGTAGAACACGACCCGCGTGGAATAATCAGGCCCGTGGCTGAGAAAAAGAAGATCGCAAACGTCCTGTCGTCGCGGTACGCGTCCGCCGACCTGTCCAATATCTGGAGCCCCGAGCACAAGATCATCCTGGAGCGTCAGCTGTGGATCGCCGTGATGAGGGCCCAGAAGGACCTCGGCGTCACCATCCCCGAGGGCGCCATCAAGGCCTACGAGGCGGTCATCGACCACGTCGACCTCGCCTCCATCGCCGAGCGGGAGAAGGTCACCCGCCATGACGTCAAGGCACGCATCGAGGAGTTCAACGCCCTCGCCGGGCACGAGCACATCCACAAGGGGATGACCAGCCGCGATCTCACCGAGAACGTCGAGCAGCTCCAGATCTACCGCTCCCTGGAGCTCGTCCGCGACAAGGCCGTCGCCGTCGTCGCCCGCATCGGGGAGCGCGCCGGGCAGTACCAGACCCTGGTCATGGCCGGCCGGTCGCACAACGTCGCCGCCCAGGCCACCACCCTGGGCAAGCGTTTCGCCTCCGCGGCCGATGAGATGCTGGTGGCCATCGAGCGCGTCGAGACGCTGCTGGCCCGCTACCCGCTGCGCGGCATCAAGGGCCCCATGGGCACCTCCCAGGACATGCTGGACCTGATGGGCGGCAACGAGGACAAGCTCGCCGCCCTGGAGACCTCCATCGCCGACCACCTCGGCATCTCCCGCATCTTCGACTCCGTGGGCCAGGTCTACCCGCGTTCCCTCGACTTCGACGCCGTCTCCGCGCTCGTGCAGCTCGGTTCCGGCCCGTCCTCGCTGTCGCACACCATCCGCCTGATGGCCGGCAATGAGACCGTCACTGAGGGCTTCAAGGAGGGCCAGGTCGGCTCGTCGGCGATGCCGCACAAGATGAACG
>CAYSIP010000214.1:0-4784 GCA_964431055.1 uncultured Corynebacterium sp. | reverse complement strand
CCGAAACCACCCGAACCGGGTGCACCGAAGCCCCCGGAACCCGGCTGGCCCCCGCCGGGTGCAGCGGGCGCGGCAAGACCACCAGAACCACCGGGCGCGCCCGTCGACGGGGTCTGCGGCGCGGCGTCGTCAAGCTGTTCGGAGAGCTGCTCGACCAGTGCCGGGGCATTCTGGGTGATGTCGTTGACCAGTCGCGACGCGGTGTCCGCCTCCAGGGGGATGCGCGGCAGAACCACCAGGTCGATCTTCGAACGATCGGAGGCCCGCGCCACCAGGAACCATTCATTCTGCACCGCCAGCGGCAGGCGGGCGCGGCCCTTCTCCTGCCTGCCCTTCCGGCTGATGGACGGCGCCTGCTCCACCAGCGCGGTGGGCTGCGCGAAGGGGTTGAGCTGGAAACTCTTGACCTTCACCCGGTAGCTGCCCGCGGTGAACTGCCTGCCCTGGTTGGAGATCTGGTGCTGCACCGCGGTGGCCGAATCGAGCGTCGGGGCCGCGGCACCCGCGTAGGTCACCCGGTCGCCCCCGGTCTCCAGGGGGATGGTGATGGCGCCCATGGTCTCCTTCGGGATCGTCGCCGTGAAGTAGCGGATCGCGTAAAGAAGGAGCAGGGGGATGAGCAGGCCGGCCAGCAACGCGAGGATCAGGGCGGCGAGGAAGGTGGCGGTGTCCAGCGGAACGGAGAAGCTGGCCTCCGTGGGCACGTCGACGGTCGTCGTGGTGCTGCCGTCCAGATTGGACACGGAGATCGGCAGCGTGCCGGTGGCGATGCCGTCGCGGAGCTCGGCGACGGTCACCTCGACGGGCAGGGTGCCCTGCTCATCGACGTCGAGCACCAGGGCGTTGTCGGGGCTGTCGAAGGTGCTGCCTGCGGCGACAGCGTCCACCCCCTCGGGCAGGGTGGCCGCACCCAGGGTGGTGTCGGCGGGGATCCACACGCGCCCGGGTCCCGTGACGGGCACGTCGACGGTGACGGTCTCCTCCTCGGCCCGGAAGCGGATCTCACCCGGCAGCTGCGGCATGTCACGCTGGGTGACCGTCAGACGGGTGGCGCTGAGGATGGGGCTGAGCGTGGTGCCGGAGTTGGCCCCGTCCCCGCGGGTGGTGATCGAGGTGCGTGCCTCCAGAGTGCCCGCGGCCGGCAGCTCCGCGAGACCGTCGAGCGGGATCTCGAGTTCACCGCCGGAGAAGTCCACGCCCTCCGCCAGCACGGTGGACTGGCCGCTGTCGGGGCGGGTGAAGACCAGGTCGAGCAGGGCGTCACCCTCCAGGGCGCGGGTGTTGCCGTCGCGGTCGACCAGGCGCAGGCGCAGGGGCTCGTCGTTGCGCAGGTTCAGGCCACCGTCCCCGGAGGTCGTCGTCTCGCCGCCGAGGAACTCGACCTGCAGGTCGGGCTGGATCTCCACGGAATTGAACACGCGGCTGTCGGTGGCGGCGGCGTCGAAGTTCTGGAACTGCAGGGCCCAGGTGCCCGCCCAGTCGCCGCCGGGGCTCAGGGACAGCGCACCGTCGGCCATCTGCACCGGATCAGTCGCGGCGTCCCAGGTGAGCTCGCCGGAGTTCACCTCGGTGGAGCCCTCACCGATCAGTTCGACGGTGGCGCCGTCGGGCGCGGTGAGAACGAGGTGGGCGTCCGCGCCGAGGTCATCGCGGGCGATGGCCGTGAAGCGGACGTCGGTGACGGAATTGTCCAGGGTGAAGGTGAACGGCTCCCCGACGGTGGTTTCCCCGATCGCCTCGCCGCCGGTGGCCAGGGCCTCCCGGAAGGCGGCGAACAGGCCCCCGACATTGTCGGCGGTGAAGAACGCCCCGGTGGGCGGCAACTCACCGCACTGCTGGCCGGTGCCCTCGGTGATGCCCTGCAGCAGGCTGAAATCAGAGGGGTTGTTCGGGGCGGACAGACCGATGCCGATGGTGGTCACGCCCGCGCCGCGCAACCGGTCGGCCACCCCGCCGGGGGTGCAGAGCGCAGCCTCGGCGGCGTCGGCGCCTTCCGCGGCGGTGAGCGCACCGTCGGTGAAGGTCACGACCATGCGGCAGGCGCCCTCGGAACCGGAGTGCGAGAAGTCCCGGTACGCACCCTCGAGCGCGTTGGCGTAGTTGGTGTACTGCTCGGCGGTGCGGTCGGCGAAGCCCGCGATCAGCTCCTTGGTCTCCGCCGCGCTGCCGTCGTCGAGAGTGGTCCAGTCACCGTAGTTCTCCGGGTCGGTGGCGCCGGACTTGTACTCCTGCCCGAAACCGGCGACCCGCACGCGGGTCTCAAAACCCTCGTCGGCCTGCTTGGCCACGAGCTCGTCGACGAAGCTCTGGGCCGCCGGCACCCGGTGGTGATCGGCGTCCGCGCCGGGGGCGTCGGGGTTGATGGAACCGTCGCGGACCTCGTGGATGAGGCTCTCGGTCTCGTCGATCATCACGATCACGTCGAGGGCGCCCGTGTCCGCGATGCACGCGCCGACGTTGTTGAGGGAGGCGGCGGGAGCGGGGGGTGCGCCAACCTCCTGGGCCAGGGCGCCGGGCACGGTGGACAACCCGGCCAGGGCCCCGGCCAGAGCAACCGCAGCAGCCCGTAGGCTCATCTTCTTCATGCCGTTCACCACTTTCCCACCCACTGGGCGATGTCGACCGCGGACCAGATGATGGCTACCACCAGCATCACCACCGTGACCCAGTACAGCGTCTTCTTCCAACCGATCTCGGTGTAGAAACCGGAACCCCGGTGTTTGTTGTCCTTCGCGAAATACCCGCCCAGGGCGGTGATCCCCACCAGGCCCGCCAGGGCCCAGGCGATGCCCGAAAGGATCGCGAAGGAGGTGTCGGTGGCCTCGAAATCACCGAAGGTGGCCACAGCGTTGAGCACCAGGGCGATCAACCCCGCCGCGAAGCTGGGCAGCAGATACTTCACCGGGGCGGAGGTGCGCGTCATCCCCGTGCCGGTGGAACCGGCCAGGGGGGCCACCGGGCCACCGGGACCCTGCGGGCCCGGCCCGAAACCGCCGGGACCGCCCGGATAGCCGGGGCCACTGGCGCCCTGACCGGGGAAACCTCCTGACGGCGCGTCGAACGAGTCCCCGGAATACGGAGAGAAACCTTGCGTCATCAGCTGCTCCGGCTTCTGATATGTGAAGTGGTGGTACAGATACTTTAAAAATGGTAGTCAATACCGTATCGCCCGCTGTGAGTGGGCGCACGTCTGCGGTCCCCACCCACCCTCGGGCGACCCGTGCCCGCCACTAGACTCGGCTGCCATGAGCAACCCAGAAAATCCTGCCACGGTCGACACCGCCCGCCTCGATGATGTGCGCGCCCACATCCATTCCCAGCGCGAGCGGATCTTCTCCGACCTCTCCGCCCTCGTGTCCTTCAACTCCGTGCACGGCCAGCCCGGGCTGGAGGAGCAGAGCACCGGCGCGGCGGACTGGACCCGCCGGGCGCTCGAGGAGGCCGGGTTGGCGGTGGAGGCCATCCCCACCGTGGACGGCTCCACCGCCCTGATCGGGCGTCGCGACGCCGCAGAGGGCATGCCCACCGTGCTCCTGTACTCCCACTACGACGTCGTGCCGGCGGGCGACCCGAAGGAGTGGATCTCCGACCCGTTCACCCTCACCGAGCGTGACGGCCGCTGGTACGGGCGCGGCGCGGCCGACTGCAAGGGCAACCTCGTCATGCACCTGGCCGCCCTGCGCGCCGTCGAGGCGGCCGGTGGCACCGGACTGGGCCTGAAGGTCGTGATCGAGGGTTCGGAGGAGCGCGGCGGCGAGGGCCTGGAGACCCTGCTGGCCGAACGCCCCGAGTTGTTCACCGCCGACGCCATCCTCATCGCCGACTCCGGCAACGCGGCCGTCGGCGTCCCCACCCTGACCACCACCCTGCGCGGCGGTGCGCAGCTGACGGTCACCGTGGACACCCTGCGCGCCCCGGTGCACTCCGGCATGTTCGGCGGCGCGGCCCCCGACGCGGTCGCCGCCCTGGTGCGCATGTTGGATTCGCTTCGCGACGACCGCGGCCGCACCGTCATCGACGGGGTCGAGACCCAGCAGCGCTGGGACGGTGAGCCCTACGCCGCCGAGACTTTCCGCGCCGACGCCGGAGTGCTGGACGGTGTGGAGCTGATGGGCGATGACGCGGACTCCCCCGCCGATTTCGTGTGGGCCCGTCCGGCGGTGACCGTCACCGGGTTCACCTCCACCCCGGTCGCCGAGGCCGTCAACGCCGTGCCCGCCACCGCCTCCGCGCAATTGAATCTGCGGGTCCCGGCGGGCATGGACGCCGCGGACGTCGCGGAGAAGCTCGCCGCGCACCTGCGCGAGCGGACCCCGTGGGGCGCGCAGGTCGACGTGCGGATCGCGGACGTCAACCAGCCTTTCCGCACCGATCCCTCCGGCCCGGCCCTGGGCCGTCTGCGGGCCTGCCTGGCCGCCGCCTACGGTGCGACGGAGTCCGCGACCATCGGCAGTGGTGGTTCCATCCCGTTGACGCTGGCCCTGCAGAACGCGTTCCCCGACGCCGAGGTCGCCCTGTTCGGCGTGGAGGAACCACAGTCGACGATCCACTCCCCCAACGAGTCCGTCGACCCCACCGAGATCGCCAATATCGCGGCCGCCGAGGCGCTCTTCCTGCTCGAACACGGGGCCTGAAACCGGCCGGTTTTCACCCCGGTGACCTGCTTTTTCGGTAGGTTCCCGACCTCCCCGCCCCGACCCCGGGGCGGGCCCGGGCCTTGCGCCCCTGGATGACACGGGTTAATGTCTGCGGTGTGACGTACAACATTGCTCTTCAGCGAGTAG
>CAYSIP010000213.1:0-4798 GCA_964431055.1 uncultured Corynebacterium sp. | reverse complement strand
TCCAGGTCGACCTGGTGCGCGGCATCTGCCTCCACGAGCACAAGATCGACCACGTCGCCCACCTCGGCCCCTCGGCCGCCGCCGGCATCGGCACCATGCTCGACCTGGACGTCGACACGATCTACCAGGCCATCGGCCAGGCGCTGCACACCACCACCGCCACCCGCCAGTCCCGCAAGGGCCTGATCTCCTCCTGGAAGGCGTTCGCCCCGGCCTTCGCCGGCAAAATGGCCATCGAGGCCGTCGACCGCGCCATGCGCGGTGAAGGCGCACCCGCCCCGATCTGGGAGGGGGAGGACGGCGTCATCGCGTGGCTGCTCTCCGGTCCGGACCACGAGTACACCGTCCCGCTGCCGGCCGAGGGCGAGGAGAAGCGCGGCATCCTGGACACCTACACCAAGGAGCACTCCGCGGAGTACCAGTCCCAGGCCCCGATCGACCTGGCCCGTCGCATGGGCGAGCGGCTCGCCGCCGACGGCAGGGACCTGCGCGACGTCGAGTCGGTCGTGCTGCACACCTCGCACCACACCCACTACGTCATCGGCACCGGATCGAATGACCCGCAGAAATTCGACCCCTCCGCCTCGCGGGAGACGCTCGACCACTCGATCATGTACATCTTCGCCGTCGCCCTCGAGGACCGCGCCTGGCACCACGAGCGTTCCTACGCCCCCGAGCGGGCCAACCGCCCGGAGACCATCGAGCTGTGGCACAAGATCTCCACGGTCGAGGATCCCGAATGGACCCGCCGTTACCACGCCACGGACCCGAACGAGAAGGCCTTCGGAGCGCGTGTCGTGATCACCTTCTCCGACGGCACCACGGTCGAGGACGAATTGGCCGTCGCCGACGCCCACCCGCTCGGCGCCCGCCCGTTCGCCCGTGAGCAGTACATCGCCAAGTTCCGCACCCTGGCCGAGGGCATCGTCTCAGAGGATGAGCAGGACCGCTTCCTGCAGGCCGCGGAGAACACCGAGTCGCTGACCGACCTCGCCGAGCTCAACATCGAGCTCGACCAGGACGTCCTGGCCACGGCTCCCACCGTCAGAAAGGGGCTGTTCTGATGACCGGCCTGTACTCCACCTCCGTCACCCCCCGCGAGCGTCGGCAAGCACTGCGCGACGGCCTGAACTCCGGGACCATCCAACGTCTACCGGGCGCGTTCTCCCCGCTGGTGGCCCGCGCGATCCAGGACGCCGGCTTCGAGGGCGTGTACGTCTCCGGCGCCGTCGTCGCCGCGGACCTGGCACTGCCGGACATCGGCCTGACCACCCTGACCGAGGTCGCCGGCCGGGCGCGGCAGATCGCCCGCAGCACCGACCTGCCCGTGCTCGTCGACGCGGACACCGGTTTCGGCGAACCGATGTCGGCCGCGCGCACCGTCTCCGAGCTGGAGGACGCCGGCGTAGCCGGTTGCCATCTCGAGGACCAGGTCAACCCCAAGCGCTGCGGCCACCTCGACGGCAAGGAGGTGGTGCCCACCGAACTGATGCTGCGGCGCATCACCGCGGCCGTCAACGAGCGCCGTGACGACAGCTTCGTCATCTGCGCTCGCACCGACGCCGCCGGGGTCGAGGGCATTGACGCGGCCATCGAACGCGCCAAGGCCTACGCCGACGCCGGCGCCGACCTCATCTTCACCGAAGCGCTGCACACCCCGGCCGAGTTCGAGAAATTCCGCGCCGCCGTCGACGTCCCGCTGCTGGCCAACATGACGGAATTCGGCAAGACCGAACTGCTGTCGGCCGACCAGCTGCAGGACCTCGGCTACAACGCGGTGATCTACCCGGTGACCACCCTGCGTATCGCGATGGGCCAGGTCGAACACGCCCTGCAGGACATCGCCGTCACCGGCACCCAGTCCGGCTGGGTCGACCGCATGCAGCACCGCTCCCGCCTCTACGAGTTGCTGCGCTACGAGGAATACAACGCCTTCGACCAGCAGGTGTTCACCTACTCCGCCGACAACTATGAGCCCACCTTCGAGTCCGAGAAGTTCTGAAAGTCCTGACAGTCTGATCCGCCCTGAAAGGGGATGAACCATCATGACCAGCGCCACCAAGAACACCACCACCCAGGAACCGGAGATCCGCAAGGGCCTCTACGGCGTCGTCGCCGACTACACCGCCGTCTCCAAGGTCGTCCCGGAGACGAATTCCCTGACCTACCGGGGTTATCCGGTCCAGGAACTGTGCGAGCACTGCAGCTTTGAGGAGGTCGCCTACCTGCTGTGGAACGGAGAGCTGCCCACCGACGAGCAGCTCGCCGCCTTCAATGAGGAGGGGCGCAGCCTGCGTCAGCTCGATCAGGGACTGGTCGACCTCGTCCGCACTCTGCCGGAGAACTGTCATCCAATGGACGTGCTGCGCACCGCGGTGTCCTACCTGGGCACCAAGGACCCGGAGCCCTTCACCACCGGCACCGACCACATCCGCCGCATCGGCCTGCACCTGCTCGCCCAGCTACCCACCGCCGTGGCCCTGGACGTGCGCCGTCGCCGAGGGGAGGAGTTCATCGAACCGGACCTCGAACGCAGCTTCGCGGAGAACTTCCTCTACATGGTCTTCGGGGACGGGGAGGGCTCCCCGGCGAGCAATCCGGACGACGTCAGCGCCTTCGAGAAGTCGCTGATCCTCTACGCCGAGCACTCCTTCAACGCCTCCACCTTCACCTCCCGGGTGATCACCTCGACGCGCTCGGACGCCTACTCGGCGCTGACCGGCGCAATCGGTGCTCTCAAGGGCCCGCTGCACGGCGGCGCCAACGAGTTCGTCATGCACACCATGCTCGAGATCGACGACCCGGCCGAGGCCGAGGAGTGGATGACCAACGCCCTCGACAACAAGCAGCTGGTCATGGGCTTCGGCCACCGCGTGTACAAATCCGGCGACTCACGCGTGCCCACCATGGAGGCCGAGCTCAGGAAGCTGGCCGAGCGCCATGACGGTGCGAAGTGGGTCGAGATGTATGACATCATGGCCGCCACCATGGACGGGCGCACCGGCATCAAGCCCAACCTGGACTTCCCGTCCGGCCCGGCCTACCACCTGCTGGGCTTCCCGGTGGAGTTCTTCACCCCGCTGTTCGTCCTGGCGCGTGTCACCGGCTGGACCGCCCACATCGTCGAGCAGTACGAGAACAACTCGCTCATCCGCCCCCTGTCCGCCTACAACGGCCCGGCCCAGCGTTCGGTGCCCGCGAAGGCCGCCAACTAGCTGCGGCAGCGCGACGGGGCCGGGCGGCCGGACCACCCCAGGGGGGTCCGGCCGCCCGGCCTTCTTCCATTGCTATGGCGCACCCTGCGTTATGGTTTTGCGGAGAGCCATCTCACATATCTGTCATTTGGAAAGGACTCCTCACGTGGCCACACCCACTTTGCCCGCCTTCAAGAAGGTGCTCGTCGCCAACCGCGGTGAGATCGCGGTGCGCGCGTTCCGCGCGGCCTTCGAAACCGGGGCTGCGACCGTCGCTGTCTACCCGCGGGAGGACCGCAATTCCTTCCATCGGTCATTCGCCTCGGAGGCGGTGCGCATCGGGGCGGAGGGATCCCCGGTCAAGGCATACCTGAACATCGACGAGATCGTCCGGGCCGCGAAGAAGACCGGCGCCGACGCCGTCTACCCGGGTTACGGGTTCCTCTCCGAGAATGCCGAACTGGCGCGCCGCTGCGCCGAGGCGGGCGTGACGTTCATCGGCCCGACCCCGGAGACCCTGGACCTCACGGGTGACAAATCGGCCGCCGTGGAGGCGGCGAAGGCCGCGGGTCTGCCGGTGTTGCAGGACTCGAAGCCGTCGGAGGACGTCGACGAGCTGGTGGCGATGTCGGAGGAGTTCACCTTCCCCATCTTCGTCAAGGCCGTCGCCGGTGGTGGTGGCCGTGGCATGCGGTTTGTCGAGAAGCCGGAGGACCTGGCGGCCCGGGCCGCCGAGGCCTCCCGGGAGGCGGAGGCCGCCTTCGGTGACGGCCGGGTCTACCTGGAGCGCGCGGTGATCAACCCGCAGCACATCGAGGTCCAGATCCTGGGTGATGCCACCGGGGAGGTCATCCACCTCTTTGAGCGGGACTGCTCGCTGCAGCGCCGCCACCAGAAGGTCGTGGAGATCGCGCCCGCCCAGCACCTGGACCCCGCCTTGCGCGACCAGATCTGCGCCGACGCCGTGGCCTTCTGCCGCTCCATCAACTATCAGGGCGCGGGCACCGTGGAGTTCCTGGTGGACGAGAACGGCAACCACGTGTTCATCGAGATGAACCCGCGCGTGCAGGTCGAGCACACCATCACCGAGGAGGTCACCGGCGTCGACATCGTGCGCGCGCAGATGCACATCGCCGCCGGCGCGACCCTCAAGGAGCTGGGTCTGACCCAGGAGTCGATCACCCTGACGGGTGCGGCCCTGCAGTGCCGCATCACCACCGAGGACCCGAGCAACAACTTCCGCCCCGATTCGGGCACCATCACCGCCTACCGCTCTCCGGGTGGGGCGGGTGTGCGTCTCGACGGGTCGGTGTCCGTGGGCACCGAGATCACCCCGAACTTCGATTCCCTGCTGGTCAAGATGTCCTGCCGCGGCACCGACTTCGCCACCGCCGTGGCCCGTGCCCAGCGTGCCCTGGCCGAGTTCACCGTCGGCGGGGTGGCCACCAACATCGGGTTCCTGCGTGCCCTGCTGCGCGAGGAGGACTTCCAGCACCGCAGGATCTCCACCAACTTCATCGGCGAGCACATCCACCTGCTGGCCGCCCCGCCGGCCGATGATGAACCGGGCCGCATCCTCGACTACCTGGCTGACGTCACCGTCA
>CAYSIP010000212.1:0-4811 GCA_964431055.1 uncultured Corynebacterium sp. | reverse complement strand
TTGACCTGCGTTGACTCTAAAATGTGAATATCTTTCAGAGCTCTCTCAGGCTGCGGGCGGTGGCCGCGGCCGTCATCGGCGCGGCCCTCGTGCTGACCGGGTGTTCCGCCACGGGCGGGGCTCCGCGATCCACCGCCGGCGGGGAGGGCGGCGGGACCGTCGACACGCCGCGCCTGGTGGTCTCCATGATCAGCCACGGCGCGCCGGGTGACACCTTCTGGGACCTGGTGCGCAAGGGGGCGGAGGACGCCGCACAGAAGAACAACATTGAGCTGCGCTACTCCTCGCATCCCGAGACACCCGACCAGGCGAACCTGATCCAGTCGGCCATCGACTCCCGCGTGGACGGCATCGCCGTGACCATGCCCAACGCCGACGCACTCGGGCCCGTCGCCCAGCGCGCCGTCGACGAGGGCATTCCCGTCGTGGGGCTCAACGCCGGCATGGAGCGTTACCAGGACTTCGGGCTGAGCGGTTTCTTCGGCCAGGAGGAGCGCATCGCCGGCACCCGGGCGGGGGAGCGGCTGGCCACCGACGGCGCCAGCCACGTGTTGTGCGTGATCCACGAGCAGGGCAACTCCTCCCAGGAGGACCGCTGCGCCGGCGTCGCCGACGGCGTGGGGAGCGCCGGTGAGGTGGAGACCATCTACGTCAACGGCATGGACCTGACTTCCGTGCAGTCGACCCTGCAGGCCAAGCTCGCCCAGGACCCCTCCATCGACTGGGTGATGGGCCTGGTTTCCCCGGTCGCGCTCACGGCAGTGGATTCCGCGAACGCCGCCGGTTCGGAGGCGCGCGTCGCCACCTTCGACACCAACGCCCAGCTCGTTGAGGCCATCCGCGCCGGTGATATCGAGTGGGCGATCGACCAGCAGCCCTATCTGCAGGGTTATATGGCCGTCGACGCCATCTGGCTCGCGCACCGCAACGGCAGCACCGTCGGCGGTGGGCGACCCGTCTACACCGGCCCCAGCTTCGTGGACGCCTCCAATGTCGACACGATCGCCGACGCCGCGAAGGAAGGTCTGCGATGAGCGACTCGACCGCAGTCGTGGAGGACAAACCCAACAGACTCGCCAACCTCATCCGCCGCCCGGAGCTGACCAGCCTGCTGGGCGCGGTGATCATCTTCACCCTGTTCATGATCGTGGCCCCGGCCTTCCGCTCCTGGGACGCCATGGCCACCGTGCTTTACGCCAGCTCCACCATCGGCATCATGGCCGTGGCCGTCGGACTGTTGATGATCGGCAACGAATTCGACCTCTCCGCCGGCGTCGCCGTGACCACCGCGGCGTTGGCCGCCACGATGCTCAACTACAACCTGTGGCTGAACTCCTGGGTCGGCGCGGCCCTGGCGCTGCTGATTTCCCTGGGGATCGGCTTCTTCAACGGATATCTGGTCACGAAGACCAAGATCGCGTCGTTTTTGATCACCCTGGCGTCCTTCCTCATGCTCCAGGGACTCAACCTCGCGGTGACCAAACTGGTCACCGGCGCGGTGGCCACCCCGATCATCTCCGACATGGAGGGTTTCCCCTCCGTGCGCGCCGTCTTCGCCAGCACCATCACCATCCTCGGCGTGGACGTCCGCATCACCGTCTTCTGGTGGATCCTCTTCGTCGGCCTCGGCAGCTGGCTGCTGTACAAGACCCGCTTCGGCAACTGGATCTTCGCCGTCGGCGGTGACGAGGACGCCTCCCGCGCCATCGGCGTGCCCGTCAAGCGCGTGAAGATCACCCTGTTCATGTTCGTCGGCTTCGCCGCCTGGTTCATCGGCATGCACAACCTGTTCATGTTCGACTCCATCCAGGCCGGCCAGGGCGTGGGCAACGAATTCCTCTACATCATCGCCGCCGTCATCGGTGGTTGCTCCATGACCGGTGGACGCGGCACCGTGATCGGCACCGCCATCGGCGCCCTGATCTTCGGCATGGTCAACCAGGGCATCGTCTACGCCGGCTGGAACCCCGACTGGTTCATGTTCTTCCTCGGCGGCATGCTGCTGTTCGCGGTGCTGACCAACAACCGCTTCGAGAAGTTCAACAAGGAGCGCTCATGACCGACATCAACGAAGCCCCCGTGGCCATCGGCACCGAGCTCGTCCGGCTGGAGGAGATGACCAAGGACTACGGAGCCTTCCGCGCCCTGGACTCGGTCTCGCTGACCGTCCGTGCCGGGCAGGTCACCTGCGTGCTCGGCGACAACGGCGCCGGCAAGTCCACCCTGATCAAGGTGCTCTCCGGGTTGCACCCGGCGACCTCCGGGATGATGTACATCGACGGTGAGGAGGTCACCTTCACCAGCCCGCGAGACGCCATTGCCGCCGGCATCGCCACCGTTTACCAGGACCTGGCCGTGGTGGGACAGATGAGCGTGTGGCGCAATTTCTTCCTCGGTCAGGAACTCACCGGCTTCCTGGGCCGTCTGCGGGAGGACGAGATGCGGGAGATCGCCGACCGGCAGTTGCGTGAGATGGGCATCGAATTGCGCAACGTCGACGTGCCCGTCGCCTCGTTGTCCGGCGGACAACGGCAGGTGGTGGCCATCGCTCGCGCCATCTACTTCGGCGCCCGGGTGCTCATCCTCGATGAGCCGACCGCGGCACTCGGTGTGAAACAGTCCGGCATGGTGCTGCGGTTTGTCGCCGCCGCCCGGGAACGCGGCATCGGGGTCATCCTCATCACCCACAATCCGCACCATGCCCACCTGGTGGGTGATCACTTCGTGATGCTGAACCTGGGGAGGCAGGTGCTCGACGCCTCGCGGAATGAGGTCACTCTCGAGGAGCTGACCCTGCAGATGGCCGGCGGGGGAGAGCTGGACTCGCTGAGCCATGAGCTGAGGGGGTAGGCGGGTTCTGTGGCGGGCCGCCGATCGGCGGCGGTCCTGACTCTGGGGTGCTTGTCTGGACAGGGGATTCCTCCCCCCAGGCGCCGCCGGTGGTGCACGACATCAATGATCGCGGTAGAGATTTCATCGAAATCAACCTCTGGATGGTGACCGTTTTCACCGAGCCTCCGTTACCATTATCAGTGACCTGGCGGGCCATAATGGCCAAGAGCATCAATGCCCCATCGTCCGTCGAACCGCTCCCATCGCATGCCACCTACAGTTCGATGACGGCTGATGGACATCGACCACGGAGCCAGTCCCCGAGCAGGCGCCCGGGCCGATCATCACCAGTTCATGAGCAACGGTTCGTTCTCGACATGAAAGGCCACCATGCGGGTTGTCCCGAATCCATCCCAACCGGGCAGAGGCGCGCGAACACCTGCCAGCGACAGCCCTGAGAGAAAAATGACCGGGGGCGAAGACAGTGCGTTCAAGACGACCACCACCTGCCCTCACTGCGGCGACGTCGGTGCCCACGGGATCGAGCCCGCCCCGGAACCACCGGAGGTCATCCGGTGGCATGAAGCCGTGATCACCGACAGCTACGGCATCCCCATCAGGACGCGCCGGGTCCCTGTTTATGCCCCGGAAACCACCCGAGAGGCCACGCAGCTCAACACCAGCACGTGCAATCATGTCCGCACCTGCCGGTCCTGCGGACGAAAGTGGGGCGAGCGGTGACCCAGCCACCGCAGGCTTCCCCGGCGTCTGGACCCGGTCGTCAGTGGTGCACCCGCCCGGAGGGCAGCATGACCGGCTTCCACTGAATCCGGGATCCAACCTGAGTCACATTGGGGTGGATCGTCAGTCCGTGTCCGCGGAACGTCCGGGCGGGGCCTGCTCTTGCCGCCGCCAAGGATGGCGGTATCGGGGGCAGGCATCTCATCACCCACAACCCGCACCTGGTTTTCGGTCATTCACCGGGGACAGGGTGTGTGATCGCATAGTCTGGGAGCGTGGGATTACCAGGCCAACTCTTCCGAAAGGGTTTTCGCCATGCGTTACGAGTCTGCGATTGACTTCGCTGCAGTCGATGCCATCGACATGCATGTGCACTATGAAACCGATACCTGTGGCCACGCTTCGCTGCCGCAGGATTATCTCGATGCCTCGGCCGCGTATTTCAAGAGTGATGAACGCCTTCCTTCCGCGGACACCATCGCTGAGGTTTACCGGGGACTGAACATGGTGGGAGTGATCTTCACCGTGGATGCCCGCACGCAGTTGGGGCATCTGCCGAACTCGATCGATGACCTGGTGGCGGCCGCAGCCAAGCACAATGACGTGCTCATTCCTTTCGGCAGCGTGGACCCGCGTACCGGGGAGGCGGCCATCACCGAGGCGGTCCGCCAGGTGGAGGAGCTGGGCGTGTGGGGAATGAAGTTCCATCCCTCGCTGCAGGGTTTCGACCCGTCTGATCCGCAGTACCGTGCCCTGTGGCAGGCCGTCTCGGATCTGGGGGTGCCTGCCCTGTTCCACACCGGTCAGAACGGGATCGGCGCGGGCATGGCCGGCGGTGGCGGCATCAAGTTGCGGTATTCCAACCCGTTGCTGCTTGACGACATCGCCGCGGATTTCCCGGAGTTGACGATCATCATGGCCCACCCGTCGGTGCCGTGGCAGGATGAGGCGAACTCGATCGCCATCCACAAACCGAACGTGTTCATTGACCTGTCCGGCTGGCGTCCGAAGTACTTCCCCGAATCCCTGGTGCGGTTCGCGTCGAATATGTTGGCCGACAAGCTGCTGTTTGCCACCGACTATCCGTTGATCGACCCGCGGAAGTGGTTATCAGACTTCGGGGACCTGCCGATCAAAGACGAGGTCCGACCGGGGATCCTCAAGGGCAACGCCCTCAGGCTTCTCGGCGTCGACGCACACGCCTGACCCGTGACGACTTCCCGGGATAAGGGTCGTTC
>CAYSIP010000211.1:0-4819 GCA_964431055.1 uncultured Corynebacterium sp. | reverse complement strand
TGGCGATGCTGTTCGGCAACCACATCGGCCGGGTGGAGAACATCTGGCTGGTGTCGATCGCCGCCTTCCTGGCGATCTGGATGTTCCTGTCGCTCCGTCCCAAGAAGGACGACACCCTCAAGCGGAGCAAGGTCTTCGAGGTCTCCTCCGACCACTACGCCGTGGTCGGCGCCGCCGCCTCCGGGCACGTGGGCGCCGAGGCCGCGCGGAACCCGCAGGGACGGGCACCCGCCAAGCACTGACCCCGCCTCATCCACGGCAAGGGCCGCCATCACTTCCCGAGGGAGGTGATGGCGGCCCTTCTCGTCGTCCGGGGCTCGCTGCCCCGCTGGGTCACCGACCCGGGATCAGCCCTCGGCCGCGAGCTGTCCGCACGCCGCGTCGATCTCCCGGCCGCGGGTGTCACGCACGGTGCACGAGACGCCGGCGGCGCGAACCGCGTCGACGAACGCGTCCTGCTGGTGACGGGGGCTGGCGTCCCACTCGCTGCCCGGGGTCGGGTTGAGCGGGATGAGGTTGACATGGGACATGGGCCCGAGGCGCTGCGCGAGTAGTCGTCCGAGCATCTCGCCCCGCCACGTCTGGTCGTTGACGTCCCGGATGAGGGCGTACTCGATGGACACCCGTCGGCCGGTCGCATCGGCATAGTGACGCGCCGCGTCCATCACCTCGGACACCGGCCACCGGTTGTTGACGGGCACGAGGGTGTCGCGCAGTTCGTCGTCCGGGGTGTGCAGTGAGACCGCCAGCGTGACCTGGAGCCCCTCCTCGGCGAGCCGGTGGATCGCCGGGACCACGCCGACGGTCGAGACCGTGACGGCGCGCTGCGACAGTCCGAAACCGGACGGCGGCGGCGAGATGATGCCCCGCACGGCGGTCATGACGCGCTTGTAGTTGGCGAGCGGCTCCCCCATTCCCATGAACACGACGTTGGAGAGTCGACCCGGACCCCCGGGGAGCTCGCCGTCACGCAGGGCCCTGGCTGCCACCCTCACCTGTTCGAGGATCTCGGCCGCCGAGAGGTTGCGCTGTAGACCCCCCTGACCCGTGGCGCAGAACGGACACGCCATCCCACAGCCGGCCTGACTGGAGATGCACACGGTCGCCCGGTCCGGGTACCGCATGAGCACGCTCTCCACCAGGGAACCGTCGTGCAACTTCCACAGGGTCTTTCGGGTGGTGCCCTCGTCGGTGGTGACGTGCCGCAGCGAGGAGGTCAGTGGGGGGAACAACTCCTGCCCGATCCGGTCCCGGAGGTCGGCCGGCAGGTCGGTCATCTCCCGGGGGTCCGCCTCGAGACGGCCGAAGTACTGGTTCGCCAGCTGCTTACCGCGGAACGCCGGGACACCGAGCTCCCCCATCGCCTCCGCGCGGCCGTCGGAGTCGAGGTCGGCGAAGTGACGAGGGGGCAACCCCCGGCGGGGTGCGTCGAAGACGAGCGGGAGTGGTTCAGCCATGATGGCAGCCATTGTGTCAGAAACGGACCGCCGCAACACATCGCGCGCCGGTGCCGTCCCGGGCCGCGAGGGCTTACAGTTCTGATATGTCGCAGCGTTCACACGACCCAGTACAGCCAGACCACGCCGCCCCCGTCGAGGGTCGGGACGAGATCCCCGTCGAGGACACCCACGCGGGCTCGACCCTCGTGCCCGCCGAGGAGGCGGATCACGGGGTGCGGTCCGGGGAACGCGAACAGCTACCTGACTCCGCGGGTGGCCTGCTCGGCTCCGCATGGGTGGGCCTGGTCCTGGGCGCCCTGGGCACCGTCCTGCTGTTGATCTTCATCGCCCAGAACACGACCTCCACCGCAGTCCGCTACCTGGGACTACAGTTCAACCTCCCACTCGG
This sequence comes from uncultured Corynebacterium sp., assembly GCA_964431055.1. Classification (GTDB taxonomy): domain Bacteria; phylum Actinomycetota; class Actinomycetes; order Mycobacteriales; family Mycobacteriaceae; genus Corynebacterium. The sequence goes on along the minus strand of CAYSIP010000211.1, from coordinate 2,971 downwards.
GGTCCTCATCCTGTTCGCCGCCATCGCGGGCGCGCTGATCATGGCCTTGTTCGCCGGCTTCCGGATCCTCCAGCTGCGGATGCGCGCCCGCAAGACGCGGAAACTCACCGCGCGCCACTGACCCTCGCACCCCGCCCCGACCCGACCCCGGCCCCGCATGAGGGCCGGGGTCGGGCTCGTCAGAGCCGGGTTGAGGTCAGCGCCGGATGAGATGAGCGCCGGGTTGAAGTCAGGTCGGGACGACGTAGGTGAAGATGACCCAGACGACGACCGCGGTGGGCAGCACCGAATCCAGACGGTCCATGAACCCTCCGTGCCCCGGCAGGAGTGTGCCCATGTCCTTGATCCCCAGATCCCGCTTGACCTGGGACTCCACCAGGTCGCCCAGCGTGGCGGTGAAGACCGTCAGCACGCCGAGCAGGATGCCCTTCCAGACACTGTCGTCGAACAGCAGGGCCACGACCAGCGCGCCGCCCACCGTGGCGAACAGGATCGATCCGGCGAATCCCTCCCAGGACTTCTTCGGACTGATCGCCGGGGCCATGGGGTGCCTGCCGAACAGCACCCCCGCCACGTAACCCCCCACGTCGGAGCAGACGACCAGCAGGATCAGCGCCACCACTCGTTGGGCCCCGAAGTCACCGTCGGACAGCATGGCGCCCAGGGATCCGGGCACGGCGATCCACACCAGAACGAACACGGCGACCGAGACGTCCCGCATGTAGTTCTTCGGGGCGGTGGTCAACCCCGCCATGAGCAGCCGCCACACCAGCACCACGACGGTGGTGACGGCGAACGCGGCGAATGCTCCTTCCGCCCCGGTGAGGAATCCGGACCACACCATCGCCTGACCGCCGACCAACAACGGGAACAGCGGGAGGGCGAACTGCGCCTGCCGGAGCCGCTTGAACACCTCCCACGTGCCGATGGCGACGGCGGCGGCGGCGACCAGGTACCACGCACGGGGCGTGAACGCGATGCTCGCGATGACGAGCGCGCCGAGGCCGACCCCCACCGGGATGGCACGGGTCAGGTCGCGGCCGGCACGCGACGGAGGTGCGGCAGCCGCGGCGGTGGGCCCGGGCGGGCCCTGGGGAGCGGTGTCCACGGCGTACTCCTCGAGTCTCTGGTGATGGGTTCGTGCGGAGGTCAGACCTCCATCAGGTCGCCTTCCTTGGCCTTCATCAGCTCGTCCACCTCGGCGACGAAGCGCTGGGTGAGCTTGTCCAGCTCCTTCTCGGCGGCATTGACCTCGTCCTCGCCGGCCTCGCCGTCCTTGTCGATCCGCTTGAGTTCGTCCATCGCCTTACGCCGGACGCCGCGGACCGCGATGCGGCCGTCCTCGGCCTTCGCCTTGGCCTGCTTGACCAGATCGCGGCGCCGCTCCTCCGTGAGCTGGGGCACGGTGACCCGGAGGACCTGGCCGTCATTGGTCGGATTGACGCCCAGGTCCGAGTTGCGGATGGCGTTCTCGATCGGTCCGATCTGGGACATCTCGTACGGCTTGATGATGAGCATGCGCGGCTCCGGCGCCGCGATGGTGGCCATCTGGGTGATGGGCGTCAGGGTGCCGTAGTACTCGCAGAGCACCCGGTTGAACATGCCCGGGTTCGCGCGGCCGGTGCGGATGGCGGCGAGCTCCTCACGGACGTGCTCGATCGCCTTCTCCATCTTCTCCTCGGCCTCGAGCAGAGTGTCGTCGATCATGTTGCGTCTCTTTTCGTTGGGGTCGGTGGCAGTTGTCCGGTCGAGCGCTCGTCAGACCGTGCTGGTCACCAGGGTGCCGATCTGCTCACCGGCGACGGCACGCGCGATGTTGCCCTCGGTGAGGAGGTTGAAGACCAGGATGGGCATGTTGTTGTCCATGCAGAGGCTGAACGCGGTGGCATCGGCCACCTTCAATCCCCGCTCGAGACATTCCCGGTGTTCGATCCGGTCGAAGAGCTCTGCCTCCGGGTTGGTGCGGGGGTCATCGGAGTAGACGCCGTCCACCGCCTTGGCCATGAGCAGCACGTCGGCTCTGATCTCCAGGGCGCGCTGGGCAGCGGTGGTGTCGGTCGAGAAGTAGGGCATGCCCATGCCGGCGCCGAAGATCACGACGCGGCCCTTCTCGAGGTGCCGCTCCGCCCGCAGCGGGATGTACGGCTCCGCGACCTGCCCCATGTGGATGGCGGTCTGGACGCGGGTCGACACCCCCTCCTGCTCGAGGAAGTCCTGCAGCGCCAGGCAGTTCATCACGGTGCCCAGCATCCCCATGTAGTCGCTGCGCGCACGGTCGAGGCCGCGTTGCTGCAACTGCGCGCCCCGGAAGAAGTTGCCGCCGCCGATCACAATGGCGATCTGCGCCCCGGTCCGGGAGACGTCGGCGATCTGCCGGGCGACGGACTGCACCACGTCCGGGTCGATCCCCACGCCGCCGCCGCCGAACATCTCGCCGCCCAGCTTGAGCATCACTCGTTTGTAGCCGTCCCGCGGGTCGGTCATCCCTCTCCTCGTCCCGGGCGGATCCAGCCCGTGTCGCGCGCGTCCACGCCCCCGACGTCGAGTGCTCGGGGTGGCGTGCGGTCCGTGGTGGGACCGCGTTCATTCTGCCCTATCGCCTCCGCCGCCACACTCCAGCCCGCCGGGGACGGGCGCACCCGCACGCCACGAAACGCCGAAGGCGGCACCCGGGGAACCGGGTGCCGCCGTCGTCAGGGAACCCGCGGTGACGGGTTCGGGCCGGGTCAGGCCTGGCCGACCTCGAAACGCAGGAAGGAGGAGACCTTCGCGCCGGCCTCGTCCAGCATGGCACCGACGGTCTTCTTGCTGTCGGTGACCGACGCCTGATCGAGCAGGCAGACGTCCTTGTAGAAGCCGTTCAGACGACCCTCGACGATCTTCTGCAGGGCCTGCTCGGGCTTGCCCTCCTCGCGCGCGGTGGCCTCGGCGATCTCGCGCTCCTTGGCGACGATGTCGGCGGGCACCTCCT
>CAYSIP010000210.1:0-4836 GCA_964431055.1 uncultured Corynebacterium sp. | reverse complement strand
TCTTCCACTATCGTGGAGGACGTGTCTGAGAATCTGAAGAAGCACCTGGCGACCCTGTCCAAACGCGGCCCCCACCGTGTTCTCGTCGGCGACCTCGGGTATGCCGGCCTCAAGGGGAAGATCTACACCCCCGCGGAGGGCAGCAAGCTCCCGGCCGTCGCTTTCGGACACGACTGGCTCAAGCCCGTGGCCAAGTACCACGGCACCCTGCGCCACCTGGCCAGCTGGGGCATCGTCGTCGCCGCCCCCGACACCGAGAACGGTTTCAGCCCGGACCACCGCGGCATGGCCGCCGACCTGGAGAGTGCCCTGCAGATCGTCGCCGGAGTCAGGCTCGGCAACGGCAACATCACCGTCGCCCCGGGCCGCCTCGGCCTCATCGGCCACGGTATGGGTGGCGGCGCAGCGGTGCTCGCCGCCGCCCACAACGAGAAGGTGCGCGCGGTCGGTGCCATCTATCCCGCCGTCACCGCCCCGCCCGCGGAAGCAGCCGCCCACGCGGTGAAGGCGCCGGGTCTGGTCATCGGTTCCGGGCAGAACGGCCTGATCGACGCCGGTAACCCCGCCAAGCTCGCCTACCGCTGGGGTGGCCCCGTCGCCTACCGGGAGATCGAGAACGGCAACCAGCAGGGTTTCAGCGAAGACAACCTGTTCAAGATCTTCGTCGGCCTGGGCCGCCCTCAGACGGCCGCCCAGGACACCGCCCGCGGTCTGATCACCGGTTTCCTCCTGCACCAGCTCACCGACGAGAACAAATACTCCGGATTCTCCGAGCCACTGGCGGAGGCGAAGAAGGTCAGCAGCTATGCCGGGGAGGACCTCGCGGAGAAGGCAGGTCCGGCCCGCGACGACAACCTCCCCTTCTGACCGACCCCCTCTTCACCCCCCTGGTCAGCCGCGCCGGAGGATCCCCTGGACCTGGCCGTGGCCGTGCCCGGGCGCGGGCGCGGGGCGACGACGCGGTCGCACAACCGGAGTCGGTTGACCGGCCACCGGTTGTCGCCCACGGTTTCGGCCCTGCTCGGCCTCGGTGGCCCGTTCCATCCGGTGCTGCGCGCGGGCCAGCGCCTTCTCAAAGTCCACCATGCGTTGGGCGGTCCGCTCCCGGAACTGCCGGGCGAATTCCTCGAACTCCATCACCACTGCCCTGCCTTCCTTGCCCCGCCCAGGCCTGACTGTGGTTCCGGTTCAGGTTCAGGTGCCGGAGGTTCTGACACCGCCTGCTCCCCCACCGGTGGCGTCGGCGGAGCGGCGGCCGGGGCGGTCTCCACCGGTGGTCGCACCGATTCAGGCGCGGGAGGAACCGACTCAGCTGCAGGTGGAGGTACCGCGGCAGGGATGTTCTGTTTGGGTGGCGGCGGAGGTTCGGGGACCTCAGCCAGATCCTCCGGTGGCGGTGGGGCGTCCCCGCTCTCCGGTTCGGGTTCAAGCTCCGGCATAGGCTCCGGGATCGGGCAGTCCATGAGTCCCTCCTCGAGCGCGGCCACCAACACCTCCAGGCACAGGAGAGCGACACCCACACCCAGTGCACCGAGCGGCCCACAGCAGGAATCTTCGACAGGGGGCCCTGGCGGGCATTCTGCCTCCCTATTCTCCTCTGGGAGCGGCACCTCCTCCGGGGCAGGCGCCGGGCCTGGGTCCGAGGGTTCAACCGGTTCCTCCACTGCTTCCGGTTCCGGGGTCACGGTCTGCGGGGTGGTCGGAACGTCTTCCGGCGGGCAATCACCCTTCTCGGGAACCGGTTGCGGTTGCGGTTGTGGTTCAGGCGCCGGTTCGGGTTCGACGGGTGGCAAGGGTGGGGTGGACGATGCCGGCCCCGGCTTGGGTTCAGGTAATGGCGCCGGTTCCGGGGTCACGGTCTGCGGGGTGGTCGGAACGTCTTCCGGCGGGCAATCACCCTTCTCAGGAACCGGTTGCGGTTGCGGTGCTGGCCCATGTGGCTGTGGCGCGTCCTCAGGGGCCGGGTCAGGGACCGGTTTTTGTTGTTCCGGTGTACCCACGCAGTCGGGTGTCTCGGTGACCCGGCAAGGGTTGTCACAGATCTTCTCTCCCCTGGCGAGGAACTCATCCAGACAACCGCTGACGGCCTCATCCCGTTCCCTGCAGCTGGCGAGGACCGCACGGCCGGCGTCGTCGATCAGCTCTGATCCCGTGCGCACGCACTCGGTGAACTCGTGCGGGAACTCGGCGGGGTCCACCCGGGTGAGGAAGACGCACAGCTGGTCAATGATCTCCTCCAGCGCGGCGAAAATCTCCGCGATACCCGTCTCCGAGACGTCCGTGATCTCCGCGAGCGCATCACAGGCGCCTTCCGCCGAGTCCTCCAGTTCCTGTGATGCAGAACGGTTGTTGAACCAGTCGGTCGCGGTGTCGATGAGGGTGTGGATGATGGCCCCCACTGCCACCTCCGCCAGCAGGCGCCCCAGGACCGGCAGCGCGGCGATGCGCAGGGATTCGGGGTTGCTGGCCCCCACCGCCGCGCGGGTCTGCTCCAGCAACGCCGGCGGGTCGAGACCCTCGACGGAACGCAGGGCGGCGTCGAGTGTGTCCCCGTTGACTGCCGGGCCTCCATAGAAACCCCGGGAGGCGTGCCGGAAACGGGAGATCACCTGATCATAACCACCGGTCAGCGCGGTCAGTGCCGGCGCTGCCGTGATCACCGGGGTCTCCCGAAGCTGTCGGCCAAGCTCTCGTCGACGTCGCGGAACACCCGGACCTGCGCCGCCGCCGCCTCGGCGGTGGACAGCACGGCGTCGATACGCTGCCGCCCCACGCTGTGCAACCGCTGCAGCATCTGCCCGATCGCGGCGCCCCGGTCCGCGAAGTCCCGCCCGGCCGCCGAGGCCGCCAACTCCGGCATGCGTGACTGGTGGGCCCGCAGCTGCTCATCACCGTCGGCGATCACCCGCGCCAGCTCCCTCACCGCCGCCGCATGATCGAGAACGATCTCGGACATGAGAAATCCCCCTTGGATCCTGACTGTGGTGCCGGCCCGTCACGGACCGGCGGTCACCACTGTTGGACTGTTTTCAAGGGGGTGGGGTTCCCGGGGTCTCCTAGACGGCCGCGACGACCGCGGCGAGCTGCCCCGCGACCTTGCGGGCGGACTCTTCCTCGGCAGCCTCGACCATCACCCGGAAGAGCTGCTCGGTGCCGGAGGCTCGCAACAGCACCCGGCCGGTGTGGCCAAGTTCGGTCTCGGCGTCGGCCATCGCGGTGAGCACGCGCTCGTCACCCATGATGGCGTTCTTGTCCGGGACCGGGACGTTGATCAACACCTGCGGCAGGACCTTCATGACGTCGGCGAGATCCGCGAGGGACTTGCCGGTCTCCGCCATGCGCGCCATCAGCTTCAGGCCGGTGAGAGTGCCGTCACCGGTGGTCGAGTAGCTCGGCAGGACGATGTGGCCGGACTGCTCCCCACCGAGGCGGAAACCGCCGGCGTTGAGCTCCTCCAGGACGTAACGGTCACCGACCGCGGCATGGACCAGGTCGATGTCCTGCGCCTCCATCGCCAGCTTCAGGCCCAGGTTGCTCATGACCGTGGCGACGAGGGTGTTCTTGCGCAGCTCCGACTTCTCCTTCATACCGACGGCCAGGATCGCCATGATCTGGTCCCCGTCGACGATGTTGCCCTGAGCGTCGACGGCCAGGCAGCGGTCGGCGTCGCCGTCATGGGCCAGACCGATGTCGGCGCCGTGCTCGAGAACGGCCTTCTGGACCTGCTCCATGTGGGTCGAACCGCAGTTGTCGTTGATGTTGTAGGCGTTGGGCTGGTCGTGGATGGCCACCACCTCAGCGCCGGCGGCGGCGTAGGCCCTGGGGGCGACCTCGGAGGCGGCGCCGTTGGCGGCGTCCACCACGACCTTGATGCCGGACAGGTCGACGGCGGTGGATTCCCGGAGATGCGCCAGGTACCGCTCCTGCGCGTCCGGGGCTTCCTCGATGATGCGTCCGATACCGGTGCCGGTCGGGCCCTGGCCGTTGAACTCATCCATGGCGGCCTCGATCTCGTCCTCCACCGAGTCGGGCAGCTTGCGTCCGCCGGCGGAGAAGAACTTGATGCCGTTGTCGGGCATCGGGTTGTGGGAGGCCGAGATCATCACGCCCATGTCGGCGCCGTAGGCGTCGGTGAGGAATGCCACGCCCGGGGTGGGGATGACGCCGACGCGCAGGACGTCGACGCCGCGGGAGGCCATGCCGGCGGCCAGTGCGGCGGCCAGCATTTCACCGGACACCCGCGGGTCACGTCCGATGATCGCGGTGGGGCGCAGCTCCGTGGACTTCCGGTCGGCGGTCAGCACCTGTGCTGCGGCCGCCCCCAGCTTCAGCGCCATCGATGCGGTCAAGTCCTTGTTCGCCAGACCGCGAACACCGTCAGTTCCGAAAAGTCGAGTCATGGGCTCCATTATCGCCCGAGAATGATTTCGCAGCACGTCGGGGGCCACTTGGACGGTCATGCGCCGGTGAGCGGCGCACCGATCCCCCAGGATCTCACGCGGGAAGCACGGCCGACGGGCGGAACGGGGTCCTGTTTCCGCTGCTCACCCCCCCCTACCCCTGATCACGGGCAACAGGGCATCGTCAGCAAGCTATTTTCCACCGGCAGCACCGGCGGCGCCCCGTGACCCCCGCGCACCATGCACCCGGAAACGGCGAATGCCGCCCCACCGGAGGGTGGGACGGCATGTGCGCGAAGCGAAGGCGGAGCTTAACGCTTGGAGTACTGCGGGGCACGACGTGCCTTGTGCAGACCAGCCTTCTTACGCTCGACTGCACGAGCGTCACGGGTGAGCAGGCCGGCCTTCTTCAGGGCGGCGCGGTCAGCCGGGTTGT
>CAYSIP010000209.1:2336-4842 GCA_964431055.1 uncultured Corynebacterium sp. | reverse complement strand
TGCACCCGGTCGAGCACCTGGTGGTACGGGGCGACCAGGTGGGCGTTGGCGGAGATCTTCAGCCGTGAGGCGTCGGCGCCACGGGCCTGCAGGCCGTCGATCTCCTCGAACAGGGCCTCGAGGTTGATGACGACGCCGTTGCCCAGGATGGGGACGGCGTTCTGGGAGAGGACTCCGGCGGGCAGGAGCTTGAGCTCATATTTTTCGCCGCCGACGACCACGGTGTGTCCGGCGTTGTTGCCTCCGTTGGGCTTGACCACGTAGTCGACCCGGCCGCCCAGGATGTCGGTGGCCTTGCCCTTGCCTTCGTCGCCCCACTGGGCGCCGACGATCACGATTGCAGCCATTGGTTACGTCACTTCCGATCACTCTTCGAGTACAGGTGGGTCCGGGGCCGGGCTTTTCCGGCCGCGCCGGACACACAGACGTATTCATATGTTACTACCGCCGTCGACCAGGGACACCGTCCCGGCCCGTTTCGGTCGCGGCGTAGAATCAACCGCCATGCGACTGTTCATCCTGCGCTGCGGTAACTCCCTGCCCGAGGTCACCCCCGATGCGGTGGACGCAGTGCTGCGCGCCACGGGCGTCGACGCCCGCGTGGAGGTCCACGAGCTCAGCGATGTCCCCGCCCGGCGGGAGCTGCGTTTCCTGGACGAGGCGGCGAAGGAGATCCTGCCGACGGATCCGACCCCCTCACTGGATGAGATCGCGGCCCGGCCGGACGTGGAACATCTCGGCGCCCCTCAACCGGCGCCGCAGGCGCCCCATCTGGTCGAGCGGATGCGGATCGTGGTGCTGGGCACCGACGCCGCGTTGTCCGCGGTGCTCACCCGCATGATGCGCGCTGATTACCTGTGGGCGGAGGTCGGTTTCATCGCCGCCGACGACACCACCGCCGGCCGGGGCTGGGGCCTGCCCGATCCCCCGGAGGAGGCCCTGCGGCTGGCGGTGACGGGGCAGGTCAGGCCGGTGCCCCTGATCCGCACCGACGCCGGGATCGCGGTCGCGGGTTCAGCGACGATCTCCCAGTGGGACGACGGGGAGATCACCGGCGAAATCATCGTCGACGACCACATCCTGGTGCGTCACGAGGGCAATCCGGCGGTGCGCTTCCACGGCGTGTTCGGAGCCCGCCTGGTCCCGATGTCCGACGCCCCCGGCATCGTCGCGGTACGCGCGGTCTCCCCGGTCCCAGGTGGCATCGGACGGGCCACGGCGGGTGACACCGGCCAGAGCGCCGGCATCCACGATCCCTCCGCCCGTCGGTCCGGCCTGCGCGGGCGCCTCGGCGGGGCCATCGCCCGTTCCCTCTCCCCGGAGACCACCCAGCAGCTGGCGGGACAGGCCCTGCCAGGCTGGTTCCTGTCCGCTGCCCCTGTGGAGCGGGGCCGTCTTGATCCGGAGTCCCTGGCCACTGGGCGGGCGGTGCAGGCCGGTGGGCCGGAGCTGGCGGTGACGGTCGACGGGGTGCGCCACAAACGACCCGTGAAACGGGTGACGTTCTACCGGCACCTGCGGGACCTGCAGATCATCCGCCCCTGAACCCCAGCACATCCCCGTGCCGACGGAACCACCGCCAGCCCGGCCCTGCGACCGGACGTGACCCGCGAGGCAACATCCGGCCCGCGACCGGACCCTAGAAAACGCTGAATGTGATAAAGCTCACACTCTACGATTCTTGTCCTGATCGCCATCCAATGGTTGCCGCATCGTTACCTTGAGAAGTTTCGGCGGTCGTTTTCCCCCACCCGGCCAGCGGTCCGGCACCGGCCCTCAGCGCCCCAGCGCATCCGGGTATTACCCAGGTCACACCGGGAAGGTCCCCCGCTCAAGAAGGCCCGAATTTGAGGCCAAGGACACAAACAGATCAAGTATAACGACCATTTCTGTCTGTTTACGAGCTATTTCCTTGAGGATTCACAGGTTCGAAAGAGCTCCTGAAACTGGCGGTCCACCATCTCTACGGTCGGTAGTGCAGCGGCGCACAGCTGAACAAGTTAACCCCCGGACAGAAACCGCGCCGGTTGCCCCACCGTCCGGGGAAGGGAAGTAATTACATCACTGCACGAGAAACTCTCACGAAGGGACACACGATTATGGTCAACAGGAATGTCCGCGATCTGACTACCGCCACCGCATACGACAAGGACGGCGACAAGCTCGGTTCGGTCAAGGAGGTCTACATCAACGACTCCACCGGCCAGCCCGACTTCGTTGAGGTCGGTCACGGGCTGTTCGGGATGAGCTCCAGCCTCGTTCCGCTGCGTGGCCACCGCCTGGAGGGTGAGGAACTGCGCCTCGCCTTCACCAAGGACCGCATCAAGGATGCCCCCAACCTGGACTCCGAGGCTCACCTGAGCCCCGAGGAGCAGGAGACCATCTACCGTCATTACGGGCTGGAGGGCGCCGAGAACGTGGAGAACTACGAACCGCACCGCGATCACCTCGGCGGTGACCGTGCAGGCGTCGACGTCGATGACGCCCGCATGCGTGAGACCGGCAA
>CAYSIP010000209.1:0-2236 GCA_964431055.1 uncultured Corynebacterium sp. | reverse complement strand
GACAGCGACGAGCTCGTCCGTTCGGAGGAGCACCTGAAGGTGGACAAGGACCGGGTCAACACCGGCCAGGCCCGCCTGCGCAAGTACGTCGTCCATGACACCGAGACCGTCGAGGTCCCCGTCGAGCGCGAGGAGGTCACCATCGAGCGCACCCCCGTTGACGCCGATGATGCGGCCGCCCGCGTCGGTGCTGAGCTGGGTGAGGACGAGGCTTCCGTGACCCTCCACGAGGAGCGCGTCAACGTGACCAAGGAGGCCCGTCCGGTGGAGAAGGTGCGCCTGCAGAAGGACACCGTCCGCGACACCGAGCGTGTCACCGAGGATGTCGCCAAGGAGCGCATCGAGGCCGAGGGGGGCGCCGTGCACGACGAGACCGCCCCGCGCACCGGTGGCAACCAGACCCCGGATCCCCGCTTCGACCGCCGCGACGTCGGCACCGAGGACCCGCGCAACCGCTAAGGGATGACCCCCTCTCAACGACGAGCCCCTGTTCGGCCTTCACGGCCGGACAGGGGCTCTTTCGCGTCGTGGGTCACCTGGCCTCATCGACGTCCGTCTCCGACGCCGCCGGCGTGGCCCTCATCCTCGTCACGCAGCTCACGCCACACCTCCGGCGGATACGCCGGGTGCGAGGAGGTCGGCGCCAGTATGGCCAGGGAGGACTCCCGGGACATGCCGCACACCTGCAACAGGTCGGCGATGATGGAACGGGACTGCGCCAGGACGACATACTCGGACAGCACCGCATCATCGGAGACCACCCCCATGTCCGCCCGCGCGCCGAGCACCCGCAGACGGCGCACCAGTTCAGGGATCTCGGTGGCCTCGTTGACCTCCCCGTGCGACTCGTAGAGGTCCGACAGAGCTGCGGCGATGTCCGCCAGCTCGTCGATGATGTTGACCTGCCGGGCGCTGACCCGGTCCCCGTCCTCGCAGAGCACCAGGGCACGTCGGGCCAGCACCCGGGCGTTCCGGATCGTGTTGTCCACCGGCTGGAGGATCATCTCCAGTGAACGCACCCGACGCCGCCACCCCCACAGCAGAGGAGAGAGCCGGGAGGTCTCGCGGCCGGTCTTCGCCGCGGACAGCATGGTGTTGATGTCGCCCTGGGAGTTGCGCACAGCGGTCAACGCCTCGTCGAGGGCCGCGGTGTCACTCTTCTCCAGTGCGGTGGCGACGTCGTCGAGCACCGAGGAGGCGATGCCGAGCACCTTCGACACCTCCTGTCGCGCCTGGCCCAGCGGAGAGTTGGGCACCAGCGAGATGGTGAGCAGGCCGATCACGGAACCGATGAGCGCGTCGATCATCCGGTCCGGCCCACCACCCGCCGTGCCCGGCGGCATGATCGTGGCTATCAGGATGGAGCCGATCGCCACCTGGTTGGACACCAGCTGGGACTTCGACAGGAATGACGCGATGAGCAGGGCGATGCCGACTGCCACCGCGATCTGCCATGTTCCCGGCCCCAGCAGGGGGAACAGGAGATCACCGAGGCCGACGCCGACGGTGACGCCCAGGGCCATCTCCGCGGCGCGGCGGATCTTCTCCCCGCCGGTCAGGCTGAGGATGATGACCACCGCGACGGGCGCGAAGAAGGGCACCTCGTGGCCGAATACGGACTGGGCCACCCAGTAGGCGAGGCCCGCGGCGAGGGCGGTCTGCAGGATCGGGAAGATCCGCTTGCGGACGCGCCGCGCCCGTGACTGCATGGACCCTTCGACGACCTTGAGCCGCTCCAGGGTCCCGATTCTCAGCTTGGCCATGTCTCACACTCTAGCCGGGCGCCCGGACGTGACCGGCCGCACGCGAAACGCCCCTTCATCCCACGCCGGACGGCGCGGGGGTGAGGGGGCGTCGGAAAGCGGTCGGGCCGCGGGTGACGTCCTACTTGCTGACGGACTTGCCCACGGAGTGCAGGTCCTGGCAGGCCTCGATGACGCGCTCGGACATGCTCTGCTCCGCCTTCTTCAGGTAGGAACGCGGGTCGTAGACCTTCTTGTTGCCGACCTCGCCGTCGATCTTGAGCACACCGTTGTAGTTCTCGAACATGTGGCTGACGATCGGGCGGGTGAAGGCGTACTGGGTGTCGGTGTCGACGTTCATCTTGATGACGCCATAGGACAGCGCCTCCTCGATGTCCTCGACGGACGAGCCGGAACCACCGTGGAAGACCAGGTCGAACGGCTTCGCGCCAGCCTCCAGGCCAGCCTTCTCGACGGCGACGTCCTGTCCCTGG
>CAYSIP010000208.1:0-4902 GCA_964431055.1 uncultured Corynebacterium sp. | reverse complement strand
AGCGCGCGCGAGGGGCAGGTGCAGATCTCACCCTGGTTGAGGGCGAACATGGCGAAGCCCTCGAGCACCTTGCTGCGGAAGGAATCGTCGGCGTCGAGAACGTCCGGGAAGAAGATGGACGGGGACTTGCCGCCGAGCTCAAGGGTGACCGGGATGATCTTGTCGGCGGCGGCCCTGTTGATGATCTTTCCGACCCCGGTGGAACCGGTGAAGGCGACCTTGGCGATGCGGTCAGAACCCGACAGGGCGGCGCCGGCCTCCTCGCCGAGACCGTTCACGATGTTGAGGACGCCGTCGGGCAGCAGATCGTCGACGATGTTCATCAGGTACAGCAGGGAGGCCGGGGTCTGCTCGGCGGGCTTGAGAACGATGGTGTTGCCGGCGGCCAGGGCCGGGGCAATCTTCCACGTGGCCATGAGGATGGGGAAGTTCCACGGGATGATCTGAGCGACCACGCCGAGGGGCTCGTTGAAGTGGTAGGCCACGGTGTCATCATCGAGCTGCGACAGACGACCCTCCTGGGCGCGGATGGCACCGGCGAAGTAGCGGAAGTGGTCGATGGCCAGCGGAATGTCGGCGGTGAGGGTCTCGCGGACGGCCTTCCCGTTCTCCCAGGAGTCCGCGACGGCGAGCTCCTCGAGGTGCTCATCCATGCGGTCGGCGATGCGGTGGAGGATCAGCGCACGTTCAGCCGGTGAGGTCTTGCCCCAGGCCGGCGCGGCGGCGTGCGCCGCGTCCAGGGCCAGCTCGACGTCAGCGGCGCTGGAACGGGCCACCTCACAGAACACCTCACCGGTGATCGGGGTGACGTTGTCCATGTAGCGGCCCTCGACGGGCGGGACCCATTTGCCGCCGATGTAGTTGTCGTAGCGCTTCTCGTAGTTGACGATCGAGCCCTCGGAGCCCGGGTTGGCATAGACGGTCATGAAGTCCTCCAGTGTGCGACAGATCAAATCGTTGGCAATACGTGCCCTGTGGCACATTCTTTACCATCAGTGTCCATCCTGCAGGAGATTCACGCGGCAAGGTTGGCAAAGCTGTTAATTCTCCGAATTCGCAAGTCAACATACTGCCCAAACCCTCCAGATGGCGCGTTCACCGTATCGCCCCCGCCAGGGGGTGGACCGGGTCAGACGGTCACCACCTGTGCGGTCGCCACCGCCCCGGCACCCCCGGACGGCACGGTGATCTCGGTGTAATCCGCCCCACCGGGCTCTCCCGGCAGTCGGTACCAGGGCGAACCCGGGAAACCGACGAACGGTGACTCGGACAGGTGGAGCCGCTGGTGAACATGCCCGAGCACCCACCCCGCGTAACCCGTCGCCAGCATCTCGTCGAGGGTGGTGGGCAGGCACCCGTTCTTGGTCCAGCGGGTCTCCACACCGGTGTGCAGCACCGCCAAGGCTGACTGGTCAGGGGCGACCCGGGGAAAGTCGGGCACCGGGCGACGCGGATCGCGGTCACGTTCCACGCTGAGGGCGGGGAACACGACGTCGACGCCGGGAACCTGGAACACCACCGGCCGGTCCGCCGGGGCGAAGACGACGCCGTCGATCTCCGGCAGGTCGCCGATGAGGCCCGAGCGCACGTCGTGGTTGCCCCACACGCCGATGACCGGCAACCCGGCGGCCACTGCCGCGCGGAGCATTGCCACCGCGCCGCCCCGGGCCTGGCGGGAACGCCGCTCATCGCCGTTGACCCGCCGGTCGAACAGGTCACCGGCGCACACGAGGGCCCGGCATCCCCGGGCAGAGGCGCGGTCGATGACGCGGCCGAACCAGTCGATGACCTCGTCGGTGGCCTCCGGTTCCGGTTTCCTGCCGAGATGGATGTCCGCCACCGCGGCGATCCTGGTTGAATTCGCCTCGCCCACTTCTCCCCCTGTCCGGACGTGTTGCCGCCGGTTTCCTCCGACGCTGTGGCCGCGATCGTACCGACGGGGGGACGGTCCCACCGGTGATGCGCCGAACCACCCGCCGCATCCCGTTGTCCGGGGTGCGGTGGGTGGTTCGGTTCGTCGTCCACCTATTGGGGACTGAGCGCGGCGGCGTCAGCCCCGTCGGGTACGGCGGCGCGGCTCCCACATCACCACGGCAGTGGAGCGTGGCACGTGCACGAGTTCCCCGCCGCGGCCACGGGCACGGTGGCTGAGCAGGTTGCGCAGGTGCTGGTTCTCGGCACGGGTCTCCTCAAGCTCTCCGCTGAGCCGGTCGCGCTCCTCGGTCAACTCGATGATCGCCTTGATGCCGGCGAGGTTGACCCCGTCCTGCTGGGACAGTCGCTGGATCTTGCGCAGCATGGCCACGTCGCGACGCGAATAACGGCGGCCGCCGCCGGTGGTGCGCTTCGGGGTCACCAGTCCCATGCGGTCATAGGTCCGCAAGGTCTGGGCGTGCATACCCGCCAGTTCGGCGGCCACCGAGATGACGAAGACCTCGCCGAGCTCCTCGGTGGAGGACTTGTCCTGCTTGTTCTTCCCGGTTGTCACGGTACGTCACCTCCTTCCTTGACTTTCCCGCCTAGGCGTTGCCTGACCAGTCGGCACGCGGGTTGAAACCGGAGTCCTTCTCCGCCTGGGCGTAGGTACGCAGCGCGCTGGCGGCGGCCGCATCCAGGTGTTTGGGAACGGTGACCTGCACCGTGACGAGCAGGTCCCCGGCCTTGTCACCCCGTTTCGGCACGCCCCGGCCACGCACCCGCAGGGTGCGCCCGTCCGGGGTGCCGGCGGGCACCTTGACCCGCACCGGGGTGTCGAGCGTGGGCACCGTGATGGTGTCACCCAGGGCGAGTTCCGCGAAGGACACCGGGACGGTGACCTCGAGATCGTCGCCGGTGCGGGTGAACACCGGATCCTCCCGTACGTGGACGGTGACGAACAGGTCGCCGGCGGGTTTGCCGTTGGGCCCGGCCTCACCCTGGCCCGCGAGCCGGACCTTCTGTCCGTCGATCACCCCGGAGGGGATGCGCACGGTGATGGAGCGGGTGCGGTGGACGGTGCCGGTTCCGGTGCAGGTCGGGCAGGGGTCGGTGATCACCTGGCCGGAGCCGCCACAGTTGGAGCAGGGGGCGGAGAAACCGAAGGCGCCCCTATTCTCCGAGGTGAAGCCGGAGCCGTTGCACACTCCGCAGGTCGAGGGGTTGCCGGAACGGGATCCGGAGCCGTGGCAGGTATTGCAGGGCGCCTCGCCGCTCAGCTGGAGCGGGATGGTCGTCCCCTTCGCCGCTTCCCGGAAGTTAAGGGTGATCTCCGTTTCGACGTCCGCTCCCCGCGTCGGCCGAGCTGCGTGGCGAGGACCGTCACCACGGTTGAAAAGGCCACCGAAGATGTCACCCAGACCGCTGTCCGCAGAAAACCTTCCACCGGGTCCGGCGCCGCCCCGGTTCCCGAAGATGTCCGAGACGTCGAAGTCTTCCGTCGTCTGACGAAACCCGCCGGGGAATCCGGCGCCTCCACCCCCGCCGAAGCCACCGAAGCCGCCGGAGCGGAGCATCGCCTTCAGCTCGTCGTACTCCTTGCGCTTCTTGTCGTCGCCGAGGACGTCGTAGGCCTCGGCGGCCTTCTTGAAGCGCTCCTCCGCGGCTTTGTCATCGGGGTTCTTGTCAGGGTGGTTTTCGCGGGCCAGCTTCCGGTAGGCCTTCTTGATGTCCTCCGCAGATGCGGACGAGGAGACCCCTAGATCGGCGTAGTAGTTCTTGTCTGCCCAATCGCGCTGGATCGTCACTGGGCATCTCCTCCTTTCAGAAAGTTTCGGGTTGGTCAGATTCTACGGGCGAAAGACAGGTGCACCGCCGACCGGTGGGGGTGGCGCCGGGGCGTCACCGTCGCCGGCGGCGGTGCTGGGTGGGGAGATCGACGGCGGTTACTGGCCTGCGGCGTCGGTCCCGCCCTCGCCGGTGTCGCCACCGGCGGGATCCGCGATGATGACCATCGCGGTGCGGACCAGGCGGTCACCCACGCGGTAACCCTTACGGAGCACCGTGCCCACCGCCTTCTCCTCACCGGAGGACAGGTCCTGCACGGCCTCGTGGACCTCGGGATCGAAGTCATCGCCCTCGGTACCGAAGGAAATGAGCTTCAGGCCGGTGACGGTGTCGGTGAACTTGTCGGCGAAGGCCTTGAGCGGCCCCTCCGTGAGGTCGCCGTGCTGGCGCGCCAGCTCGATGTCGTCGAGGATCGGCAGCAGCTGGGTCAGCACCGAGGCCTTGGCGGTCTCGATGGTGGCCTGCCGCTCGCGCTCGGTGCGGCGCCGGTAATTGGCGTACTCCGCGCTGAGACGCTGCAGGTCCTCGGTACGCTCGGCGAGCTGGACCTCGAGGCTGACCGTGTCGGCGCCCGCCTCCGCGTCGAGTGCGGAATCGGCGCCGAGTTCGGCCTCGATGTCGTCGAGCGCTGCCTTGACGTCGCCGTCCAGATCCTCCTCACGGGTGGGGTTGAACTCGTCCTCCCGGGCGTCGACGACCGGATCCGGCTGGGTGGTCAGCAGATCGTCATCCTCGTCGCCACCCTGGGAACGGGCCGCCTCGTCCACGAGGCTCTCAGCGGAGTCGGGGGCGATGAACTCGTTGTCGGTGTTCTCCGGGTCACCCGGATTGTCGGGGAGCTTGTAGGAGTCGGTCACTTCTGGTCACCGTCCTTCTTCTCGTCGGCGGTCTCCTCGTCCACGACCTCGGCGTCGACGACGTTGTCGTCACCCTCCGGGGCGGCGTCGGCCTGGGTGGCGCCTGCGTTGGCCTCAGCCTCGTAGATGACCTTGCCCATTTCCTGGGACTCGGTGGACAGCTTCTCCACGGCGGCCTTGATGGCGTCGAGGTCCTCGCCCTTGAGCGCCTCGTCGACCTCCTTGGCGGCCTCCTCGACCTTGGTCTTGATGTCCTCGGAGACCTTGTCGGAGTTCTCCTCCA
>CAYSIP010000207.1:0-4925 GCA_964431055.1 uncultured Corynebacterium sp. | reverse complement strand
GGAAGATGAAGCCGAGCCGGTCGCGGCGCAGCGCCGTGAACTGCTCGTCGTTGAGGCCGGAGAGTTCGGTGTCCCCGATGTGCACGGTGCCCGAGGTGGGCGAATCGAGGCCCGCCAGGCAGTGCATCAGGGTGGACTTGCCGGACCCGGAGGGGCCCATGATCGCGGTGAACTCATGCGCCCGCAGCTCGAGGGTCACCCCGTCGAGGGCGTGCACGGCGGTGTCCCCCTCACCATAGGTTTTGCGCAGGTCCGTTGCGCGGGCGGCCGGGAGAGCGGAGGGTCGGGTCTCTGTGTCTGTGTCGGTGCCGGGCATGGCGCACGCCCCTTCCGTGGGCTGTGATGCTGTGCGGTCGCAGTCGCACCTCTCATTCTGCTCTCAGGGGCCCGGTTCTTCCAGAGGTGAGCCGTTACTTTCACGGGTCCCGGTCTTCCAGGGTCCGGCCGGGCGGCGGGGTGGGCGGTCTAGAATCGGTGTCCCCCGCTCCCGCCACCACCCCGGAGGATCCCATGTCCGAATCCGCAGCAGCCCCCACCGCCGACCCCGACCCCCACAGCACCATCCGCGTCCGGGGTGCGAGGGAGAACAACCTGCGCGACGTGGACATCGACATTCCCAAACGGCGCCTGACCGTGTTCACCGGGGTCTCCGGTTCGGGGAAGTCCTCCCTGGTCTTCGCCACGATCGCCGCCGAATCGCAGCGGCTGATCAACGAGACCTACCCCGCCTTCGTCCAGGGATTCATGCCCACCCTCGCCCGCCCGGACGTCGACCGGCTGGAGGGCATCACCACCGCGATCATCGTGGATCAGGAACCGATGGGCGCGAATTCCCGCTCCACGGTGGGCACCGCCACCGACGCCACCGCGCTGCTGCGCATCCTGTATTCCCGGATCGCCGAACCGAACGCCGGCGGGCCGGGCGCCTACTCCTTCAACGTCCCGTCGGTCAGTGCGGCCGGCGCCGTCACCGTGGAGAAAGGCCGGGCGCAGAAGCAACGCACCGATTTCCGACGCACCGGCGGCATGTGCCCGCGCTGCGACGGCATGGGCCGGGTCTCCGACATCGACCTCGCCGTGATCCTCGATGAATCGCTCTCTCTCAACGACGGCGCGATCAAGGCCCCCGGATTCAAACCCGGGCAGTGGGCCCAGCGCATGTACGCCGAGTCCGGGCTCTACCCCGCCGACACACCGGTCGGTGAGTTCACCGCCCGGCAGCGCGAGGCCCTGCTGTACGCGGAGCCGCAGAAGCGGAAGATCGCCGAGATGAACATGACCTACGAGGGGCTGATCCCGCGCATCCGCAAGTCCATGCTCTCGAAGGACCGGGAGTCGATGCAGAAGCACATCGGCGAGTTCGTCGACCGGGCGGTCACCTTCATCACCTGCCCCGACTGTGGGGGCACCCGCCTGGCGCGGCACGCGCTGGATTCGCGGATCCGGGGAAGGAACATCGCCGAGCTGTGCGCCATGGAGATCCGCGACCTGGCCGACTGGATCCAGGGGCTGGAGGAGCCCTCCGTGGCCCCGTTGCTCGAGGGCCTGCGGGAGACCCTGACCAATTTCGTCGCCATCGGGCTGGGTTATCTCAGCCTGGACCGCCCAACCGGCACCCTCTCGGGCGGCGAGGCCCAGCGCACCCGGATGATCCGCCACCTGGGTTCCGCCCTGACGGACGTGACCTACGTCTTCGACGAACCCACCGCCGGCCTGCACCCGCACGACATCCAGCGGATGAACACCCTGCTGTGCGAGCTGCGGGACAAGGGCAACACGGTCCTCGTCGTCGAGCACAAACCCGAGACCATCGCCATCGCCGACCACGTCATCGACCTCGGTCCCGGAGCAGGTGGGGCGGGCGGGACCGTCTGCTTCACCGGCGACGTCGACCAGCTGCGTGCCTCGGACACGCTGACCGGCCGGCATTTTGACGACCGCGCCCGGCTCAAGGCCGAGGTGCGCACGCCGACGGGTGCGCTGGAGATCCGCGGGGCAACCCGCCACAACCTGCGCGACGTCGACGTCGACCTCCCGCTCGGGGTGCTCACCACCATCACCGGCGTCGCGGGCTCCGGTAAGTCCTCCCTGATCGCCGAGCTGCCCCGCTCCGGGACGACCGTGCTGGTCGACCAGTCCCCCATCCGCGGATCCCGCCGCTCCAACCCGGCGACCTACACCGGGGCGCTCGAGCCCATCCGCAAGGCCTTCGCCAAGGCCCACGGCGTCAAACCGGCACTGTTCAGCCCCAACTCCGAGGGCGCCTGCCCGAATTGCCGGGGCGCCGGGGTGGTCTACGTCGACCTCGGCATCATGGCGGGCGTGGGCCTGCCCTGCGAGGTGTGCGAGGGCCGGCGCTTCGACGAGGCCGTCCTCGACTACCACCTCGGTGGCCGGGACATCTCCGAGGTGCTGGCCATGCCGGCGGCCGAGGCCGCGGAGTTCTTCGCCGGCGAGGAGTCCCACGTACCGGCGGCGGCGAAAATCTGCAACCGGTTGATCGACGTCGGCCTGGGGTACATCACCCTCGGACAACCGCTGACCACCCTGTCCGGTGGTGAACGCCAGCGACTCAAGCTCGCCGCCCACCTCGCGGAGAAGGCCGAGATCCTCATCCTGGACGAGCCGACCACCGGTCTGCATCTCGCTGACGTCGAGAATCTGCTCCGTCTGCTGGACCGGCTCGTCGACGCCGGACGCACCGTGATCACCATCGAGCATCACCTGGCGGTGCTGGCGCACTCCGACCACGTCATCGACCTCGGCCCCGGCGCCGGTTTCGAGGGTGGGCGGGTTGTCTTCACCGGTTCCCCGGCGGAGATGATCACGGACGCCACGACACTCACCGGCCGCTACCTGGGTGAGTACGTGTCCTGAGAGCGGGCCCCGGACGCCCGCGTCCCCGTCGTGCCGCCGGGGTCGGGGCGGGGGTTGTTGTTAGACTTCCGGCATGCCGTTCACTCCCTACGCCCTGCCCGCCCGGGCGGTCGGGACCAGTAACCGGATCGCCGTCGAAAGCCCCAACCAGGCCGTCCTCTTCTCCCACTTCCACGACCGCGCACTCCATGACGCCGTCGAGGTGCCCGTGACCCTGTTGCCCGACCCGCGGGGAGGCGGGTTCAAGGTCAAGTGGGATTTCGGTGTGATCGGGATTCTTCCGGCGGAGTTCCGGGATCAGTTCCCGCAGTTGGCGCGGGTGGTCGGTTCCCAGTTGACCCCGCAGGTCATCGCCGAGGTGCGGCTGGTGCCCGACGAGGGGTTGGGGGTGACGGTGCTGCTGACCGATCCGCAGTGGTGCGTCCCGGTCAACGACCCCCCGGAAGAGCCGTGGACGCTGCTGCCCCCGGGTCGCGCCCTCGAACTGGATCCGGCGGTGGAGGGCGACCTGGACAGCGACGATCTCATGGCGCTGGGAACCGCCCAGCTGCTGGTGGGACTCACGGAGGTCGACGGCCGCGTCACGGTGCTCTACGACGCCCGGGTGCTCGGCGTGGCCACCCACTGGGATTCCCTCAAACTCTCAGATGCACTGGGACATTTCTCCGCGCTCGGCCTGCGGGTGGTGGCCCGCGCCTTCGTCACGGACGGCACTGTGAGCGTGGAATGCGCCCGCACCGCCGATCTCGCCGAAGAGGATCTGGAGCCGCCGATCTCCCCGTTGCCCGTGCTCACCGTGCCCGATTCCCGTGCGGCCGCTGACGCCGGGGCACCGGCGCTCGACGAGACCGGGATCTCGGTGGGCCCCGACGGCAGCTGGTCGGTGCACATGCCCTCAAATTCCTTTGAGACCGTCACTCCCGCCCAGGTGGAGGGCCATCGGAGGATCGGCGCGGTCTCCCCCGTCCCGCGGGGGGACAACCCGGCGGAGGACACCCCCGCGCCCGAGAACACCGCCCCCGCGACGGCGGCGGCGGAGCTCCCGGTGGACCGCGCCTACGCCACGGAGGTGATCCCGATCATCGAGGACGACGACGTCCCGGGGGCGGCCGTTGGCCCGCGCGCGGGTGTGCGACCCGTGCAGGGCATCCCCGGCCCACTGGCGCAGGCCCGCTCCTCCCGCGGGGGCGGTCACCGTGCGACGCGCTCGCGCGCCGACCAGGTCAGCCGGTCCCGGTTGTGGTGGATCGTGGTGCTGGCGGTCGTGGTCGTCGCCGTCCTGGTGCTCATCATGCTGCTGGGGTGAGCACCTGCCGCACCTGCTCCGGTCGTCAGCCCAGGTCGGCGTTCACCTTGTCGGTTTCGTCAGCCTTGACGGCGGTGACACGGACCCCGGTCGTCGGCCGGGTGAGCATTTTCGTCCACGGGAAGGTCACGTCCTGCACGTCGTTGGAGATCGACACCCCGGCCCGGCACAATGCGACCACAGTGGCCGACAATGCCGTCACGGCGATCTTCTCCCCGGGGCAGCGGTGTCCCTCGAGCACGTCCCCGCCGCCCTGGGGGATGAACGCGGTCAACTCCTCGGCGTCATCAATGCCCAGGAACCGTTCCGGGTCGAAGGTGCCGGCCTCCCGCCATTCGTTCGGCGAGGTGTTGGTCCCGATGAAGTCGAGCAGCACCCGCTGCCCCTTCTTGATCGGGCAGCCCTTGAACTCGGTGTCCTGCGTGGCCAGCGCCGGCAGCATGGGGACGAAGGGATAGGTCCGGCGGACCTCCTGGGCGAAGGCGACCGCCTCCGGGATGTCGGTGAGCCGACCCCCGACAGCCTCGGATGCTGCGCGGATGCGCCCGATCCACTCGGGGTGCTCCACCAGGGAGATGGCGGCGAAAGCGGCGAAGCGGCCGACGGCCACCGTCGGCCGGACCAGGTTCTGGAGGTCCACCGCCGCGGTGTGGTCGTCCTCGAGCTCACCCGATTCGTCACGCAGGTCCGCCATGCGGGACAGGACCGAACCCTCTGGGGGCATGATCTTCTTGGCGCGGAC
>CAYSIP010000206.1:0-4991 GCA_964431055.1 uncultured Corynebacterium sp. | reverse complement strand
ACCGGCACCGGTGCCGCTCCGGTCGTCGCCGGGATAGCCAAGAAGCTCGGCGCGCTGACCGTCGGCGTGGTCACCCGCCCGTTCAAGTTCGAGGGACAGCGCCGCACCCGCCAGGCGATGGAGGGCATCGAGGTCCTCAAGGAGGTCTGCGACACCCTCATCGTCATCCCGAACGACCGTCTCCTCCAGCTGGGCGACTCCTCCCTGTCCATGATGGAGGCCTTCCGCGCCGCCGATGAGGTCCTGCACAACGGTGTCCAGGGCATCACGAACCTGATCACCACCCCCGGCGTGATCAACGTCGACTTCGCCGACGTCCGTTCGGTCATGTCCGACGCCGGTTCCGCCCTGATGGGGGTGGGCTCCGCCCGCGGGGACGACCGCGTCATGGTCGCCGCCAAGCAGGCCATCAACTCCCCGCTGCTGGAATCCACCATGGAGGGCGCCAAGGGCGTGCTCCTGTCGGTGGCCGGCGGTTCCGACCTGGGGCTGCAGGAGGTCTACGAGGCCGCCACCGTCGTGGAGGAGCAGGCCGACCCGGACGCCAACATCATCTTCGGCACGATCATCGACGACAACCTCGGTGACGAGGTCCGTGTGACCGTCATCGCCACCGGTTTCGACGCCACCAAGAACCCGGCCCCGGATTCCCACCGACCCGAGCGCGAGCCGGCCGCCAGCCCGACCCCGGCACCGACCTCCGAGCGCGGCTCCCTGTTCGCCGACCGCGACCGCGACCGCGAGGCCTCCACCGAGCGCCGCGACCCGACGCCGGCGCCCGCGGCTCCGCGCCACCGCGTCGACGACACGCGCCAGCGCTCCGGCGGCCTGTTCACCTCCGGTGAGGACCGCTACCGCGATGACCGTCGACGGGACAACCGCGACGACCGTGACGACGGTGACGATCTCGATGTGCCGAGCTTCATGCGCTAGCCTCGACGCATGAGATCGACCCAGGACCACCGCCCCGTCCGCATGGTGTTCACCACCCGTGCCGGCGGGGCGTCCGCATCCCCCTATGACTCCTTCAACCTCGCCGGGCACGTGGGCGATGACCCCGCCCACGTCGCGGCCAACCGGAAACGCCTGGCCAGGGCCGTCGGACTCGCTTCCTCGGACATCGTCTGGATGGAGCAGGTCCACTCCAACACCGTCACCGTCGTCGACGGGCCGCAGGACGAACCCGTCGAGACCACCGACGCCCTCGTGACCACCCGCCGGGGCCTCGCCCTGGCGGTGCTCGTGGCCGACTGCGTCCCGGTCCTGCTCGCCGACCACGAGGCGGGGGTCGCCGCGGCCGTGCACGCCGGGCGCATGGGCGCCCGCAACGGCATCGTCGCCCGCACCGTCGAGAAGATGCTCGAACTCGGCGCGACCGCGGCCAATGTCCAGGCCCTCCTCGGCCCGGCCGCCTCCGGCCGGCATTACGAGGTGCCCGCCGAGATGGCCGCAGACGTCGAGTCCCACCTGCCGGGGTCCCGCACCCGCACCGAAAAGGGCACCCCGGGCATCGATGTCCGGGCCGGACTGGTCCGCCAGCTCATGAGCCTGGGTGTGACCAATATCGAGGCTGATCCGCGCTGCACCATCGAGGACGGGGGCTTTTTCTCCTACCGCCGGGAAGGCACCACCGGGCGCCAGGCCGGGCTGGTGTGGTTGAGTTGACGGGCCCAATGATTTGCCCGGACGCGCGGAACGTGCGTGTCGGAACCCGGGGGCCCGGAGCCAGAAAGCTACCGTAAGGCCCAGTTAATCTGTAACATGCGGTGTTAGCTGCACATACGGGGTAAAAACCGAGAGGGAGACACGAGATGTCACTCATGAAGAGTGCCAAGGAATTCTTTGGCCTGGCTCCGGTCGACATGGAGCACGAGGACGCCTACTACGACGACGAGCCGCGGTACCGTTCCGACGGCTCCGCCGCCTACGCTCCGGCCCCCCGCCGGGAGCGTGACTACGACGACTATGACCGCTACGCCGAACCCGAGGCGCCCGCACCTGCCCCGGCGCCGGTGCGCCCCGCACCGCGCTCCTACGCCACCACCATCGTGGCGGTTCGGCTGAGCTCCTACACGGAGGCCACCGAGATCGGTGAGCCCTTCCGCGACGGCGACGCCGTGGTCTTCGACCTGACCAACGTGGAGCGCGGCGAGGCCAAGCGCGTCATCGACTTCGCCGCCGGCCTCTGCTTCGTCGTGCGCGGTCAGATGAAGAAGCTGGACGGAGGGGACCGCACCCTGTTCGCCATCGTCCCGGAGAACGCCACCGTGTCCACCCTGGAGCTCGAGCGGGCAGCGGGCCTGCGTTAGAGAACCACCCCGTACCCCGGTGTGGACGGACACCCTGCCCCTGTGGCGGGGTGTTCGTCGATTCCGGGGAGGATTCCGATAGGCTCAGGAAGCGTGACCCTGCTTGGAACCGTTCTCTACATCATCCTCCGTGTTTTCGCGCTCATCCTCATCGCGCGCATCGTGATCGAGATGATCCAGTCCTTCTCGCGCAATTTCCAGCCGCCCCGGTGGTTCGTCATGATGGCCGAACCGCTGTTCATGATCACGGACCCGCCGGTGAAGGCACTGCGGCGGATCATCCCCCCGCTGCGCCTGGGCAACGTGGCCCTGGATCTGTCGGTGATCGTGCTGTTCATCATCCTGTCCATCCTCACCGCCGTGGTCTACAGCACGATGATCATGTAACCGGGGGAGGGGGACTCCGCGCGCCCGGTGGTCGAACGAGCCGACCTCGGGTAAAGATTTAACGTGTCTGGTGGCCCCCGGCCATGTCCGAACGGCTACACTCATCGAAGACCACCACGTACGATGATTTGAAATGCACCGTGTGGGCCCTCCCGCACCAGCCCCGAGGGGCCGACGAAACTCGAAGGGAACTCCAATGCCGCTGACACCAGCTGACGTGCACAATGTCGCTTTCAGTAAGCCGCCGATCGGCAAGCGGGGGTACAACGAGGACGAGGTCGACCAGTTCCTCGACCTCGTCGAGGACACGCTCGCCCGGCAGCAGGAGGAGAACGACGACCTGCGCGCCCGGCTAGAGGAACTGGGATCCCAGTCCCCGAGCGGCACCACCCCCAACGCCGGCACCCAGGTCGACGAGTCGAAGCTCCGCAAGGAGCTCGAGACCAAGCTCCGCAACGAGTTCGAGGCCAAGCTCACGGATGCCAAGAAGGCCACCGAGAAGGCCGAGTCCGAGGCCAAGGCAGCCAAGGATGAGGCCAAGCGCAACCGCGAGGCCGCCGAGAAGGCCCGCGCCGAGGCCACCGAGGCCCGCAAGTCCGGTGGCTCGTCCCAGACCGCTGCGGTTGCCGCTACCGCCGCCCCGGTCGCCCCCGCGACCGCCGACACGCACATGCAGGCCGCCAAGGTCCTGGGTCTGGCCCAGGAGATGGCCGACCGCCTGACCTCCGAGGCCCAGGCCGAGTCGAGGTCCATGCTGGATGAGGCCCGGGGCGCAGCTGAGAAGCAGCTGGCCGACGCCGACTCCCGCGCCAAGGCTCAGCTGTCTGACGCGGATTCCCGCGCGAAGGCCCAGCTCACCGAGGCTGAGAAGCGTGCACAGAACCAGCTCGCCGAGGCCGACACCAAGTCCAAGAACATGGTTTCCGAGGCCGAGAAGCGTGCCGAGGAGACCATCAACGACGCCAACTCCCGTGCCGAGGCGCAGATCCGCCAGGCCCAGGACAAGGCCAACGCCCTGCAGGCTGACGCGGAGCGCAAGCACGCGGAGATCATGAACACCGTCAAGCAGCAGCAGACGGCCCTGGAATCCCGCATCTCCGAGCTGCGCACCTTCGAGCGCGAGTACCGCACCCGTCTGAAGACGATGCTGCAGACCCAGCTCGAGGAGCTTGAGGCCCGCGGTTCCTCCGCCCCGAGCGGCGACGGCGTCGGCAAGGACAACTAGCCCGACCAGCCACGCCCCCCTGCTCCCCGCGGACCACGATGGTCCCCGGGGAGTTGCTTTTTCCCCATTTCCTCGCGCCCTGCACCGGAGAACCCCGACCGCCATGCTCCTCGCCTCACTCGGCCTCTCGCTCATCGCCTTCGCGGGGTTCGTCGTCTACGTGGCCACCGGCGCGGCGGTCTGGCTGTGGTTGCTGTTCTCCTCGGCGGTCGCCGGCCTGGGCACACTCGGCGCCGACATGTGGCGCCGTCGGCACTGAACCCGGAACGGGTGTACTTGACGGTGGCGGGCGGGGGTATACTCTCCCTCGTATCGCCTGCCGGGTCAGAACCCGGCAGGATACCGCGATGATCCGGCCATCACCGGGGAGCGTTTCCGGAAGAACGGCGGGGGAGGACCCCGCCCAGTAGAACCGGACGGGTGGGACCGTCACACACCTTCACCACGGAACGAAGTGGGGTGGCTATGGGCCGCCCAAGCAGGGTGGTACCGCGCGGAATGCCGCGTCCCTGTACGCCAAGCGCCAGAATCGTCGTGTGTGAAGGAAGTGAACGAAGCTATGACCGAATCGGTCGGTTCCGTGGGAGGCGTCTACCCGCAGGTGGACATGACCGGGGGCTCCTCCCGGTTCCCTGAGATGGAAGAAAACGTCCTCGACTACTGGCAGAAGGACGAGACCTTCCAGGCCTCGCTCGACCAGCGGGAGGACGCTGAGGAATACGTCTTCTACGACGGCCCGCCCTTCGCCAACGGCCTGCCGCACTACGGCCACCTGCTCACCGGTTACGTCAAGGACATCGTCCCCCGCTTCAAGACGATGCGCGGCTACCACGTCCCCCGTGTCTTCGGCTGGGACACCCACGGCCTGCCCGCGGAGCTCGAGGCGGAGAAGCAGCTCGGCATCACGGACAAGGGCCAGATCGAGGACATGGGCCTCGCCAAGTTCAACGAGTACTGCGCCACCTCGGTCCTGCGCTACACCGAGGAGTGGAAGGAATACGTCACCCGCCAGGCCCGCTGGGTGGACTTCGACAACGGCTACAAGACCATGGACCTGACCTACATGGAGT
>CAYSIP010000205.1:0-4997 GCA_964431055.1 uncultured Corynebacterium sp. | reverse complement strand
AGAGCACCAGGTTGTGATCCTGGGTGTCGCGGGTTCGAGCCCCGTCAGCCACCCCTGATGAATGAGGTCCGAGTTTCCCCGGAAGATTTTCCGGAGAAACTCGGGCCTCTTTCTCGTTCCGACCGCCCCCTCTCCGGAAGGGGCCCATCCCTGTGCCCCCACCGATTCCCTACCCGTCGGGGGTGTGGTCTGTCACACTGTGGCCATGATGCTCAGAAGGAATCGCATCGTCAAAATGACGGACCCCGCTGAACTGAGCCGGTTGGCACGCAAGGATGAGCCGGACGTCGCGCAGGCCGCCATGGACCGGTTGACGGAGCTGCTCGGCACGGGGGAGATCGACCGCAGGCACATGTCCGTCGATGATCTGCGGTGGCTCGGATTCGCCTCCCGCCTCCGCCTGCAGGATGTCCGGAGCTGGCGGGAGGCCCTGGCGGCCATCCGCTCCGCCGACGTGTTCTCGAACGAGGGCCAGTGGTACCGTCCCCTGACCCGGCTGATGACCGGGCAGTTGAACGTGACCTGCCCCGGTTGCGGGCAACGGTTGATTCTGCGCCGGGAGGACGGCCTCCTGGGGTTGATCATCATCGACGGCGTCGCCCACGAGATCCATCCCGCGGACCCGGCCTCCCTCGCCCCGCCCGAACGGGATTTCTACCACCTGATCGAGGCCGAACGACCCAGTGTCGCGCGGGTGCTGCTCCAGCTGTTCTCCCCCATCATCTGCCCCGGCTGCGGGACCCCCTCAAGGCTGGCCCAGCGCTGAACCCCGCCCGGTCCCTCCCTCACGGAGTGAGCACGATCTTGCCTGTGACTCTGCCCTGTTCCAGCAACCTCAGCGCCTCCCCCGCCCGGCCCAGCGGCAGGCGACGGTCGACGACCACGCGCAGTTGCCCGGCGTCGACAAGCGTGGCCAGCTCCGTGAGGTCCGCGGCCCGGGTGATCGAGGTCAACGCCTTCAGGCGACGGCCCGTGGCCGCTCCGACGAACGGGGCGGACAGTTGCCGGCCGAAACCTCCGAGCAGCCCGCCACCGGCCTGCTCACCACCGACGATGACGACGGTTCCTCCGTTGTTCAGATACGACGCCAGGGTGCTCAGGGCCCGGTTGCCCCCCAGGTCGATGACCGCGTCGAAATTACCGGCGTCGACATCCTCGCCCTTCTCGTAGTCGAGCACGCGCCGGGCTCCGAGCCCGCGCACCACGTCCACCTTCGCCCCGCTGCACACCGCGGTGACCAGACCCCCGCGGGCGGTGGCCAGTTGGACGGCGTGGACCCCCACCCCACCGCTGGCCCCGAGCACGAGCACGGTCGATCCGGTAGTCACCCGCGCGGCGTTCACCGCGCCGAGTGCCGTGACCCCGGAGATCCCGAGCCCCGCGACGTCGGCGAGTTGAGCGGACTCCGGGGCCGGGGCGAGACTGCCCTCTGATGCGACGGCGTACTCCGCCCAGGTGCCCCGTCCCACCCCGAAAACTCGGTCCCCCGGCGCGAAGCGGGTGACCTGCGCCCCGACGCTCTCGACGGTGCCGGACAGTTCGCTGCCCGGCACCGGCCGACGGGGATGGCGCAACCCGGAGCCCAACCGCACCAGCGCAGGGGTGCCGGTGACCAGGTGCCAGGCGCCCCGATCGACCCCGGCCCCGGCCACCCGCACGAGCACCTCACCGGGGTTGACGTCGGGGCGGGGGCGATCCTCGAGGTGCAGGTGGTCGGTGCCGTAGTCGGTGTGGACGATTGTTCTCATCGTCGGCTCCTGGCGGATCAGTGGGGGTCAATGAGAGGCGGCGTCCGCCGGGAAGGGACACCCGGTGCACCCGTGCGGTTCACGCCTGAGCTTACCCAGCCCGGTCCTTCCCCGTCCCGTCCTTCCTCCACCCACCGGGCTGACCGCCGACCGCGGACCGCACCGGGGCGGGTGGCAAGGCTGGGTATTCTGGAACACCAGGAACCGTCATGGACCGAACACAAGCGGAATCATGATCGGACCCCACGGGACCGCAGGCAAGTGCGGCCCGTGACTAACCGGAAAACAGTGCGGGCGTGGAGCCGACGCCCGGCGGCAGGAGGAAACCACCATGAACATCGACGAGACATCCCCCATGAGCACCGCCGAGGACGTCCGCCGGATCGCCACGTCCTTCCCGGAGGTCGTGGAGGAGACCATTGAGGGCGTCCCGTCCTTCTCCGTGGCGGGCCGGATGTTCGCCCGCCTGCGGGAGGACGGCACCGTCCTGGCCTGCCGGGTACGTGACGCCGACGAGCAGGAGATGCTGTTGGCCGCGGATTCGCGGAAGTATTTCATCACCCCGGCCTACGAGGAGCGGCCCATCATCCTCGTCCGACTGGCCCACCTTGATCCCGAGGAGCTCACCGAGCTGCTCGTCGACGCCTGGGAGATCCGGGCCCCGGAGGAGCTCCAGCCCTTCTCCCCCAGGTGAGCGGTTCAGTGACGCACGCGACGGACCCTGGCTGCCAGAACCAGACTGAACAGGCCGTACCCGATGCCGTAGACGGCCACCACCCACAGCATGGACGCCAGTACCGCGGCGGGGTTGAGCAACAGCATCACGAAGATGAACAAGCCGAAGAACACGTTGAACAGGCCCGACGCCGCGACCCAGCCGCCCAGTCGCCGGTCACCGATCTCGAAGACTCCACGCCAGATCAGCCCGGTGGCCAGCATCCACAACGTGAGCAACCCGCCGGCGGCCACGACGGTCAGGGGGAAGATCAGGATCAGCGCACCACTCAGGACGGCCGCAACTCCTCCGGCCAGCGTCCAACCCCAGCCGCGTCGATCACGCCGGTTTCCCTTCCCTGCCAGGACGCACGAGGCGATGCCGTCAACGATGAGCCAGGCACCGATGCTCAGGACCGCGAATACCCCGATGGCGGCGGCGGTGATGAACGGTGCGGCCAGCATGAGCAGCCCGAGAACCAGTGCGAGAAGGCCGCGGGCCGACAAACTGCGGATGCTTTCCACTCTCTGCGCCTGGCGTGGGGTCGATGACCGTCTGGTGGACATGTGGTGGCCTTTCCCGTGGGCTGGCACCCGGGGGCGCTGGTTGCCATGTCACATTCTTACTCGATGGTAGCCGTTGATGGGCAACAGTGCGCGGGAAAAGGGCGGGATTAAAGCTCCGCCAGCAAGGCGTCGGAACGCCGCTGTCCCTCGATGTCGCTCATACCCCCGGTGACCAGCACCTCGTCCACGCCGGTGAAGGACCGCAACCGCGCCAGCTGATCCGTCACCTGCGCAGGGGCGCCGTAGATCGACTGGGCGAGGGTGTCGGACAGTCGTTTGCGTTCCCGGTCGGTCAACGTCGACTCGTCCAGCTCCGCCACCGGAACCAACCCGTCGAAGGAACCGGTGGAACGCGAACGCACCTGCGCCCACGCCTCGGGCAACAGCAGGTCGCGGGCCGCACCCTCCGTGTCGGCGACGGCGATATTGAGGGAGGCGATCGCGTGCGGGACGTCGTGGAATGCCGACGGCGTGAATTCCTCCCGGTACCGGCGCAGGCCCTCGTGCACGTCCGCTTCGCGGTCGAGGAGCGAGGGTCCGCCGATGATCACCCCCAGGCCGAGCTTCGCGGCCAGCATCACCGAACGGAAACCCGCGAGCAGATACACGGGCGTGGCGGCGTCATTGACGGGGCGGGCCGTGACGGGGGCGTCGCCACGCAGAAAGCTCAGCAGCTCCTCCAGGTCCTCGGGGTAACGGGCCTTGGCGCCGAGTGGGTCGCGCTGGCGCAGTGCCTTGCGGACGGGTTCGGTGAACCCCACCGACGAGCCGATGCCGGCGTCGATGCGCCCCGGGTAAAGCGCCTCCAGCGTCGCGATCTGCTCCGCCACCACCAGTGGCTGATGGTTGGGCAGCATGATGCCGCCGGTGCCTACACGTATCGACGTCGTCGCCGAGGCCACCGCCGCCGCGAGCACCGCGGGCGAGGAACCGGGAATGCCCGGGACGCCGTGATGCTCGGCGACGAGGATCCGCCGGTAACCGAGCTCGTCGACGCGCCGGGCCCGGTCAACCACGGCCCGCAGCGCCTCGGCGTCGGTGTCACCGGCATTGCTGTTAGCGCGGTCGAGCAGGGAGAAGGACAGATTCAGGGCAGGGGCCATACCTCATCCTTACCAGGCAATCAGTCCGGTTGACGCAGAGCGTCGGCGGCGGAATTATACGCCCACTTCGGCCGGCTCGCGGAAGAAGTCATTTCGCTACCCTCGGGTGACGCAGACGTTAACCCGACACCAACAACTGCGAGGAGGGATTCTTCCATGGCTTCCCTGAACGACCCACGGACAATGTTCCCCAAGGTCAACCCGCCGGAACAGGTCCAGGAGCACCCCGGTCTCGATGTCGAGATGACCCCCCTGGCCGACATCGGTCTGGAGACCTATAAAGGCAACGGCCGGCTCAAGGGCCGCCGCGCCCTGATCACCGGCGGAGACTCCGGCATCGGCGCCGCCACGGCGATCGCCTATGCCCGTGAGGGCGCGGACGTCGCCATCGCCTACCTCCCCGAAGAGGAGCGCGACGCTGAACGGGTGATCAAGGCGATCGAGGACGCCGGCCAGAAGGCACTGGCGCTACCCGGTGACCTGCAGGAACTCGAGCAGTGCGAGAAGATCGTCGAGGAGACCGTCCAGGCCTTCGGCGGGCTGGACATCCTGGTCAACAACGCCAGCCGGCAGATCTGGTTCGACGGGATCGAGAACATCCCCGATGACGAGTTCGACGCGACGATGAAGTCCAACATCTACAGTTCCTTCCGGGTGACCAAGGCCGCCATCAAGCATCTGCAACCCGGTTCCGCGATCATCTTCACCTCCTCGGTGGTCGCGTACCAGCCGCCGCCGGTCCTGCTGCATTACGGCATGACCAAGGCAGCGATGAACAACCTCAGCAAGGGCCTGGCGCAGCAGCTGGCCCCGAAGGGCATCCGCGTCAACGCCGTCGCCCCCGGCCCGATCTGGACCCCGCTGC
>CAYSIP010000204.1:0-5010 GCA_964431055.1 uncultured Corynebacterium sp. | reverse complement strand
GGGAACACCGGAAGCTGGTAACCGAGCAGATGGGCGACCATGGGACTGAAGATGACGCCGGGCACTGACAGCAGCCGCGACCACCAGAACCGGCTGCGGAACATCGCCACGCTGTGGCCGGCGTGCTCGCCGTGGCCGTGGACGTGGTGGTCATCATGATGGTCCGTGTGCCCACCCGGCCTGGGCAGGTGGTGTGCCTCGTCCAGGGCGGAGTGGGGATGGGGGTCGGGCATCGCCTGACCGTGGGTGTCGGCGTTGGCGTGGTGGTCATCGTGATGGGCAGGGGTGGTCATGACGCTCCTTCTGTTCGTCCTTGTCCCGGGGCGATATGGAGGGGATGAGTCCGGAAGTGGAGACGGTGTAAACGGCCTGGTCGATGACCGGGCGGACAGCTACGGTGAGGACAGCACTGGTTGCGGAATATCCACACCCTCATCATATACCCTGTAGGGGTATCTTTCGGGCCCGTGAGTGGCCCCTGTCCGCAGGAGGTCGCGGTGAGGTTTCCACCGTGTGCTTCCATCGGGGCCGGGATAATCGTCAGACCGATACCAGCCCTCAGACAGGTGGAAGTGCATCACCTCCCACTGCGGCCCCGTGCTTCCGGGATGCCCAGCTCATCAACTCGACCCGGTATTCCCCTTGTTCAGCCCCTCGGTTAGGGCCCCCGATTTCCGGGCCCCCGCCAGGCCATGCTAGAGAAAGACAGGACGTCGACCCCCGGGCGGTGTCCCAGCCCGGTCTGGTCACGACCCAAGGAGATTGACGTGAAACGAGCAGCGATCGTCGCCGCCATCCTCGCCCTCACCCTGACAGGGTGCTCGACAGCCGATTCCGGCCCAGCCCCCGCCACGCAGGCCAGCCCGGAGCAGTTCCTGGCCACCCACGGCCTGGCGGAGGGGGACGTGCGGGGGATCATCGACCACCTCGACCGGCAGGAGGTCACCGAACGCCCCACCGACCTGATCGCCTCGGTGCGCCCCGACGAGCTGGTGCTCTCGGACGAAGAGCAGGAAGTGATCCTCGGGCTGCCAGAGGACCTGAGTTACGTGTCGATCGCCCCCTACACCTCCCGCACCCACGACTGCTTCTACCACAGCCTGACCACCTGTCTGGGCGAGCTCTCCCACGAGAACATCCGGGTCACGATCACCGATGGGGCGTCCGGCGAGGTACTGGTCGAGGAGGAGACGACCACCTTCGACAACGGCTTCATCGGTTTCTGGCTCCCCGCCGACGCAGCCGGCACGATTGAGGTCACCCATCAGGGGCGCACCGGAACCACCGACTTCTCCACCACGGCCGATGCTGCCACCTGTATCACGGACCTGCGCCTGACCTGATCCTCCCGCGGGATGTCCCGCACCGCTGGTGCAGATCCCCAGGGGTATTCAGGAGCCGCGGCCCCGACAGGGAAACATAGCCTCATGTTCGCCGCTCTCCTCCTGACTCCCACGCTGACGGTGAGCGCCCGCGGGGGCACCGACGGCACCCCAGCAGAAACCACTGCCGGGATGACCATGACCAATCACAAGGGGACACCGGAAGCGAGATTCAGCTGGCCTCCGCCACTGCTCTGGCCTGTGCCCCTCTGCGGTCAGGGTCAGAAGGTGTCGAAGCCCTTCTCCCCCACCGGCGCAGCCCACTCCCGGGCCACCTCGTCCACGCTGCCCGGTCCGGAGGGCAACCGGCGCAGCAGCTCCGCGACTGCTTCCTCCGGGCCTTCCGCGGTCACGCGGACGCGGCCGTCGGCGAGGTTGGTGGCCGAACCGCTCAGCCCGAGTTCCAGCGCCTGCGTGCGGGTCCACCAGCGGAAACCCACCCCCTGGACGTGTCCGTTGACATGGGCGACGAGACGTTTCATCGAAGACTGTTCTCCTAGAGGGTCTGGCAGGCGGGACAGTAGTGCGTCGAACGGTTCTGGAAGGACACCCGGTGGATCGGTCCGCCGCAGCGTCGGCAGGGCTCTCCCTCCCGGCCGTAGGCGTTGAGCGAACGGGAGAAGTATCCGGAGGCGCCGTTGACGTTGACGTAGAGCGCATCGAAACTGGTGCCGCCGGCATCGAGGGCGCGGCGCATGACGTCGGCGGCGGCGTCGAGAAGCGCCACCACATCGCGCTGCCGCAGGCTCGAGGCCCGACGGGTCGGGAGGATCCCGGCCTGCCACAGGGCCTCATCTGCGTAGATGTTGCCGATGCCGCTGACCACGGTCTGGTCCAGGAGCACCGATTTGATCGCCGAACGCTTCTGCCGGATACGGCGGGCGGTGGCGACGACGTCGAAACCCGGCTCCAGCGGATCCAGGGCGATGTGCGCGACGGGCTGGGGCACGCCGTCGACAAGCGGGGTGAACAGCCAGCGGCCGAAGGTGCGCTGATCAACAAAAGCCAGCTCCCGGCCGCTGACCTCGGAGCGGATGCGCAGGTGTTTCGACGTGCACGCACCCGGTTCCCCGATGAGCATCTGCCCGCTCATCCCGAGGTGGACGAACAGCGCCGCATCCCCCAGATCGCACCACAGGTATTTGCCGCGGCGGCGGACATCGTGGATGGTCGCGCCCGTCAGCAGGGCATCCAGCGGCGCATCCTGCCCCCGGTTGGCCCGGGGATGGAGCACCTCGACCTGCTCGAAGACTCCGCCGAGGAGATGGTCGGCCATGCCCCGGCGGACGACCTCAACCTCGGGGAGTTCCGGCACGGGGATCCTCCCGGAGGGTCAGGAAGGCCTTGCGGGCGGAGGCCTGCTCAGCGACCTTCTTGCTCGGTCCGACGCCGGTGCCCAGCTCGATGCCGTTGACCGTGACGGAGGCGGAGAAGGTCAGGTCATGCTCCGGGCCGGTGGACGTCGCCTGGTACACCGGCATCGGGTACTTCAACTCGGCGGCGCGTTCCTGGAGGTTGGTCTTCCAGTCGCGGTGGATGTTGCTTGCCGACGCCGCGTCGATCTTCTCCTTGAACAGGCGCAGGACGACATCCCGGGCGGTGTCGAAGTCGTACTGCAGGTAGATGGCACCCAGCAGGGCCTCCGTGGTGTCGGCGAGGATGGAGTCCTTGCC
Source organism: uncultured Corynebacterium sp. (assembly GCA_964431055.1). Lineage (GTDB taxonomy): Bacteria > Actinomycetota > Actinomycetes > Mycobacteriales > Mycobacteriaceae > Corynebacterium. The sequence continues at coordinate 1,955 of CAYSIP010000204.1, read as the reverse complement.
GCGCCCCTCGGTGACCAGCTCACCCTTGCCCAGCAGGATGTGCCGGCCGAGGTTGATCTCCCGGGCGACGTCGGCGAGGCCGTAGCGGGAGACGATGGAGGCCCGCATCTTCGAGATGTCCGATTCCGGGCGTGAGGGGTACTGGCTGTAGAGCCGCGTGGCCACGGACAGGCCGAGGACGGCATCGCCGAGGAACTCGAGACGCTCGTTGTTGGGCAGGTTGCCGTTCTCGTTGGCGAAGCTGCGGTGGGTCAGCGCGAGACGCAGGAGCTCATCGTTGACGGCGACCCCGAGGGCGTTAAGGAGCGGGGTGTGGTCGACCGCGCGGAAGGCAGTCTCCAGCGCCTCCTCCCCGCTGGGCCGGTTGCGACGGCGATTCACAGGAACTTCTCCAGGTCCGTCCACCGCGGGTCGACCGGCTTGAACTCGCCGGAGACCCCGTCCGGTGCCGGGGTGTCGGTCTCCTCGCACCCGCCCTCGCAGGTGGGGTTGAAGGGCAGGGTCAGGCCCGCCTCATCGATGACCGTCTGGAGCAGGTCGATCTTGTCGCCGACGACCTCCGGCAGGTCATCGGCTTCATCCCCCTCCTCGCCGGTGACGAAATCAGGGGAGACCGAGAACACCTGGCTGACGTGCAGCTCAAGCTCGGGGTGGAGTTCGGTGAGACAGCGCACGCACTGCCCCGTCAGGCGTCCGCGGACATCCGCGTCGACGAGCACTCCCCCGCCCAGCTGGGAGAGGGTGGCCTCGACGGTGACCTCCTCGCCTTCCGCGAGGCCGATCATCTCCGGCCCGATCCGCGTGGGGTTGGGTCCGGTCTGGGTGCGCTGCGCGAAGTCGGTGAGGCCTGCGATATTGAAGACAAAAGGTGAAGTCATAGCCTTTAAAGCTTACTCGGTTCGGCGCCGAGATACACCTGCCCCCCGACGCAGGGCCTGACGGTCCCGGGTGACGGTGCGCAGCACCCCGGTCAGTGACTCCTCGAAGTCCGCGAGTTTGCCCTCCACGAACTCATCGCACTCGGTGCGCAGACGCTCGGAATCGACGTGCGCGGCGTTGACGATGCGGTGTGCCTCGTCGTTGGCGCGGCGGACGATCTCGGTCTCGGAGACCAGGCGTTCCTGCTCCGCGATGCCCTCGTCAACGCTGCGGCGGTAGGACTCGTTGCCGTCGGTGATGAGTCGCTCGGCCTCGGCCTGCGCCCGGTTGACGGTGTCGTCGGCTTCCCGACGGGCCGAGCTGACCAGATGGTCCGCGTCATCCTCGGCCTTCGCCATCAGGGCGGAGGCGTGGCGTTCCGCGTCAGCGACCATGGCGTCGGCGTCCTCCCGGGCGCGGGCCACGATGTCATCGGCCTGGCCCTCCGCCTCGGCGACCATGTTCCGGGCCCGTTCCTCGGCGCCGCGCAGGATCTCCTCCTGCTTGTCCAGGACGTCCTGGGCGTCGTCGATCTCGACGGGCAGGGCGTTACGCAGATCGTCGAGAAGCGCGAGCATGTCATTGCGCGGCACCATGCAGTTGGAGGTCATGGGCACGCCATAGGCCTGCTCCAGGGTCTGGTTCAGTTCATCGAGGGCCTCAAAAACTCGGTACATGCCCTCATCGTAGACGACCCGGATGTCGTTTCCCTGCTGCGGAGAGCAGGGAAACCTGTTTCCTTCTCAGCAGCCCGGAAGAAGGCTAGATGACACCCTGGGCGAGCATCGCGTCCGCGACCTTCTTGAAGCCGGCGATGTTGGAACCCAGGACGTAATCGTCCTCGTGGCCGTACTCGCGGGCGGTGTTGGACATGGTGCGGTAGATCTTGGACATGATCCGGTGCAGGCGCTGGTCGGTGTACTCGAAGGACCAGGAGTCACGCGAGGCGTTCTGCTGCATCTCCAGCGCGGAGGTGGCCACGCCGCCGGCGTTGGCGGCCTTGCCCGGGGCGAAGTGGATGCGGTTCGCGCGGAAGA
>CAYSIP010000203.1:0-5051 GCA_964431055.1 uncultured Corynebacterium sp. | reverse complement strand
GATGACGGCGTCGAGCAGGGGCTGAACGCCCTTGTTCTTGTAGGCGGTGCCACAGAAAACCGGGTAGATCTCGGAGTTGACGGTCATCTTGCGGATGGCGCCCTTGATCTCCTCGATGGTGAGCTCCTCGCCACCGAAGTACTTCTCCATGAGCTCTTCGTCAGACTCGGCGACGGTCTCGAGCAGCTTCTCGCGGTACTCCTCGGCCCTCTCCTGGAGATCAGCGGGGATCTCCTCGACGATGGCCTCGGTACCGATCTCGGTCTTGCCCGGCCACATCAGGGCCTTCATCTGGAGCAGATCGACGACGCCGTTGAAGTCATCCTCGGCGCCGATCGGCAGCTGCATGACCAGCGGCTTGGCACCGAGACGATCGACGATGGTGCCGACGGTGTAGTAGAAGTCAGCGCCCAGCTTGTCCATCTTGTTGACGAAGCAGATGCGCGGGACGTCGTACTTGGCGGCCTGACGCCAGACCTGCTCGGACTGGGGCTCGACGCCCTCCTTGCCGTCGAAGACGGCGACAGCGCCATCCAGGACACGCAGGGAACGCTCGACCTCGACGGTGAAGTCGACGTGACCCGGGGTATCAATGATGTTGATCTGGTTGTGGTCCCAGAAACAGGTGACCGCGGCGGAGGTGATGGTGATGCCACGCTCCTTCTCCTGCTCCATCCAGTCAGTGGTGGAGGCACCGTCGTGGGTCTCGCCGACCTTGCGGTTGATACCCGTGTAGAAGAGGATGCGCTCGGTGGTGGTGGTCTTACCGGCATCGATGTGGGCCATGATGCCGATGTTGCGGACCTTGTTCAGGTCCTTAAGCACTTCTTGTGCCACAGTCTTACCCCAACTTGTTGCTCGTGGACGTCATGGTTCAGGCACCAGGAACGCCGCCTGTGGATAGTTCTCGTTCAATCTTGCCATTAGTTGGCCGCACTGGCAGTACCGGAGAAGATTTACCCGGTCTGACGGTACGTGGTGCGTCAATCTCCCCGCCTCCGGCACCCGGAAAAAATGCGCCGGCGGTGGAGAGGATTCACCGCGGAAGAAGAATGGCCCATTCGACGGCGCGGCAGCCCGGCACCGCGGTAAGGCAGGTGACACGGGAGTGCAGCGGAATCGTCGAGTGGGCCATGTACATCTGGCGGACTACCAGCGGTAGTGGGCGAAGGCGCGGTTGGCCTCGGCCATCTTGTGGGTGTCCTCGCGGCGCTTCACGGAGGCGCCGAGACCGTTGGAGGCGTCCAGGATCTCGTTGGCGAGACGCTCAACCATGGTGTTCTCGCGGCGCTGGCGGGTGAAGGTGACCAGCCAACGCAGAGCCAGGGTGGTGGAGCGGCCCGGACGGACCTCGACCGGCACCTGGTAGGTGGCGCCACCGACACGGCGGGAACGGACCTCGAGGTCCGGGCGGATGTTGCCCAGGGCCTTCTCGAGGGTGCCGACCGGCTCGGTGCCGGTCTTCTCGCGGCACTGCTCGAGGGCACCGTAGACGATACGCTCGGCGGTGGACTTCTTGCCGTCGACCAGGATCTTGTTGACCAGCATGGTCACCAGGTCGGAGCCGTAGACCGGATCCTTGACGACGGGACGCTTCGGAGCTGCAGACTTACGCATTGATTACTGTCCCTTCTTGGCGCCGTAGCGGGAACGGGCCTGCTTGCGGTCCTTGACACCCTGGGTGTCGAGGGCGCCGCGGACGATCTTGTAGCGGACACCCGGGAGGTCCTTCACACGTCCGCCGCGGACGAGCACCATGGAGTGCTCCTGCAGGTTGTGGCCCTCGCCGGGGATGTAGGCGGAAACCTCGATGCCGGTGGTCAGGCGCACACGGGCGACCTTACGCAGAGCGGAGTTCGGCTTCTTCGGGGTGGTGGTGTAGACGCGGGTGCACACGCCACGACGCTGGGGAGATCCCTTCAGTGCCGCGGTGGCGGTACCGGCCTTCTTGCTGTGGCGGCCCTTACGGACCAGCTGCTGAATAGTGGGCATGAACCGTCTTTCTGTATTGATCGGCATATCCGGCCGGAGATGCCGACCGAGAAAAATTACGTATTCCTCGCCTGATTTTCCTTGATTCACCGCGGTTTGCTTTTAAACAGGCGAAACCCAGTCAGCCGCTTTCGCTGGCCTACCGGGAAAAGTCAGGCTCCCACCATGGAGACGTGGGACTAGGGTTAGATGCTACAGCAGCGGGACCGCTACACCAAAATCCCTCCCGGCGCATAATCGATCACCCTGCGCGGCCCGTTGCCCCTGTGGCTGTCCCCAACTGCCACCAAATCCCCTTCCCAGCATGTCCGGAGCACCGTAGGATCAGGTACATGAGCGAGGAAGACGCGTCCCGGATGCGGGCCTCCCACGGTGATCGCGAGCGCGTCACCGCCGCCCTCAGCGAGGCATTCTCCAATGGCCAGCTGGACTACGAGGAATTCGATGAACGCGCGAAGAAGGTGTGGGAGCTCCGGTACCGGGACGAGTTGCTCACCGTCCTGACCGACCTGGTGCCGGATCCCGCCGCCGCCCTCGACGCTCCCCCGCCCGCCGTTCGCCCGGCCGCCGAACCCGGTCTCCGTGGCACGTCGGCAGGTACCGAAGGTTGGCTGGCCCGGCGGCAGGTCACCGGTGAGCCGGGCGGGCAGGCGATCAGTTTCGCCATGATGGGCGTGTCCGAGAAGCGCGGTGACTGGCTGCTGGGCCGCGGCCACACCTCGCTGGGATTGATGGGCAGCACCGTCCTCGACCTCAGGCGCGCCCGCCTCTCCGCCCAGGAGACCACCATCTGGGCTTTCGGACTGATGGGTTCGGTGGAGATCCTCGTCCCGGAAGACATCCGCGTCCTCGGTGACGGCATCGGGATACTGGGGTCCTTTGAGGTCCGCAGGGAGGGTGACGTCACTGTCTCCCAGCACGAGCTGCCGGATGACGCCCCGGTCGTTCGTGTCCGCGGCCTGGGCCTCATGGGCGCCATATCGGTCCGGCGGGTACCCCGCGACGCTCCCGATTAAGCGGCAAAGACCCTGCATGGCGGAATTTGCCGACGTAGGATCAGACCATGAGCGAGGGTGATTCTCCCCGGATGAGGGCCAGTGACGACGACCGCAACCGGGTCGCCGCCGCCCTCAGCGAGGCATTCTCCCGGGGCCAGCTGGACTACGAGGAATTCGACGACCGCACGAAGCAGGTGTGGGAGGCCCGCCACCACGACGAGCTGCTGGCCACCCTGAGCGATCTGATGCCCCATCCCGCCCGGGTCCTCGATGGCCAGCTGCCGGCACTCCGCCCCGACCCCTCCCCCGATCCCGTGCGCCCGTCACCCGACCGCGTCCCGGGTCACGACCTCGCACGCCGCCAGGTCACCGGCGAGCCGGGTGGGCAGTCCTTCACTTTCGCCCTGATGGGCGCCAGCGAAAAACGCGGTGACTGGCTGGTTGCCCCCGAGCATGTCACGGCGGCCGTCATGGCCGGCACCGAGGTGGACCTGCGACGCGCCCGCTTCCAGGGCCCGGAAACGGTCATCACCGCCATCGCCCTGATGGGTGGGGTCGATGTGGTGGTGCCGGAGGACGTGCGGGTGGTCAACGACGGCATCGGCGTCATGGGGGCCTTCGAGATCGAGGAGGACGACGACGTCACCATCGAAATGCGCGACCTGCCCGCCGACGCCCCGGTAGTCAAGGTGCGCGGCCTGGCCATCATGGGTGGCGTCTCCGTCCGTCGCGCCCGGCGGGACTCCACCAACTGATCTTCATCTTTCAACCCGTCGCCCCTGTACACCGGCGGGCCAAGACACCTGCCGTGGACCCCACCCACCCTTTCCCTCATCCATCATTGAATTCTGCTTGTTTCTGGAATGCCGAAGGGCCCCGGCACCCCACCGTGAAGGTGGGGCACCGGGGCCCTTCAATCATCAGGCAGACCGGATGCCAGATTACCGGCCGACCTACATGCCGAACTCCTCGTCCAGCGGCACCGAGGCACCGGTGAACTCGGCGTAACCGTCATCGCCGTAGATCGAGTCCCCGTAGGTGGGGATCGAGTAGGCGGCGTTGCGGGCCGCCTCGGTCGGCTTGACGGAGATGTTGCGGTAGCGGGAAATGCCCGTACCGGCCGGGATCAGCTTACCGATGATCACGTTCTCCTTGAGCCCGATGAGCTTGTCGGAGCGCTTGTTGATCGCGGCGTCGGTGAGCACACGGGTCGTCTCCTGGAAGGAGGCGGCCGAGAGCCAGGACTCCGTGGCCAGGGAGGCCTTGGTGATGCCCATGATCTCCGAACGCAGCTCGGCGGGCTGGCCACTGTCGCCGATGGCGGCGGCGTTGGCCTGCTTCGCCTCCGACAGGTCCACCAGGGTTCCGGGGAGGAACTCGGTGGAACCGGCGTCGATGACGGTGCCTCGACGCAGCATCTGGCGAATGATGATCTCGATGTGCTTGTCGTGGATGGCCACACCCTGGGTCCGGTAGACGGCCTGGACCTCATCGATCAGGTGCTTCTCCACGCCACGGCGCCCGAGGACCTCGAGCACGTCATGCGGGTCGGCGGGGCCGCGCAGCAGGCGGTCGCCCACCTCGACGCGGTCGCCTTCACGCAGGGTGCGCTCGATCATCGCCGACGGGTTGTTCTCCATCGGGCGACGGACCTGTGCCAGGCCCTGGCGCTTGGACAGCTTCTCGTAGACCACGTCGTCACCGCCGTCATCCGGGGTGACCGTCAGGGTCCAGAAGTTGCCCTCGTCCTCCAGGTGCACGGTGCCGGCGACAGAGGCGATCGGGGCGCGGTTCTTGGGAACACGGGCCTCGAACAGCTCCTGCACACGCGGCAGACCGCCGGTGATGTCGCCACCGACGCCACCCTGGTGGAAGGTACGCATGGTCAGCTGGGTGCCGGGCTCGCCGATCGACTGGGCGGCGACGATGCCGACCGCCTCGCCGATCTGCACGCTGCGGCTCTCCGCAAGCGCACGGCCGTAGCACTTGGCGCACACGCCGACCTCGGCCTCGCAGTTGAGGACGCTGAAGACGCGGATCTCGCGGTCCTTCGCGGTCGGC
>CAYSIP010000202.1:0-5067 GCA_964431055.1 uncultured Corynebacterium sp. | reverse complement strand
TCCGCGCCGTCGAGCACGCCCGACTGGATGGCGGTGTAGACCTCGCCGTAGGACAACGGGGTGGCCGCGCCACCCATCAGCTCGATCATGCGGATGTGCATCTCCGATTCCTGCACGCGGATCTTCTGCCCCTCCAGATCAGCGGGGGTGAGCACCGGTGCGTCCTTGGTGTAGATGCTGCGGGTGCCCTGCGTGAAGCCACCGATGACGGAGATGTTCTCGGAGTCCTCCAGACTGGTGAACAGCGGTTCCATCAGATCCTGGTCACGGATGACCGACATCTGGTGGTCCACCGAGCTGAAGGTGGTGGGCATGTTGAGCACCTGGAAATCCTTGCTCAGGTTCTCCAGCTGGGTTCCGGAGACGATCGCCATCTCGATGGCGCTGGACTTCACGAACTGCAGCACCTCCTGCTGCGAACCCAGCTGCTCATTGGGGAAGATCTCGATCTTCCAGCGGCCGTCGGTCCGGTCCTCGAAACGCTCGGAGAGATTGTCCAGCGCGATGAAGCTGGGGTGGCTCTCCGACTGGTTCAGGGCGAGCTTGACGTAGGTCGTCTTGTCGGGTGCCCCGACCGTCTGCAGGTCCAGTCCGCCCAGATCGGCGCACGACGCCAATCCAAGGGACAGGACCGCAGCCAGGCCGGCGACGAGGGGTCCTCGTGTTCTCACAAATTGCTCCGTTTCTCACCGAAGTACATCGGCGCCCGGGAGCATCGGAAAGGAGGCACCCAGGCGGTCAAGGTGATACCAAATTCCCTCCATCAAACTATTTTCCGTGTGCCCCAGGCAATAGAGCACCCCCACGATGAAGTGGCTCACCTTCGGGGGAGTCGAGGGAAAGTGGTATTCGGCCAGCTCAAGTCGCAGAAGAACGTGATTTATGCCGAAATTTCGGGGGTGACTGCGCCCCCGCAAGCAACCCTGCCCCCCACCCGCCCTGCCCGCCGCCCCCCACGTCCCGAGTTCACGCTAGCCCCCCTCGGGCCACAGGGACACCTCCCCCAATGCGGGCAAATCTGAACCTCAAGTGATCAGCAGATTGATCACCGCCGGACGGCAGGTGAATTAACCGGATTCACACTTTTTAGCTAGCCTTACCTTCCTGGTTTGCGCAGGTCATCGGCCTTATGATGGGTTCTGTCAGATGCGCGATACCTTTCAGGAAATGCACTGAATCAGGAGCTGATCCCCATGTCCACGATCACCAAGGTTTCTTCCTGCACCACCACCGCCTGTGCCTTCAACGCCGAGGGCGGTTGTAACGCCTACGCCATCACCGTCGGCGGTGAGACTGACGCCGTCTGCGGCACCTTCTCCACTCTCGACATCCGCGCCGGCGTCTCGGACGCCGACAGCGAGGTCGGCGCCTGCCACCGTCTCGACTGCGCCCACAACAAGGATCTGATGTGCGCCGCCGGCAGCATCAGCATCGTGGGTTCCACCGCGAACTGCGCCGACTACACCGCCCGCTGAGCAGGGGTTCGCAGATTCGAACCACCTGCCCGTTTCATCCCACCCGCCAGAACGCACGCGGTCCGAGCCCCGGGCCCCGCGCGTTTTCCGGTTACCGACACCCAGAGGTGCGTTGGGCGGTGTCAGGCCGAGACTTGGTCGGCCAGAGCGTCAACCGCCCTGGCCAGGTCCACGAGGGAATCAACCTGCTCCGGGAAGCGGATCAGCGCAGTGGTCGTGTGGCTTTCACCGGCCTCGAACAGGACGACGCCATGACGGTCGATATCAGCGACCCACATGCTGTTCCGGTGGCTGGCGCACAGCGGCAGCTCACGATCAGCCAGCACGAATCCCGGCAGCACTCCCATGGAAACGCCGGCCACGAGCCCCGACAGCTGGGCGGGGCTGAGACGGTCAATCTCCTCACGGGCGTCGAGCTCACTGAAAGAAGCGGCCGACCCCCCTCCCCCATCGACAAGATCAGCGAAGTCGCACTTGGTGGTCCCGTGCGGGTCACGGACGTAGATGGTCTCGAGCTCCAGGACACCGAACCGCAGGTGCGGAGCCGACTCGTAAGCAAAACCCTCCACTGCCTCGCCGGGTTCGAGCCAGACGATGTTCGCCAGGGCGTGAAGGCTGGCGACGGTGATGTCGACGTCGAATTCCAGCGCCTTCTTGACACTGTCCACCCGGACGGCCACGTTGCCCATATACTCTGCCTCGTCGGCGGTGCACATGACGATGACCCGGCCGTGTGCGTCGATTCCGTGCGCCAGGACGGAGACGTGGGCTTCGGGATCAATCTGGTACGGCACCAAGGACAACCCGCCGGCTCCGGCGAGGATGCGACGGGCGAGATTTTCCGCGTAAGAAGTGTGGGCGATCATCAGGCTCCTCCATTTAAGGTAAGGCTAACCTAGATTACTCCACCCCCCGAGTCAAGAGGTGGTGTGATGTGGTGCTCACTGTAACTCACGTGGTTTTCTAGATCACTCCTTTTTCTTGTGGGGTTCAGGCGCAAAGAAGGGCTCCCGAAAGGTAGCTTTTTCTATCCTTCACCAGTCATTTCCTTCTCAAACCCTCATCCGGGTCAGCGGTCCGGAAGGCCTTGAACACCCCAACCCCGGATTCATTCCCCGATGAAAGATTAGGGAGGCACCCCCGGTTTTCTGGCAGAATCACCCTATGCCCGAGGGATTTCAACAGCAGCTTTCCACCGTCATCCTCAATCTCCTCTCCCACCGGGATCCGGGAAAGACGATCTGCCCCAGCGAGGCTGCCCGGGCCGTCGCGGGTGAGGAAGGCGACTGGCGGGCCCTCATGGAACCCGCCCGTCAGGCGGCGGAAAAGCTGGCGGCCGACGGCGTACTCGAGGTGGCCCAGAAGGGTGAGGTCGTCGACGTTGCGACTGCCCGCGGGCCAATCCGGTTGCGGTTGGTGGAGTAGATGCTGTTCTGATGCTGTGACTGCCGTTGATGAGCAACTGACCGAGGGACGTTCCGCGCCTATTTCAACAGAACGCGCAAACTCCCCAGGGTTCCTGCACCGAAGCCGCGGTCCAGGAACCCTGGGGCATGCATTCCTGACAATCAGTCACTGCGCATCCACAGCCTGCAGCTCGCGGTGAGCCGATCGCAGGACCTCCCCATCTTCGATCCGTCGCTCCGCACCGCTCCCACGGTTGAGGTGCAACACGGTTTCGAGGGCGTCACGAAGCGCTGAGGTGGGATCCGCCACCAGGCGTGCCTCTCGGTAACCGACGTGGTTGTCGGGGCGGACCAGCAGACACCCGTCATCGTCGATCTCACGGAGTCGCATCCAATCCCCGTAGGTGTCGGTGTAGTCCTGGTCCGGGCCGATCTTGAAGGCGGGGATCTCAAAACCCAGCTCCTGTGACAGGTTCTTGGCCGCATCCACCCAGGCCTGGCCGTTGGTGCCGGTGATGATCGTGAAGTGTCCCCCGCCGCAGATGTCAAGGGTGGAAACCTTCGGTGCAGCCGGGTTGCGCGGGCTCAACCAGGCATGTGGCAGGAGCGCGCCCGGATTCGTCGTGGGTTGATAATGCAGCTCCGGATCGGTGTCCTGGACCGGCCACGGGGTGCCGTCGGAGACGACCGCACTCGACTCGTAGCGCTGCCCCATCTCCACACCCAGAGCGTTGAATTCGTAGTTCTTGATCTCCAGGGCCTCGTTCAGCGCCTGGCGGCGGCGTTCGCCCTCCTTGGTGGGCTGCTTGCGCACGTCCATCGCCGCCTGCATGGTTTCATCGTCATCGGTCGGGTCGATGCCGAGGGCGTCAAGCACATGGCTGAACTCGGTGATGGACTTGTTCGCGCGGCGCACGATCTGCCGCGCCACCGGGACGCGTTCCTCCTGGTAGGAGTCGATGAGCTCCTCGCCGGCCTTGCCCTGGAGGATCATGGCCAGCTTCCAGGCGAGGTTGTAGGAGTCCTGGATGGAGGTGTTCGACCCCAGCCCGTTGCTCGGCGGGTGGCGGTGCACGGCATCACCGACACACAGCACGCGGCCCTTCATGTTCTCCGTGGCATAGGTGTCATTGACCGTCCACAACGACCAGTGGTGGACCTTGACGTCCAGATCCGGAATGCCGACCAGGTTGCGCACGATGTCCGCGGCCTTGGCCTCATCCATCTCCGGCGGCGGTTGGTTGATGTCATAACCCCAGGTGACCAGCCACTCATTCCAGGGCCGAACCATGCGCACCAGACCCAGGCCGATGCCACCGACCGAAGCTCCGGGCTGGAGCACCCAGTACAGGGAGGATTGGCGATCCTGGCAGTACTGCGTCAGGTCCATGTCGCAGTGGATGTTCATGGACCCCGAGACCCCCATCTGCCCGTCCATGGGCAGCTGCAGGTCAGCGGCGATATGGGAACGCCCGCCATCAGCACCGATGAGGTACTTGGAATGCACGGTGTAGGTCTGCCCGGTCAGCCGGTCGCGCACCACGGTGTGCACGCCGTCGGTGTCCTGGGTGTGGGAGACGTACTCGGTCTTCCACCGGAAGACCGCACCGCGTTCCATGGCGTTGCGCACCAGGATCGGTTCGAAGTGGGTCTGGGGAAGGTCACAGTTGAGTGAGGGGGAGGCGGCGAGGTACTCGCCCTCCCGGTCCGGGCCGGTGCCCCAGGACCGGACGCGTCCGAATTCTTCCCCGTTGATGGCGGTGCAGAAGACCGTCTCCCCGATCATGTGGTGCGGGACTTCAGCAGCCTTGATCTGGTCCTCGATGCCCATGTCCCGCATGAGCTCCACGGTGCGCTGGTTGGTGATGTGTGCACGTGGGGTGTTGGCGGTGTTGGAGTATTTGCTGGCCACGACGCAGTCGATGCCGTAGGTGGACAGGAACAGCGCGGCCGAGGAGCCGGCGGGACCGGAGCCCACAATGAAGACGTCGGTGGTGAAATCAGCGGAAGTGGTGGTGGTCATGATGATCAGTTCTCCTCAGGCAGGGGGTTGGCGGGGGCGAGGACGATGTCGAAGCGGCACCGCGCCCAGGTCGTATCGCCCAGGTCGCGACCATTCGGCGTCGGACTCCCGGCAGGCTGTTCCTCGAAGGTCTTGACCAGTGAGTCCTTGACCCCGAAGACGG
>CAYSIP010000201.1:0-5092 GCA_964431055.1 uncultured Corynebacterium sp. | reverse complement strand
CCTCGATCTCCTTCGGTGCGGTCATCATCAGGTCGGCGAGCTCGTCGACGACACAGACGATGAACGGGTACGGGCGGTACTCCCGCTGCGATCCGGCCGGTGTCTGGATCTCACCCGCCTTGACCTTGCGGTTGAAGTCCTTGATGTGGCGCACCCGCGTGGACTTCATGTCCAGGTAGCGCTGCTCCATCTCCTCCACCAGCCACTGCAGCGCCGCCGAAGCTTTCTTCGGCTGGGTGATGATCGGGGTGATCAGGTGCGGGATTCCCTCGTACGGGGTCAGCTCCACCATCTTCGGGTCCACCAGGATGAGGCGTACCTCCTCCGGGGTGGCGCGGGTGAGCAGGGAGACGAGCATGGAGTTGACGAACGCGGACTTACCGGAACCGGTGGAACCGGCGACCAGCAGGTGCGGCATCTTCTGCACGCTCGCGGAGACGAACTCACCCTCGATGTCCTTGCCCAGGGCGATCTGCATCGGATCGTGGTTGGCGCGCACCGACGGCGCGTTCAGGACGTCGGCCAGTCGGACCATCTCACGGTCGGCGTTGGGCACCTCGATACCGACGGCGGATTTACCGGGGATCGGGGCGAGCAGGCGGACGTTGTCGGTGGCCGCCGCGTACGCCAGGTTGGACTGGAGGTTGGTGATCTTGGAGACCTTCACGCCCGGGCCTAGTTCGACCTCGTAACGGGTGACTGTGGGGCCACGGGAGAAACCGGTGACCGTGGCATCGATCTTGAACTCGGAAAACACGTCCGTGATCGCCTCGATCATCCGGTCGTTGGCCGCGGAGCGGGTCTTCGGCGGGTCACCGTCGATGAGCAGGTCGGTGCTCGGCAGCTGGTAATTGGAGGTGCTCTCCGGCTTGCGGTGTGCCGGGGCGGGCGCTGGGACGGCTTTCTCCAGCTCGCTCTTGGGTGTGGCGGCCGGCACTGCGGCAGCGTCGATGGCCGGGGCGTCCTTGCCCGAGCGTGCCAGGATCGCCTGGCGCATCGCCTCCCGGGAGGCGGTGACCGCGTCGGAGGATGCTTCCACCGGTTCCGCGGTGGGGCGGGGTGCTGCGGAACCATCGGGGGCGACGGGCGGGAATTCGTCGGTGTCCGGCACGTCGGCCGGGACCGGGGGCTTCGTGCGGCGGGTTTTTTTCGCGGTGCGTGCGGTGTCGCTCCCGGCGGGAGCGGAGAACAGCGTGTGCTGGGTGTCGTGCTCGAAGGCCTCCTGCTGTTCCTCGGTTCCGGGGTATTCAGAGTCGTTGAGCGGGTAGTTCTCCAGGGGGGTCGCCGCTGGGCGGCGGCTGCTTCCCGACGCCCGCGTCGACCGCGAGGTCGAGCGGGGCGTCGCGCGCGGGCGGCGGCCGCGTCCCTCGGCGATGTCGTCGACGTCGTCGGCGACGTGGCCGTAGAGGTCGTCATCCTCGTCGTCGAGGTAGTCGGCGCCTTCACCCGGCCGGCGGAGATCCTGGACGAGGTCACCCACGTAATCGATGGCCTCGCGGGTCGTGATGCCCGTGACCTTCAGCGCCCCGTAGACGATGACGAGAATGAGCAGGGGTGCGGCGACATATCCGCTGAAACCAGCGGCCAGCAGGCCACCGGTCCAGGCGCCGACCGCACCACCCGCCGTCTTACGCGCCTCCCAGTCGCTGGGGTCGCCGGCGAAGATGTGAACCAGGCCGAGCATGGACACGATGATCAGCGTGGCGCCGAGGGCAACACGCCCCCGGGTGCCGGGGTCCTGGCGCAGGTCGAGCATCAGCGCGATCGCCAGGCCCACGAGAGCGAGGGGCAGGATGAGCGCACCGGCGCCGATGACGAGGTGGGTCACGTGCGCGATGGCGGCACCGATGGGACCGGCGATGTCCAGCCAGACCGACGCGCCGAGCACCGCGGCCAGACCGATGAGCGCGAGACCGAGCCCGTCAGTGTCGGCACCGCTGCCTTCACCGGTGTCACGGGCCTCCCCCGCTCCACGCGGGTTGTCCGTCGTGGGCTTCCTCCGACTCTTCGACTCCTTCTTGCCTTCTTTCACGTTCCCCTTCCCCCGGGTGTTGATCACGGTGGTCTTGAGCTTGTCGTTGTCCCGGGTATCGGTGTCCTCTCCGCCACGGCCGAGGGCGGCGGCACTCCTGGTGAGGTTGCCGACGCCGCGGGCGGTGGCCCCGACGATCGTCCCCAGGCCGTTTCCGACGGCACGGAAGGCGCTGCCGGTCCTCTCTTCGGAGGTTTCGGCTGCACGCAGTGCGGAAGTCGTGGCCGGGGCCACGGCCGTCGCACGGGACCGGCCGGTGGGCCGGGTGTGTTTGGCGTTGCGCTCCTTCTCGCGGGTGCGCGATGTGGGGCGCTTGGTTGAGCGAGGCGCCGTACTTCTGACAGACATGCCTCCCAGACTAGTGGTGCTGACCCCACCTTTCACATCAGCCACACCGGACACGGGAGCGAAAATGTGTTCGCCTTATTAGTCAAGGCTACATACCGGACATTTTGATCCCATGGGTCGCTCCGCTGAGCTCGACCTGCGCGGCGTCCCGGCCGGAAACCCACAGCAGCAGCTCGCCCACCCGCCCTGAGACCCGGGCCACGGCCTCACCGTCCGGGGAGACGCCCCGTTTGTCGGCGGCGACCACGCGGGCCAGCCCCTCGGCCTGGAGGACCACCGGAACGGTGCTGGAGGACAAGGCACGGGGCGCCATCACCGACAGCACCCGGTGCAGCTGCTTCTCCACGGCCCGGCTGAAGTCCCGGGGTTCCACCACTCCCCCGCCCCGGCGCACGTCCTCATGGTGGATGAAGTGCTCGGACAGGTTCATGACCGGATCCACCAGCCGGACCGGACTACGGCGGGGCGGGCCGGCGGCCCATTCGCGCACGACCTCCTCGTAATCCCGCCCCGTGACCTCGCGGGTGGCAGACTCCAACCGGCCCTGCAGGGGGGCGACGAACATCCCGGCGGCCGCAAGCGGACGGGTCTCACGTACCAGCAGGTGAACAGCCATGTCGCGGGTGTTCCACCCCTCGCACAGGGTCGGCTCGTCGGGGCCGAGTTGAAGGAGCAGATCAGCGAGGCGGCGGCGTTCGGCGGCGGAAAAAGACATGCACCCCAGCATAGCCACCTTGCGGGTGGCCATGCCGGGGTGCAGCGCGGGTCTTGGTTAGAGCGACGGCAGGGACGAGGACGCGACCTCGTCCTCGCCGATGGTCTCGTCGCCGGAGGTCATGGGGACCACCGTCGGCAGGATCATCGGCTCACGACGCCACTTCTGCTCCACGAAACGGGAGACCTTGCGGCGCAGCTGCTGGACCATGCGGTAGGGATCGTTCTCACCCTCCGCGGCGAGGTCGTTCATGACGCTCTCCACCAGCTCGCGAACCTCAGGCATCATGGTCTTCGCGTCCTCGGAGAAGCCCTTGGTCTGGACTGCCGGGGCCTCCAGGAGACGGCCGGTGCGGTTGTCGATGACCGCGGTGATGGAGATCAGGCCACCGGAACCGAGGCTGGTGCGGTCGGCCAGGACGTCGGCGTCGACGTCACCCATGGTGACGCCGTCAACGTAGAGGTTGCCGACCGGGATCTGACCGACGACCTGCGCGCGGCCATCGACCAGGTCGACGACGACGCCGTTCTGCGCGAGGACGACGTTCTCGCGGGCAACACCCGTGGAGATCGCCAGTTCCTTGTTTGCGCGCAGGTGGCGCCACTCGCCGTGGACCGGCATGAAGTTCTTCGGGCGGGCGGCGTTGTACAGGAAGAGCAGCTCGCCGGAGTAACCGTGGCCCGAGGTGTGGACCTTGGCGTCGCGACCGGTGACCACGGTCGCGCCGATCTGGGCGAGCATGTTGATGACGCCGAAGACCGCTTCCTCGTTGCCGGGGACCAGCGAGGAGGACAGGATGATCAGGTCGCCGTCGCGGACGGTGATCTGACGGTGCTCCCGGCGGGCCATGCGCGACAGCGCCGCCATCGGCTCACCCTGGGTGCCGGTGGTGATCAGCAGGATCTTGTGCGGCGCCATCTTGGCGGCGTCGTCCATGGAGACAATCGTGCCGCGCGGGGCCTTGAGGTAGCCCATCTTCTCGGCGATCTCCATGTTGCGGATCATGGAACGGCCGTTGAAGGCGACCTTGCGGCCGGCGGCCACGGCGGCGTCGATGGCGGCCTGCACGCGGTAGACGTTGGAGGCGAAGGAGGCGAAGATGACGCGCTGCTTGGCCTCGCTGATCAGTCGCTTGATGGTCGGGGCGACGTCGGCTTCCGAACCGGACACACCGGGGGTGGTGGCGTTGGTGGAGTCGCAGAGCATCAGGTCGACGCCCTCGTCGCCGAAGCGGGACAGCGCCGGCAGGTCGGTGGGAAGGCCACCGGTCGGGGTCTGGTCCAGTTTGATGTCACCCGTGTGGACGACCAGGCCGGCACCGGTCTTGATGGCCAGGCCGAGGCAGTCCGGGATGGAGTGGTTGACGTTCCAGAACCGGATGTTGAACGGTCCGCGGTTCTCGTTGGAGTCCGCGTTGACCTCGATCAACTTGGGACGCTGGCGATGCTCCTTGCACTTGGCCGCAATGAGGGCCAGCGTGAAGCGGGAGGCCAGGATCGGCAGGTCCGGGCGCAGCTTGAGCAACCACGGGATGGCACCGATGTGATCCTCGTGGCCGTGGGTGACCACCAGGGCGTCGACACGGTGCAGCTGGTCCTCGATCGGGCCGAAGTCCGGCAGGATCAGGTCCACGCCCGGCTCACCGGAGGACGGGAAGAGGACGCCGCAATCGACGATGAGCAGACGGTTATTGTACTCGAAGACCGTCATATTGCGGCCGATCTCCGAGATTCCGCCGAGCGCATAGATGCGCAGACCGTTGCGCGGGGCCGCAGGAGGCTCCGGCAGTCGCTTGGTCAGGTCGGCGCCCTGCATCGACTTGACCACGTTGCGGCGGTTGCGGCCGCCGCCCTGGTTACCCTGGCGGTCGTTCTGGTTGCCCTGGCGGTCACCACCCTGGCCGCCGGTGCGGCCACGGGAGCCACGACCACGACGGGAGTTGCCACGGGAGCGGTTGCCCTCCTCGCCGCCTTCGTTGCTTCGGTCGCCACCGTTGC